>NZ_JAUSXR010000001.1:318917-637835 GCF_030816155.1 Arthrobacter woluwensis | reverse complement strand
GCAAGACCCTGCTGAAGGACCTGGACACGTCCAAGCCCATCACGGTGGAGCCGATCAAGGGTCTCCCGGTGGAAAAGGACCTGATCGTGGACATGGAGCCGTTCTTCCAGTCCTACCGCGAGGTCATGCCGTTCCTCATCCCGGGCGGCCACGAGCCGACCAAGGAACGCCTGCAGTCCCCCGAGGACCGTCAGCGCTTCGATGACACCACCAAGTGCATCCTGTGCGCCGCCTGCACCTCCAGCTGCCCGGTGTTCTGGACCGATGGCCAGTACTTCGGCCCGGCCGCGATCGTGAACGCGCACCGCTTCATCTTCGATTCCCGTGATGACGCCGGTGACATGCGCCTCGAGATCCTCAACGACAAGGAAGGCGTGTGGCGCTGCCGCACCACTTTCAACTGCTCCGAGGCCTGCCCCCGTGGCATCCAGATCACGCAGGCGATCGCCGAGGTCAAGCAGGCGATCCTGACCCGCAGCATCTGATCTCAGCAGCCGACGGACGGCGCCGCTCACCTCACGGTGTGCGGCGCCGTTCGCGTTTCCTGGCGCCGTCGTGGTCGCCGGACCGCCTTCGCCTCCTGGGCGCGCGGCGGCCGGCATGACGTCGAAGTGCTTCACATCCGGCACGCGGGACCCCGGCCCGGTACGCTTCTGAGGGCTACGACAGATGAAAGGCGGCCCGATGCCCACCACCCTCAAGGTCAGCTTCGACGGCAGCACGGGCGCACGCCTGGCCGGCATCCTGGACGTCCCGGACGGACCGGTCCGCGGCTGGGGCCTGTTCTCTCACGGGCTGACGCTGGGCAAGGACAGCCCGTCGGCCTCTCGGATCTGCAAGGGCCTCGCCGAGCAGGGCGTCGGGATGCTGCGTTTCGACAATCTCGGGCTGGGCGATTCCGCCGGGGACTGGTCGGACGGCTCCTTCAGCGTCAAGGTGGCGGACACCATCAAGGCGGCGGAGTTCCTGCGCGGCGAAGGCAAGCAGATCAGCCTCCTGGTCGGCCATTCCTTCGGCGGGGCCGCAGTGCTCGCCGCGGCGTCGTCACTCCCCGAGGTGGCCGCCGTCGCGACCGTCGCCGCACCGTATGAGCCCCGGCATGTGGAGCACATGTTCGATGCCGAGGTTGACACCATCCTGTCCACCGGGAGTGCCGAGGTGGACCTGGGCGGCCGCCGTCGTGAGGTGCGCCGGCACTTCGTGGAGGACGTCCAGCAGGCCGATCTGAGAGAGTGCATCCGTGGCCTGCACCGGCCCCTCATGGTGCTCCACTCCCCCACCGACAACACCGTGGGGATCGACAACGCCAGCGCCATCTTCCAGACGGCCCGGCACCCCCGGAGCTTCGTCTCGCTGGAGGGCACCGAGCACCTCCTGACGGGCAAGGGACAGGCGGCGCGCGTGGCGCGCATCATCTCCGCGTGGGCGGAGCAGTACCTCAGCGTCTGAGGACGGCCGAGGGTCTCAGGAGAGCAGAGGGCCCGCAGCGCCCAAGGGCCAGCGGACTGCGGCGACGCCCGCCGACGGGCGCTCAGGCCTCGTCGGACCCAGCGGAGGATGCCGCTTCGACGTCGGCCGCACGCACGGTGGACCACGACGTGCACAGCAGCAGCACCATGCTGAGCAGGTTCAGCCACACCAGGACACCCACGACGATCCCGAACGAGGCCATGACCGGGTTCTTGGTGGCCATGCCGAGCAGTTCGCTGCTCAGGGCCTGCATGATCGTCAGGATGACGGCGCAGATCACGACGCCTTCGAGGAACGGCTTCCGCGGGAACTTCAGCCGGGCTCCCACCCGCATCAGCAGAGCCCCGGTGCAGCCGTTCAGGATCAGGCCCGCAGCGATCGCCAGGAACGGGAACCGCATGACCTGCTCGAAGGGTGTGCCGGCCAGAAGGTGGGCCAGCAGGTCGCTGGAGAGCAGGGTGATGCCGACGCTGAGCAGCAGAGCCAGCGCCATCAGCAGGAGGGTGGCCAGGTCCAGGAGCCTCGCGACGATGAAGTTCTCCTTGAGGGGCGGCTGCACGGCCACCTGACGCATGCCTTCGCGAGTGCCGCCGATCCAGCCCAGCGAACTGAACAGGGCGACGATCAGGGAAAGGACCACGGTCCAGCTCAGGCCACCCGGGTCGAGGAATTTGTCGGGGTCGATGAGGCCCGGGCCGTCACCGCGTTTGAGCACCCCGGGCAGCGCTTTGGACGCGGCGGTCAGGATGCTGTCGCGGAACTCCGGGTGACCGTTGAGCACCAGGCCGCTGATGCCGAAACCGGCCACCGTCAGCGCGCCGATCGAGAAGAACATCCGGAAGGCCACCCCGCCCGCCACGAGCGAGCCGTTGCGGGCCTGGAAGTTGCCCCAGACCCTCAGCGGAAGCCAGGTGGCGCTCAGGGCCGCCAGCCAGGCGAAGAAGGCCCCGAGGAAGGCGGGGGTCCGCTGCCCCTGGCCGAATCCGCGCCAGAGGGCGTCCCGGCGTCGTCGTTCCTCACGGCGGAGGCCCGCCCTGTCGAGGGGCGAGACCTCCTCCCCTACCGGGTCTTCCGGCAAGGGCTCAGTGCTGTTCTCGGGCGCCTCAGCGCTGTTTCGGTGTCCCGCCAAGAGGAACTTCCTCCCGTAGTTTCCAGAATCCGTTGGCCACGTGCTCGTACACACCGATGCGGTCCACCGTGATGGTGGCCGCGTAGGAGGCCAGGGCCTCCTCGGCGTCGGTCAGACTGCTCTCCCCTACATCATGGGCCACGGTGACGTGCGGGTGATAGGGGAAGGCCGGTTCGCGGTCCAGCGGCCCGGCCTGGAGGGCCTCGTGCAGCTGCACGCAGTCCTCGAATCCGTCGACCACGTTCAGGTACACCACGGGTGACACGGGCCGGAAGGATCCGGTGCCGTTCAGGGTGATGGTGAACGGGGCAGTGTCCGTGGCGACCGAGCGGACGTGCTCCAGCGCGCTGGGCCAGTCGGCGGCCGGGGTGGTCGTCACCAGCGTGATGTGCGCGGGGACGTGGGAGGCCATGGGATCGCCGAAGGAGGCGCGCCAGACCTGGAGTTCGGAGGCGATGTCCTCCGGGAAGCCGATGATCACGCCGACACAGGGCTGCGTCTCCTCAGCAGGGTCGGGACCCTGCTGAGTGACGGCGCCCCCGGCGTTCGGCTCCTGGCACATGGGTTCAGTCTGCCTGTCCTGCAGGAGCCAGGAAACCCACCTTCTCGTAGACGTCCGCGAGCACCGGTGCGGCGACGGCGCGGGCCTTCTCCGCGCCGCGGGCCAGAAGACGGTCGAGTTCGGCCGGGTCCTCCAGCAGTTCCAGCGTGCGGGCCCGGATCGGCTCCAGACGCTCGACGACGGCGTCCGCGACGGCGACCTTGAGGTGGCCGTACATCTTGCCCTGGAACTCCTCGACCAGCGTCTCCACGGGGGTGTCGCTCACGGTGGAGAGGATCTCGAGCAGATTGCTGACGCCCGGCTTCTCCTGGCGGTCGAAGGAGATCTCCGTGCCCGCATCCGTCACGGCGGACCTGATGCGCTTGGCGATCACCTTCGGCTCATCCAGGATGTTGATGAGGCCGTTGGGGCTCGACGCGGACTTGGACATCTTGGACGTGGGCGCCTGCAGATCGTAGATCCGGGCGCCATCCTTACGGATCAGGGCCTTGGGCAGGCGGAACGTCTCGCCGAATCGGTGGTTGAACCGCTGGGCCAGGTCACGGGCCAGTTCCACGTGCTGCTTCTGGTCATCGCCCACCGGCACGGCGTCCGGCAGGTAGAGCAGGATGTCCGCGGCCATGAGCATGGGGTACGTGAACAGGCCCACCCCCGCCGAGTCCAGGCCGCCCTTGGCCGACTTGTCCTTGAACTGGGTCATCCGGGAGGCTTCGCCGAAGCCCGTGATGCACATCATGACCCAGGCCAGCTGTGCGTGCTCGGGCACGTGCGACTGGACGAACAGCGTGGACTTCTCGACGTCGATGCCGCCGGCGATGTACTGAGCGGCCGTCCGCCGGGTGCGCTCGGCCAGCTCGGCCGGGTCCTGGGGCACGGTGATCGCGTGCATGTCCGGGATGAAGTAGAAGGAGTCGTAATCCTCCTGAGCCTTGACCCAGTTGACCAGGGCCCCCAGGTAGTTGCCCAGGTGCAGCGAATCCGCGGACGGCTGCATCCCGGAGAGGACGCGGGGCCTGCGGTCGGCGTGCAGGGTGAGGAATTCTTCTTCGGTGATGGTGTTGTGGCTCATGGTGTCCTTGGGAACGCGCGGGTCACCCCGGCGCGCTGCCTCTCAGAGGCTGTAGTCGACCACCAGTGGTGCGTGGTCGGAGAAACGGGTGTCGTAGCTGGCTGCGCGGTCCACCACGGCCTGCCGCGCGCGGGCGGCGAGGGCGGGGGTGGCCATGTGGTAGTCGATACGCCAACCCGTGTCGTTGTCGAACGCCTGGCCCCGCTGGGACCACCAGGTGTACGGACCGTCCACAGGGCCGGCCAGCTCACGTGCCACGTCCTTGAACCCGATCTCCTCACCGAAGAACCGATCGAAGTAGGCGCGCTCCTCCGGCAGGAAACCCGCGCGCTTGGTGTTGCCGCGCCAGTTCTTGATGTCCAGCTCGGTGTGGCCCACGTTGAGGTCACCCGTGATCAGGACGTGGTCGCTCTCAGCGGCCAGAGCCGGCAGGCGGGTGATCATCGTGTCGAGGAAGCGGTACTTGTCCACCTGCTTGGGGGTGTCCACCTCACCCGAGTGCACGTAGGCGCTCACGACCGTGAGCTTCTCACCGTTGGGGAGTCCGAAGTCGGCCTCCACCCAGCGGCCGGTGGTGGCGAAGTAGTCATCACCGATGCCCACGCGCGTGGCGAGGGGCTTCTCCCGGGAGACCAGCGCGACGCCGGCACGGCCCTTGGCTTCCGCCTCGGCGTGCAGGATGTGCCAGCCCTCACCGATCAGATCGAAGACCACATCATCAGGGGCGCGAACCTCCTGAAGCGTGAGGATGTCCACGTCCCGGCCGGCGAGCCATTCGGCCATGCCCTTGCGGTAGGCGGCCCGGATGCCGTTGACGTTGACGGTCGCAATGCGCAGATAGTCCTTCTCAGCCACGTTCACCCTCGTAACTCTAGTCGATGACGGTGCCGGTCACCGGTGCCTCGGTGGCCCCGCCGGACTTGATCATGTCACGTGCGTTGGTGGCGGTGATGGTGATGGTCTCGAGGGCGCGGGTGACCATGTCCTGGTCGCCCGCGGCGCCCTTGGCGAGCTCCTCTTCGATCACCCGGGCCTGCACCTGGACGATCTTGAACGAGTGGTCCAGCTTCATGTCCCGCATGCGCGTGGACTCGCCGTCCTGCGCCACGAGCCGCGTCCCTTCGGAGGACGACGACGGCGCCCGGCCGGCTGCCGCGTTGAAGGCGTTGCTCGCTTCATTCAGCTTGGCCGCGGCCCGCTTGGTCGCACGCTGGATGCTGAACACGACGAACGCCGCGAGGAGCAGCCACCCCAGCGAGATGACGACGACGAACCAGCCCACCACGCTGTTCTGGTTCGCGGCGAAGATCACTGCCACGAGGAAGGCGAGGACCAGGACGGACATGCCCAGGCCGCCGATCCTGAAGGTGCTGGCCTTGGCCGCGCTGAAGCGCGTGCCGGCGCCGGACTGGGTGTCTTCGGGTCCAAGAGATCGCATGCATCCATTCTCTCTCAATCGCGGACCGCACCCGTCCATGTTCCCGCCGGGCGAACGGACGGGTGTGGGCGGGGGCGGGCGGGGTGGTGGCGGACGGGGTGGGCGGGGGTCACAGCGGCCAACTCGTAGGAAGGGGCTGGCCTCGCTGTCTCGCACTCGCCACCGTCCTGAACTCGCTATGAACGGGTTGACCTCGCTATCCCGCTCTCGACATTGTGCTGAACTCGCTATGAACGGGTTGACCTCGCTACCCGGAGTAGCGAGGTCAACCCGTTCATAGCGAGTTCAGCGGAGGGTGGGTCCAGGCCGGCTTGAGGGCTCTCGGGCTGGCCTCGACCTGGCTGAGTCCGCTGGTGAAGGGGTGAATCCGCTCTCAGATGTAGCGGATTCACCCCCTTGCCAGCGGACTCGAGGGGAGGCGTCGCCTGACACCCGATCGGATCAGGAGTTCGCGCGGAGGACTTCCAGGCGCTGGCGGTACTCGGTCTCGTCGATCTCTCCCCGGGCATACCGTTCCCGGAGGACCGACTCCGCGCCCATCCGGCCGGCCTGCCCGGCCCAGTGACGCCGACGACGGGCAAAGAAGAACAGCCCGACGAAGAGCAGGATGAACCAGAAGAACGGGAAGATGAGGAACCAGGGAAAGAATCCCCCGGCCCACATGCCATGAGCGGCGATGGCCGGGGCTGCCAGAAGTGCTGTGGTGACCATGATGGAACCTTTCGTGGGGCCGTCCTCGACGGCCGTGACGGGCCGGTGTTCCGGCCTGATTCCATCCTTCGCGGGTCGCTGTTCCGAGGCGTCTGCCGTGGGGAAACACTTCGGGGGCGCGTGTACTCCCGCGGGAGTACGGGCCCGGAGCACGCCGGACGTCGCCGGTAGCAGTGCCAGGCTGCATGGGCGAGCCGCCGGGCCACAAGGTCGCAGAGTCGCAGGATCGCAGAGCCGCCGGGCCACCGGGCCGCCGGGCCGCCGGGCAACAAGGTTGCAGGGTCGCAGAGTCGCCGGGTGACAAGGTCGCAGAGTCGCAGGACCATCAACGCAGCGTCACCGCGATTCGGTTCCGCGTGGAGCGAAGCCACTACCCCACTGGACCGCGCCGACACCCGACCAGGAGGCCACCGTGCCATGGGGTCAGGACCACACAGGTCACCGGGGATCACAGCTTCATCAACGCAGCGCCACTGCGTGACGGAAATGCAGCTTCAGAGGAACCCCTCGACGCCGAGGTCCCAGCGTCACGACCTCCCAGCATCACCGTTGGCATCACCGGGTCACGGCGTCCATCCGGGCCTGACCAGCCCGGATTCGTAGGCCGCGACCACCAGCTGCGCCCGGTCCCGGCACCCCAGCTTGCCCATGATCCGGGAGACGTGGGTCTTGGCCGTGAGGGGCGTGATGTACAGGCGCTCGGCGATCTCGGCGTTGTTGAGCCCTTCCCCGACCAGCGCCAGGACTTCCCGCTCACGTTCGGTGATCTCCGCCAGGCTCCGGGGCGCCGCCGAACCGCCCTGGCCCTTGAGGTAGTCCAGGACCCGTCGGGTGACCGGCGCCGAGAGGAGCGCGTCGCCGTCGTGGACCGCACGGATGGCCCGCAGCAGCTCCGCCGGTTCGGTGTCCTTGACGAGGAACCCCGCGGCGCCGGCCCTGATGGCGTCCACGATGTACTCGTCGAGCCCGAAAGTGGTCAGGATGATGATCCGCGGCAACGGCCCCTGGCGGGCGATGTCCCGGGTGGCTTCCAGCCCGTCGCCGTCCGGCATCCGGATGTCCATCAGCATCACGTCCGGCCGGGTCCGCCGTGCGAGGGCCACCGCCTCCCGACCGGTGGACGCCTCACCCACGATCGCCAGGCCGTCCTCGGCTTCGATCAACGCCCGGAATCCGGCCCGGATGAGGCCCTGGTCATCCGCGAGCGCCACCCGGATGGGACGGTCGGTTCCTGATTCACTGCTCATCATGGTGCGACCTCGATCCCCGGGGTTCCTGCACTGCCTTCCGCGCTGTTCGACGGCTCGTCCACCCTCCGGGGCACACTGACCTCGAGAAGGTACCGGCCGCCCTCTGCACGGACGGACATCCATCCGCCGCACGCGGCCACGCGCTCCCGCATGCCCCGGAGCCCGTGCCCCTCGGATATCGCGCCGACCGTCCCATCCACCGGGCTGCTGAGCCGGAACCACACCCCGTCCCTCCGGGATCCGCACTCCAGGACGGCTTCCTGGGCACTGGCGTGCCGCCGGACGTTGCTCAGTCCTTCCTGCACCGCCCGGAACAGGGCATCCGCCGTTGCTGGGTTCAGAGGCGAGGTTCCGGCCTGCCAGGCCTTCAGACCGTCGGACGGTTCGATCTCCACCCTCACGCCGACGGCGCGCGCCTCCTCCACGAGCGCCTCCACCTCGGCGATGGCCCGGTGACGCACGGGCGGCGTGCGAGGCGCGCTCCGGGCGGCATCTTCCCCGGCCACCACGGTCGGACCGGGTTCAGTCCCCGCCGGTGCCTGCTCCCGCAGGACATCCAGCAGGTCCCGCACCTCGGCCAGGGAGTCCTTGCTCGCATCCTTGATGTTCCGCAGCGCCTCGGTCAGCCGAGCCGGGTCCTTCTCCCCCAGATGCAGCGCCACGGAAGCCTGCACGTTGATCAGGGACAGCGAGTGACCCACCACGTCATGGATGTCGCGGGCCAGAGCCAGACGGTATTCGTCCCGTTCGGCCTGCTCCCGCGCCGCCCGCTGCTCTCTCAGCTCCGCCAGCCTCGACCGACGACGCCGGCCCGCTTCCCCCAGGAGGACGAGAACCGCGAGCCATGCGGTCGCCGCCGCCAGGGCCGGCGTGGCCGCCCACGGCGCACCGGCAGCCCAGGGCGGACTCCACATCGCCTCGCGCAGCGGAAGCCACCCGAATTCCTGCAGCGCGGCCAGCAGCCCCACAAGGCCCACCACGGCCCAGGACTGCCATCGTCTCCCCCGGAGCGAGGCATTGAACAAGGCCACGGCGAAGGCCACGAACACCGGCCCCCACGGCAAGGAAAGAAGCACATAACAACCCGCGAGCAACACCTGGAAAGCCAGTACCAGGGCCGGCCGGCGGCGCATGAACAGCAGTGCGGCGGGACCGGCCAGGAGGAACAGCACCGTCGCGGGCGGCAGGTCCAGACCGCGCCAGTGCGCCATGGCCACCGTGCCGAGAACCTGGATCACCGCCACGGCGCACGGAATACCGAATTGGACGATCCGGCGTCGGCGGGCACTGTTCATGATCCCGAGCCTAAACGTCGCGGCAGCCGGCCGCGTCCCCCGGGTGGAGTATGTGGAAAAGGGCCGCTCCGGCCGTCACGGCTGTGGTTTGCTCGCCTTGCCGTCGAGCCACAGTTCCGTGGACGCGTCGGCATGGGTGCCACCACTGCCGACGTGTTTGTCGCTGATGGTTGGCCCGTTCTTCAGGACGTGCACCAGCGCCATGCCATGTCCGCGCCCCAGGCCGTACTCGTCCTTGAGCCACTCGAGGATCACTCCCGCTTTCACCCCCGCCTCGCCGAAGCCCTTGGCCTGGGCCTCCTCGACCAGCTGCCGCGGGGTCTTGCCCGTCTTGTCCTCGATCGCATCGAGGTATGCCTGAAATGACATGTCGTGTCCTTCGTCGTCGTTTGTCGTGTCGTGCTGCTTCGTCCCGTCCCGTCCCGTCGCGGCCCGGCCGGCCGGGGCGAACTAGCCGGCCTAGCCGGCCTGGTCCCGGAACTCCTGGATGATCCGCGGTGAATCGTGCAGGCAGACCATGAGCAGTGGGACCTGACCGTGATTCGTGAAGCCGTGCCAGTGTCCGGCCGGGACGATCACCGTGGATCCGGCGCCCGCCGGGCGGTCGCCGTCGTCGAGATGGAAGGTCGCCTCGCCTTCGAGCACCAGCCAGGTCTCCGCATAGGGGTGCCGGTGCACGGCGGGGCCCTTCCCCGGAGGGGTCCGGACAAGGAAGTAGGAAAGGCCCACCCCGAAGTCCCCGCCTTCGAACCGTTCCGCCGTCCCTCCCGGCAAGGCCAGGCTGCCGGGCTCCAGCAGCACCATGCTCTCCGCGTCCATCTCATCCTCCTCAGACACCGCCGTCCGGCGATGTGCCTTCACTCTCGCCCACCCTGCACGAGGCCGCTAACCTTTCGATATGGATCGAAACATCGTGACGTTCCGACTCGGCCTGGAGGATGTCGCATCCCTGAGGTTCGGCATCTCGCCCGGACACGAACTCGCCGCGGCGGTCCGGCTGGTGCAGACGGCCCAGTCCCGGCCGCTGCACTGGGGATGGCTCCGCGAAGCGCGGCAGTCCGTGCCGCAGGAGGCCTTCGGGCTCCTGGCGCTCCTCATCGCGCCGCAGGGCTACTTCCCGGACTTCCTCACGGGCCCACCGGGCCCCGACCTCACCCCCTCCGAAGAACTCGCCACGCTCCGCGCCACTCCCCCGGACGTCGCAGCGCATCAGCTGCGCAAGGTCCTGCGTCTCGCGGAAGGGCCCCGGCACGCCGTGGTGGAGCGGATGGCCGAGCGCCCCGCTCTCGCACTGGGGCGCATCGCGGAAGCCTGGTCCGCAGTGTGGGACGCGCTGCTGGAGCCGCAGTGGCCGCAGATCCGCCGACTCCTGCTCGCCGACATCTCCCAGCGGACCGGCGTCATGGCCGGACACGGAGCGGGAACCATGGTCGGCGGCCTCCACGACCGTGTGTCCTGGCGGCCCGGCGAGGTCCGCGTGCGGATGAACGCCTGGCAGGAAGAGGTGGACTGCCGCGGGCACGGGCTGCTGCTCGTGCCGTCGGTGCTGTCGAGCCCGTGGTGTTCGGTCCTCACGGAGGCTCCCGTCCAGCCCACGGTGTTCTACCCGGTCCTCGGACTCTCGCCCGAGTGGCATCGGTCCGGCGCTCCCTCCGACGGCCGGGCGCTCGCCCGCCTGCTGGGCACGGGTCGGGCCGCAGTCCTCAGCGTCCTCGACGGCGCCCGGAACACCAGCGATGTAGCACGGCTGTGCGGAATAGCTCCGTCGACGGCGGTCCACCACCTCACGGCCCTGCGCGAGGCCGGGCTGCTGAGTAGCACGCGACGGGGCGCCGCCGTCGAACACCAGCGGACCGCCCTGGGCGACGCGCTGCTGTTCACGGCCGGTTCCGCGGGACCCCGCGAACGCGACCCCGCGCGAAAGGGATGACGACCCGCCCGCCGGACCACGACGGAGCCGGAAACACGACGGCGCCGGACCCCGCGAAGGGATCCGGCGCCGTCGTGCGTGGTCGGGGACTCAGGCGTGCGCTGCCGCGCGCTCCGCCGCCTCCACCACATTGGTCATGAGCAGGGCCACCGTCATGGGACCCACGCCACCCGGGTTCGGGGAGATCCAGCCGGCCACCTCGGCGGCGGCCGGATCGATGTCACCGTAGACGCGGCTCTTGCCGGTCTCCGGATCCGTCTCGCGGGTCACGCCGACATCCAGCAGGGCCGCGCCCGGCTTGACGTCCGACGCCTTGACGATGTGCCGCACTCCCGCGGCGCCCACGATCACATCGGCCTGGCGCAGCAGTTCCGACATGTTCGTAGTGCCCGTGTGGGTCAGGGTCACCGTGGCGTTGATCTCGCGACGGGTGAGCAGCAGCCCGATGGACCGGCCGATCGTGACACCGCGCCCGACGACCACCACGTGCTTGCCCTTGAGGTCGTAATCGTTCCGCAGGAGCAGTTCGATCACGCCGCGCGGGGTGCACGGAAGCGGGGTGTCGATGGGGTTGTTCACATTCAGGACCAGGCGCCCCAGGTTCGTGGGGTGCAGGCCGTCCGCGTCCTTGGCCGGATCGATCCGTTCCAGGATCGCGTCCGTGTCCAGGTGCTTCGGCAGCGGGAGCTGAACGATGTACCCGTGGCAGGTGGGGTCCGCATTGAGTTCATCGATGAGGGCCTCGACCTGCTCCTGGGTGGCGTCGGCCGGCAGTTCCTTCTGGATCGAGTTCATCCCGATCGCCTTGGACTGCTTGTGCTTCATCGACACGTACAGCTGGGACGCCGGATCGGCGCCCACCAGCACGGTGGCGATGCCCGGGACCACGCCGCGCTCCTTGAGAGCGGCGACGCGTTCGGTGAGTTCCTGCTTGATCTCGGCGGAGGCCTTCCGGCCGTCCAGAATCTTCGCGGTCATGGACTGTTCCGTCACTGAGAGAGGCCCGGGTACAGCGGGAAGGCCGAGGCCAGGACGTCCACACGGGCACGCAAGGCGTCGATGTCGGCGCCGGGGAGCAGTGCGAGCGCGATCACGTCGGCGACCTCGGTGAACTCGGCGTCGCCGAAGCCACGGGTGGCCAGGGCGGAGGTGCCGATGCGCAGACCGGAGGTGACCATCGGCGGGCGCGGGTCGTTCGGGACGGCGTTGCGGTTGACCGTGATGTGGGCCTCGTGGAGGAGATCCTCGGCCTGCTTGCCGTCGATCGCGGCGTCACGGAGGTCCACCAGGACCAGGTGCACATCGGTGCCGCCGGAGCGGACGGCGATGCCGGCGTCCTGGACGTCCTGCTGGTTGAGACGGTCGGCGAGGATCGCGGCGCCGCGCAGGGTGCGCTCCTGGCGGTCCTTGAACTCGGCGGTGCCGGCGATCTTGAAGGCGGTGGCCTTCGCGGCGATCACGTGCATGAGCGGGCCGCCCTGCTGACCCGGGAAGACGGCGGAGTTGATCTTCTTGGCGAGATCGGCGTCGTTGGTCAGGATGAAGCCGGAGCGGGGGCCGCCGATGGTCTTGTGCACCGTGGAGGATACGACGTGGGCGTGCGGGACCGGGTTCGGGTGCACTCCGGCGGCCACGAGGCCTGCGAAGTGGGCCATGTCCACCCAGAGGTAAGCGCCGACCTCGTCCGCGATCTCGCGGAAGGCGGCGAAGTCGAGCTGACGCGGGTAGGCGGACCAGCCGGCGATGATCACCTTCGGCTTGTGCTCCAGGGCGAGGCGGCGGACCTCCTCCATGTCCACGAGGGAGGTCTCCGGGTCCACGCCGTAGGCCACGATGTTGAACAGACGGCCGGAGAAGTTGATCTTCATGCCGTGGGTCAGGTGACCGCCGTGATCCAGGGACAGGCCGAGGAGGGTGTCGCCGGGACGGGCGATCGCGTGCAGGACGGCCGCGTTGGCGGTGGCGCCGGAGTGCGGCTGGACGTTGGCGAATTCGGCGCCGAAGAGGGCCTTGGCGCGCTCGATGGCCAGCGACTCGGCGACGTCGACTTCCTCACAGCCGCCGTAGTAGCGGCGTCCGGGGTAACCCTCCGCGTACTTGTTGGTCAGCACCGAGCCCTGGGACTGGAGCACGGAGACGGGGACGAAGTTCTCAGAGGCGATCATCTCGAGGTAGGTGCGCTGGCGATTCAGCTCACGCTCGAGGACGGCGGCGATTTCCGGGTCGACTTCAGCCAGCGGAAGGTTGCTGACGGATTCCTGCGCGGGTACAGAGGTCACAGAATACTCCTGGCGATACGTGGAGGTGATTGCAGGTCAGGCTCCTGGCGCCGTCGCATGGTCCCCCGGCGCGCCGCTGAAGCGCAGGCCAAGGATCCACGCGGCAACGCGTAGGAAAACGTGACCCTCGGCCCAGGCGGACGATCCGTGGTCTTCGACTGTGCCGCTCCCTGATGGTGACCCATCCGACGCCAGTTGCGACGGCACTAGCGTACCGCACGGCGGATATCCTTAGCCTTGTGATTGAAGCGCCTACGTCATACACGCTGACCCTTTCCTGCCCCGACCGCCCCGGCATCGTCCACGCCGTCTCCGGTGCCCTCCTGACCGTCGGATGCAACATCGCCGACTCGCAGCAGTACGGCAGCGTCACCACCGGCACGTTCTTCATGCGGGTGGAGGTCACGACGTCGGCGGGAGCCGAAGCGGTCCGCGCGGCGATCGCCCCGGTGGCCGACGCCTTCGGGATGCGCTGGGACGTGCACCCGGTCGGCCAGAAGGTGCGCACGCTCGTGCTGTGCTCGACGGCGGCCCACTGCCTCAACGACCTGCTGTTCCTGCACCGCTCGGGGACCCTGCCCATCGAGATCCCGGCGATCGTCTCGAACCACACGGATCTGGCGCCGCTCGCCGAGTTCTACGGCATCCCGTTCCACCACATCCCCGTCACCGCGGACACCAAGGCCGACGCCGAACGGCAGCTGCTGGAGATCATCGAGAAGGAGGAGATCGAGCTGACCGTCCTGGCCCGCTACATGCAGATCCTCTCGAACGACCTGTGCCGCGAGCTCGAAGGCCGCGCGATCAACATCCACCACTCGTTCCTGCCGTCCTTCAAGGGCGCCAAGCCGTACCACCAAGCGCACAAGCGGGGCGTGAAGCTGATCGGCGCCACGGCCCACTACGTGACGGCCGACCTGGACGAGGGCCCGATCATCGAGCAGGAGGTGATCCGCGTCAGCCACGCCCGCACGGCCGAGGAGTTCGTGCAGATGGGCCGCGACGTCGAGGGCCGCACCCTGGCTCAGGCCGTCCAGTGGCACGCGGAGCACAGGGTCCTCCTCGACGGCACCCGGACCGTGGTGTTCAACTAGGGCTTGCCGTTGTGCGCCCTGATTCACTTCAGGCGGGGATATTGACCCGCAGGAAGTGAATCAGGGCGCAATTCGTTGGGGACGACTCAGCTCTGGAGCGTCCACCGGGGCCGCATGGAAACAGGAAGGCCGGCGCTACGGAGCAGAGACGCCAGCCGCTCCGGCTGCACCACGTCCGCCCAGGTCCAACGAATGACCGTCAGACCGAGCCTCCTCAGCCGGTCTTCGCGCGTCTTTTCGGCCCTGACCACCTGGGAGACGGTTCGGCCCTTCAGGTATTCGGGCTTGACGTACTTCTCCTCCCCGTCGAACTCGCCCACCAGATTCCAGTTCCGCCAATAGAAATCCGTGTATCCGATCAAGCCAGACCGGTCCTGGAATGCGGACTGAAGCTCCGGCTGAGGAAATCCCTGGTCATACATGGCCACTCGACTCAGGGACTCGCCAGGCAGGAACCCGTCACCGTCTGCGAACGCGAGCCTGGCCTGCAGTTTCCTCCGTTTTGGACCGCTCACCACCTGCTCGATCAGCCGTCGGATTGCGGCCCTGTCACACCGCACCGGGGCACCCGGTGGCGGACCCTGGGCGAGGCCCACCCGTTCCTCTCTCACCAGCCGTTCGGCGCCTGCCGGCGTCGAGCGCCGGTCGACGTGTTCCGTGAATCCCGCGCCCTCCGGGAGAGACCAGCCCTGAGAAATGTGAGCGACCCTGCGAGGCTCCATCTGCGACCGATCACGGGAATCCCACCCGCCTCCCGCCGCCTCTGAGGGGAGCGGCCGCGGGTTCAGCAAACGATCCAGGATCGCCACGCCCCACGCGAAATCCTCTCGAAGAGCGACGTCAAGGGCCGTGTTCACCGGGTCGGAACATGGGAGCGTCCTGACCGTCAGGACTTGCCGATGGCGTCCGTCGGGCCGGTGCCGGACGATCCCCGGCTGTGAGCGGCCTCCACCCCGGACGGTGTCGGCCAAGTGCGCTTCCTCAGGGAGCCGACGGAGCGGGAGGCCCAGCACGAAGGCGCGGCTGATCCCGTGGAGGGGCAGTCGGACTTCGGCGGTCTCCACGGCGACACGAAGAAAAAGCTCGTGACGGTCTGCTGGAGAAGCGCTGTTCCACTCCTCGGAACCGACGTAAAACCCACGCCGAATTCTCCGTAGCTTTCCTTGTTTGGTACGCCGCGTCAGTTCCCTGGAATCCATCCCATGCACCAGCACATCAGCGGTCCGTATGAGGTGGATCGACTTCCTGTTCATACGGAAATCCTGACGGCCGGCGGTGCCGGAAGCTCCTGCGAGAGGACCGATGTGGACAACCGCGGTGAGGAAGACCAAGAGCGTATACACGCAAAAGCGCGCCCTGATTCACTTTTCGCGAGTCAATATCCCCGCAAAAAGTGAATCAGGGCGCAGAAACAGTCGGGCACCGGAACGCTCGGCCGAGCGAGCAGCCAGAGTCAGGCCAGGCGCTTGGGGCCGTACTCGGCCAGGAACTCGCCCGGGCCGGGGTTGGTCTCGGCGGAGGCGCCGCCCAGGTGCTTCACGACGCCCCACACGGCGTTCAGGCCCGTGGTCACGGCGCCCTCGGCCCAGCCGGCGGTCCAGGACACATCGTCGCCGGCCAGGAAGATGCCGCGGTGGCCCTCCTCCAGGGACTCCTGGTCGAAGTGCGTGTACAGGCGCTCCTGGTACCGGTAGTGGCCAGGCAGGTTCGCCTTGAACGCGCCCATGAAGTTGGGGTCGGACTCCCAGGACACCGTGATGGGGGTGCCGATCACGTGGCTGCGGATGTCCACGCCCGGGTAGATCTGCTCCAGGGAGTGGATCATGAGGTCGGCACGCTGCTCCCCGTCGAGGCTCAGCCACTTCAGGGCGTCGTCGTTCCAGGTGTAGGAGAGCAGGATGACGGCGGGCTGGTCCGGGCCGTTGTCCAGCAGGTACGTGCCTCGGGTCAGGCGGTCGGTGAGGGTCATCGACATGATTTCCTCACCGGTCTCCGGGTTGCGGTCCTTCCAGAACGGACGGTCCACCATGACGAAGGTCTTGGAGGACTGCATGTAGTGCGAACGCTCGATCGCCGTCCACATCTCCGCCGGGAACAGCGCTTCCTCGGTGTGGATGCGCGTAGACAGGAGCCACGACTGGCACGTGGTCACCACGGCCGCGTACTCGCTCGCCCGGGCCCAGCGCTCGGTGACAGCGATGCGGGAGGTGGGGGCGCCGTCGTCGTCCTTCACGCGGGCGATCCGGGCCACCGCGCCACGCGGCGCGCCGCCGTGCAGGGTGGCGAGGGAGGTGCCGGCGGGCCAGTGCTTGAGGTCCGACGGCGCGTGGTTCCACAGCGCCTCCGGGATGCGGGCCGCTCCGCCCACCACGCCGCGGTGGTGGTCATCCGCGTCGGTGTAGACCACGCGCAGGATCTCCAGGATGGAATTGGGGAAGTCGGTGTCCCAGCCGCCGGTGCCGAAACCGACCTGACCGAAGGCCTCGCGGTGCGCGTAGCCCGCCTCCTTGAAGGCGCGGCTCTTGGCGATGAAACCGTAGAAGGTCTCCTCGTCCAGCTCCTCGAGGAGCGAATCCCAGATCTCCTTGATCTTCGCGGTGTCGCGGGCCTTGAGCGCGTCCTGCATTTCGGTGAACCGGGCGTTCTCCTCCATGCAGGCCTTCCAGGCGGCGGCCACCTCGTGGAAGAACTCCGGCAGATCCTCGGGCTTCTCGGCGTAGTACTTCTGCCCCTTGAGCTCGATCACCGTGCTCGACGTCACCGACGCCAGCGGGTTGGGGAAGTCGGTGGTCTCCAGGCCGAGCAGGTCGATGTAGTGGTACAGCGCCTTGCTGGACACCGGGAAGCGCATGCCGCCCAGGTCGGCGGTGACCTCCGGCGCGCTCGGGAAGCTCGCCGTGCGGAGACGCCCGCCGATCCGGTCCGCTTCGTAGACCACGGGCTTCAGGCCGAGCTTCATGAGTTCGTACGCGGTGACCAGGCCGGACAGTCCGGCGCCCACCACGGCCACCTCGGTGCCGTACAGCTCCTCGGGGACGCTGCCCAGACCTGCGGGGTTCTGCAGGTACAGGTCATAGCTGAACGGGAAGTCCGGGTTCAGCATGGTGATGGGCGCGGTGCCCTCGGACGGGGAGGGAAGGGCGGTGGGTTCCATGGGTCCTTGCCTTGTGTTTCGTGTGCTGCGGGTGAAGTGGAGGGGACGGACTCAGTCGTCCTGGTGGCTGAGCTGGTAGGCCTGTTCGTTCAGGCCGCCGACGCGGGAGTTCCGTCGGCCGTACCCGAGGTAGAGGACGACGCCGATCAGCATCCAGGCGCAGAACACCAGCCAGGTCACGCCGTCAAGGTTCGCCATCAGGAAGAGGCAGGCCAGGGCGCCGAGCACCGGCACCACCGGGTACAGCGGGACGCGGAAGCTGCGGGCCTTGCCCGGCTTGGTGACGCGCAGGTAGATCACGGCGACGTTGACCAGGGCGAACGCGAACAGGGTGCCGATGCTGGTGGCGTCGGCCAGCGCGCCGAGCGGGATGAAGGCAGCGGTGAGCGCCACGACGACGCCGACGATCCAGGTGCCCTTGACCGGCGTGTGGGTGCGCGGCGAGACCTCGCCGAACACCTTGGGCACGAGGCCGTCACGGGACATGGTGAGCAGGATGCGGGTCTGACCGTAGAGCACCGTGAGGACGACGGAGACGATGGCGAGCACCGAGGTGACCGCGAAGATGAGGGCGATCCACGGCTGGTGGGTGATCTCGTTGATGATCTGGACGAGCGGCGCCTCCACGCCGTCGAACCACTGCCAGTTCCGGGCGCCGATCGCCGCCACGGCCACCAGGACGTACACGGTGGTGACGATCAGCATGGACAGCAGGATCGCCCGCGGCAGGTCGCGCTTCGGGTTGCGGGCCTCTTCACCGGCGGTGGAGGCGGCGTCGAAGCCGATGTAGGAGAAGAACACCTTGGACGCGGCGGCGCTCATGCCGGCAGCGCCCATGGGCAGGAGCGGTTCGAAGTTCCCGGCGTTGAACGCGGTGAAGGCCACGATGCAGAAGAAGATCAGGATCCCGACCTTGGCGAACACGATGATGGTGTTGACCAGGGCGCTCTCCTTGGCTCCGCGCACCAGGAGCACGGTCGCCAGGAGGACGATGATGAGGGCCGGAAGATTGACCAGGCCGCCGCCGCCCGGGGGCTGCGAGATGGCGTCGGGCATCTGGATGCCGAACACCCCGATGGTCTCATTCACGTACTGACCTGCGCCGACGGCGACGGCGGCCACGGACACCGCGTATTCCAGAACGAGGCACCAGCCGCAGATCCACGCCATGCCCTCGCCCATGGTGGCATAGGAGTAGGAGTAGCTGGATCCCGCCACGGGGACCATGCCCGCCATCTCGGCGTAGGAGACCGCGGAGAGCAGAGCGGCGAAGCCCGCCACGACGAAGGAGAGCCAGATGGCGGGGCCCGCGATCGGCACGGCGTCGCCGAGGATGACCAGGATGCCCGTGCCGAGCGTGGCGCCGACGCTGATCATGGTCAGCTGCAGGACGCCGAAGTTCCGCTTGAGGCTGCCGTGCCCGGAGTTGTCCCGGGCGTCGCGCTCCATCTGGGCGATCGACTTGCGGCGGATGAGCTGCCGGCCGAGGCTCGGCGTCGCGCCGGGCAGCGTCTTGGGTGTTGTGGTCATGGGGAGTTCCTTGCGTCTTGGGCGGCCGTCCGGCGTCGTTGCCGGGCGAGGGACCGCGCCGTCGAGGTCCCGGGCTGGGCGAGGCCAGGTCCGGGAACCGAGGGGGTGGGGAGACGGCCTAGTACCAAGGCTAGGACTGTGAGCCAGCTCTCACGGTGGTGCATTTTGAACTAGAGTCTTGGCTCATGGGACAAAGTGCACATTCCATCCATGGTGCCGCGAGTGCCGTGGAGGCACAACTCGACGTGCTGCCGGGTCTGACGACCCACCGGTTCCTGGGCCGGCTCCCGGACGGAATCCGGGTGCTCCACGACGCCGGCGACGTCCCTCTGCGCTGGGTGGAGACGAGCGAACTCGACGACCCGACGCCGTACCTCCTGGACCACGAACTCCTCCTCACCGCCGGGCTGCCGTTTCTCGGTGACGGCGGGACGGAGAAGGCCGTGGACGCGTTCGTCGAGCGCCTGGCCAGGGCCCGCGTCTCCGCCCTGGCGTTCGGGCTCGAACCCCATTTCGACGCCGTCCCCCCGGCCGTGGCGTCCGCCTGCGAGCGCCACGGCGTGACCCTCTGGCAGCTTCCGCCCACTCTTCCGTTCGCGGCGGTCGGCCTCGCGTTCTCCCGCCTCCTGGAATCCGGCAACGCGAGCGTGCTGCGGCAGCTCACCGAGGCCAATCGACAGCTGATCCGGGCGGCTCTCGGCGAGGGCGGCGAACAGGAGCTGCTGGACGCCCTGGCACAGAGGGTCTCCGGCGAGGTGCTGCTCTTCGGCGCGCACGGTCAGCTCCGCCTCACGGCCGGGTCGCGGACCGCCGGGGCCGAGGTCCTGGAGAAGGCGGCAGAGCTGGCGCTGGACCTGTTCGCGGGCAGCGGTCCACGGGTCGAACTGCGGGAGACGCCCGACGGCGCGCTGCTGGGCCTTCCGCTGCGGGGCTCACCGGGACGCGGCGCGGCTGCGCGGCCGCCGGCCGGTGTCCGCACGGTTCAGGCTCAGCGTGGTCCCCGCCGTGGCGAACCGACGCTCGGGGCCCTCGTGCTCCACACCGGGCATCCGCTCACGGCGACGGAGAACACCATGGTCTCGACCGCCGTCGGGCTCCTGGAACTCCTGGCCCGGCAGCGCGCCGCGGGGTCCCTCTCCCCCGGCCAGCTGGCCACCCTGCTGCTGCTCCGCGGCGACACCCCCGGCGACGACGCCGCGCTCTCCACCCTGCTGGGCGACAGCGCCCCGGGCGCCGGGTCGGGGCTGCGGGTGGTGATCGCCCACCCGCAGGCAGAGGACGGTGCGGAGGTCCCCGCGGAGGTCCTGGCGTGGCGGCGGCTCTGGGAGACCAAGCTCGTGGTCCACGACGGCACGCATCTGCTCGCCGTCACGCGTCAGGAGCCGACGGCCGCGCGGCTCTCCCGGGTGGAGGCTGAGGGTTACGCCTGCCGCCGTATCCCGCCCGGCGCCGCGGTTGGGGAAAGGCGGTTCGCTGGCTGGTCACGCCCTGCAGCACGTCCCGCGGCTGCGGCTGGAAGCCATGGCACTGCTCGCCCGCGCCGAGGAAGAGCGCCGGAGCCTGCTGGCCGAACAGCAGCCGCGCACGTTCGCGGAGCTCATGCCCCGGGAGGCCGGGGCCGGGGTCGCCCGGGAGGTGCTCGGACCCCTGCTCGCCCTCGAACCGCCACGGCGGGACCTGCTCCTGCGGGTGCTCCGGGCCTGGCTGGCGGCGCACGGGTCGTGGGACGGGGCGTCCAGCGCGCTCGGCATCCACCGGAACAGCGTGCGGCGCCATGTGGGGGTCATCGGGGACACGCTGGGCCGCGACCTCGGCGACGCGTCGGTCCGGGCCGAGCTGTGGCTGGCCCTCGGCTTCCTCGGGCCGGCTCTGCCCGGGGGCGCGCCCGCAGATCCCTCAGCCGCTGACGCCTCAGCGGCCTCCGACGAGCCGGATCCGGGAGCCGTTCAGGACCGCAGACTTCAGGAGAGCCAGGAACGGTAGAGGTCGGGGCGGCGTTCCTCGAGATACGGCACGTCCGCGCGAGCCGTCGCGAGCTGCCCGGGATCGACGTCCGCGAAGAGCACGGCCGCGTCCTCGTCCGCCTCGGCGAGCGTCCGCCCGAACGGATCGGCCACCACGCTGCCGCCACTGAGGTGGAAGCCGTCCTCCACGCCGGTGTGGTTCACATAGGCGAGGTACAGGTGGTTCTCCATGGCCCGCGTCGGGATGAGCCGCTGCGGCACCTGCGAGTACCCGCTGCCGAGCGCGGTCGGCACCATGAGGACGTCCACGCCGCGCAGAGCCGCGGCGCGCACGGTCTCCGGGAACTCGACGTCGTAGCAGATCACCGTGCCGAGCCGGAGTCCCTGATAGTCGACGACGGCGGCGGGCTGGTCCCCGGGGGTGAAGACCTCCTGCTCTTCGGCGCCGAAGAGGTGGACCTTGCGGTAATGGGACAGCTGCGCGCCGTCGGGCCCGAAGAGCGTGGCGCTGATGTACCAGCGGTCCTCAGCAGAGCCCGTTCCGGGCTCGGCGGACTCCACCTCGGGAAGGCTGGCCAGCAGGGCGAGGCCCGCCGAACGGGCGATGTCCCCCAGCTCCTGCGCGAGGCCGGGCAACAGGACGGGGTCCAGTCCGCCGCGCACCGCACGCGGGGCGTAGCCGACCGGGAACAGCTCGGGCGTGATGAGAACCTGCGCGCCGCCGTCGGACGCCTGCCGCGCGGCCGCACGGATCGTGGCGAGATTCGCCGCCGTGTCCAGCACGACGGACTCCCCCTGCATGATCGCCAGACGCATCCCGGTCACTTTCCCTTCCTCGGACATGACACCAGCCTAGGCGGCGAATCCAGTCCGGATCCCGGGATCCTTTGCACCACAGCCCCCGGATTCCGGTGCTGAACGCACCGGACGGTGCCTCGGCGGACCGGGCGGGCCTGCGTTTCGAACGCCTCTCAGCCGAGGCATCTTGCGTTAACTTATTGACCGCATAGGCCGTTTAGGCCATGCTTGCATTCATGGTCAGCCGTGAGGGAAACAGCACATCCACCCGCAGGAATCCGGGTTCCCAGTCGGCCTTGCGCCAGCTCAACCGGGAAAGGATCGTGCAGGCGCTCTCCGCCGGCCCGGCCACGCAGGCCGAACTCTCCCGCACCACGGGCCTCTCCACCGCGACCATCTCCAACATCGTCAAAGAGCTTGAACGCGACAGCATGGTCCACACGGCGCCGACCACGTCGTCCGGACGGAGGGCCCTGCAGGTCCGGCTGAACGCGGACAACAGCGTCGCGGTGGGGATCGACTTTGGCCGCCGGCACGTCCGGGTGGTCCTGGCCACGCGCGACTATCGCGTGGTGGCCGAAGCCTCCACGAGCCTAGTCCTCGGCCACCACGCCGAACACGGCATCGCCATGGCGCACGACCTCATGGAACGGCTCCTCCAGGACAACGGCCTGACCCACCGCGACGTGATCGGCGTGGGCATCGGCATCCCCGGGCCGCTCGACCGCCGCAGCCACACCGTGGCCCACGGCGCGGTCCTGCCCGAATGGGTGGGGATCGAAACCGAGGCCCGGCTCCGCGAGGCCCTCGGGCTGCCCGTCCACATCGACAACGACGCCAATCTCGGCGCCCTCGCGGAAGCCACGTGGGGTCCGTACGGCGGCGCGGAGAACCTCGTCTTCCTCAAGATCGGCTCGGGCATCGGCGCGGGTCTGATCGTCAACGGCGCCCCGGTGTACGGCAACCTCGGCATCACGGGCGAGATCGGCCACTCGACCATCGACGACCGCGGGGCCGTGTGCCGGTGCGGGAGCCGCGGCTGCCTCGAGACGATCGCGTCCACCACCACCATGATCGAGCAATTGAGCCGCAACGAACCCGGCCCCGTGACCACCCGGAGCATCATCTCCGGGGCCCGGGCGGGCCACCCCGCCACCCTGCGCGTGCTCGACGACGCCGGGCTGGCAATCGGCCACGCGCTCGGCACCGTGGCGAATCTCCTGAACCCCGAGGTGATCGTGGTGGGCGGCCCCCTGGCCGAGCTGGAGGAACTGCTGCTGGAGCCCATCCGTCGCGGGATCCTGCGGCACACGATTCCGATGGTGGGCGCCTCCACGGCACTCACGGTGTCCTCACTGGGCGAGCGCGCGGAGGCCCTGGGCGCCGCCGCACTCGTGTTCCGCAAACCGGCGAGTGCCAAGAAGTAACGATTCGGTACGAGCTCTGCGTTAAAGGCTTGACGGCAATAGCCCGCTTCCAGTTTACTTATCGGTCAGAGGGTGACACGAGCCACAGGGATCGCGCGCCCACCGGCGGACTTGATTGGTCCGCACTGAACGACTTCGAGGCAAGGACGACCGATGTCTGAGACCAGCACCGCCCCGACGATCCTGGAAATGCGATCCATCACCAAGGAGTTCCCGGGCGTCAAAGCGCTCTCCGAGGTGAACCTGAAAGTGAAGGTCGCCGAGATCCACGCCATCTGCGGCGAAAACGGGGCCGGGAAATCCACACTCATGAAGGTGCTCTCCGGGGTGTACCCGTACGGCACCTATGCCGGGGACATCGTGTACCAGAACGAAGTTCAGCAGTTCCGGGACATCCGCGCCAGCGAAGCCGCCGGCATCGTGATCATCCACCAGGAACTCGCGCTCATCCCCGAGCTGTCCATCATGGAGAACATCTTCCTGGGCAATGAACCCACCCGGTTCGGGGTGATCAACTGGTCCGAGGCACGCCTCCGCTCCAAGGACCTGCTGGCCCGCGTCGGCCTGAGCGATGATCCTGACACCCCGGTCAAGGAGATCGGCGTCGGCAAGCAGCAGCTCGTGGAGATCGCCAAGGCGCTCAACAAGTCCGTGAAGCTTCTGATCCTGGACGAGCCCACCGCCGCTCTGAACGAGAGCGACTCCCAGCACCTGCTCGACCTGCTGCTCGGCCTGAAGAGCAGGGGCATCACGTCGATCATCATCTCCCACAAGCTCAACGAGATCGAACAGATCGCGGACTCCATCACCATCATCCGTGACGGCAAGTCCATCGAGACTCTGGACGTCAAGGCAGACGGCGTCAACGAGGACCGGATCATCAAGGGCATGGTGGGCCGCAGCCTGGAATCCCGTTTCCCGGACCACACGCCGAACATCGGCGAGGTGTTCTTCGAGGTCAAGGACTGGACCGTGGCCCACCCGCAGATCGAGGACCGCCTCGTGTGCAAGGGCTCGAACTTCTTCGTCCGCCGCGGCGAGATCGTCGGCTTCGCAGGACTCATGGGCGCCGGGCGCACCGAACTCGCCCGTTCCCTCTTCGGCCACTCTTATGGCCGCTTCATCTCCGGAACCGTCATCAAGGACGGCAAGGAGATCAGGATGAACACGGTCCGCCAGGCCATCGACCACGGCCTGGGGTACGTGACCGAGGACCGCAAGTCCCTTGGCCTGAACCTCCTGGACGACATCAAGACCACCACCGTCGCCGCGAACCTCAAGGGCGTGAGCAAGCACAACGTGGTGAACGAGGACCGCGAGTTCGAGGTCGCGGAGGACTACCGGAAGTCCCTGCGCACCAAGACCCCCTCGGTCGAGGAAGGCGTCGCGAAGCTCTCCGGCGGCAACCAGCAGAAGGTGGTCCTGGCCAAGTGGATGTTCACGGACCCTGATCTCCTGATCCTGGACGAACCGACCCGTGGCATCGACGTGGGCGCCAAGTACGAGATCTACGGCATCATCCAGCGCCTGGCCAGCCAGGGCAAGGGCGTGATCGTGATCTCCTCCGAGCTGCCGGAACTGCTCGGGCTTTCGGACCGCATCTACACGATCTTCGAAGGCTCGGTGACCGGTGTCGTGAACAAGGACGACGCCACTCAGGAGAACTTGATGAAGCTCATGACCGCCAAACGTCAGGCCGCCTGACACTCCTCCCGCTGCTGTGGGGCCCCGGCCTCATTCACCACGCACCCAAGGAATCACCAATGAACGCACTCAAAAAGATCTTCGGCGGCGACACCCGTCAGTTCGGCATGATCTTCGCCCTCGTCTTCCTGATCGTCTTCTTCCAGATCCTGACCGGCGGCATCACCCTCACGCCCGAGAACATCATCAACCTGTTCAACGGCAACTCCTACATCCTGATCCTCGCGATCGGCATGGTGCTCGTCATCATCGCCGGGCACATCGATCTCTCGGTCGGCTCGGTGGCGGCCTTCGTGGGCATCAGCGTCGCCCTGATCGTCCGGGACTGGGGCGTCCCCTCCTGGGTGGGCATCCTGATCGGCCTGCTGCTGGGCGCGATCGTGGGAGCGTGGCAGGGCTTCTGGGTGGCCTACGTCGGCATCCCGGCGTTCATCGTCACGCTGGCCGGCATGCTGCTCTTCCGCGGTCTGAACCAGCTCCTCGGCAAGTCGAACACCATCCCCGTCCCGAACGACTTCCAGACCATCGGCGCCGGCTACCTGCCGGAGGTCGGTCCCGACACCGGGTTCAACAACCTCACGCTGCTGCTGGGCCTCGCCGCCATCGCCGCCATCATCTGGGGTGAACTGCGCCGCCGCAAGGCCGCCCAGGCCCTCGGTGCCGACGTCGACGAGATGTGGGTCGTCGTCACTCGCCTGGTGCTCATCTGCGGCGCCATCGCCTACGCGACGTACCTCTTCGCCACCGGCCGTCCGGGCACGTCCTTCCCGGTGCCGGGCATCATCCTCGCGGTCCTCGTCCTGATCTACGGCTTCATCACCTCCCGCACGATCGTCGGCCGCCACATCTACGCCGTGGGCGGCAACAAGCACGCGGCCGAGCTCTCCGGCGTGCAGGCCAAGCGCATCGACTTCCTGGTCATGATGAACATGTCGATCCTGGCGGGTCTGGCCGGCATGATCTTCGTCGCCCGTTCCACCGCCTCCGGCCCGTTCGACGGTGTCGGCTGGGAGCTCGACGCCATCGCGGCCGTGTTCATCGGTGGCGCGGCGGTCTCCGGCGGTGTGGGCACCGTGGTGGGTTCCATCGTCGGTGGTCTCGTCATGGCCCTGCTGAACAACGGTCTGCAGCTCATGAGCGTGGGCGCCGACTGGACTCAGATCATCAAGGGTCTGGTGCTCCTGGTCGCCGTCGCGTTCGATGTCTACAACAAGTCCCAGGGCAAGCGGTCCATCACCGGCCTGCTGCTCAAGAACTTCGGATCCAAAACCGAAACCAAGGCCGCCTGAGGCCGAACACCCCGAACCGCTGCGGCACTCCGGTGCCGCCGGATCACCAATAGAAAGAGAATGCACTCATGCGCATGTTCGGAAAAGCGGGCAAAGTCGCCGCCATCACCGCCATCGCCGCGCTGGCTCTCACGGCCTGTGGCCGCAGCGAGTCCGGCTCCAGCGGGAACGCCTCCGGCGCGGCCGGTTTCGCCAAGGACGCCCTGATCGGCGTCGCTCTTCCCCAGAAGACCAGTGAGAACTGGGTCCTCGCGGAGAAGCTCTTCAACGACGGTCTGACCGGTGCCGGTTTCAAGGCTGACGTCCAGTTCGCCAACGGTGGCGTCTCGGAGCAGCAGAACCAGATCAGCTCCATGGTCACCAAGGGCGCCAAGGTCATCGTGGTCGGCGCCATCGACGGCTCCCAGCTCGGCACCCAGCTGAAGCAGGCTCACGACAACGGCGCGATCGTCATCGCCTATGACCGCCTGGTCAAGAACACCGACGCCGTGGACTACTACGTGGCTTACGACAACTTCAAGGTCGGCGAGCTGCAGGGCCAGGCCCTGCTCGACGGCATGAAGTCCAAGAAGGCCAGCGGCCCGTACAACGTCGAGCTCTTCGCGGGCTCCCCGGATGACGCCAACGCGAAGGTCTTCTTCGACGGCGCCATGAGCGTGCTGAAGCCGAAGATCGACGACGGCACCCTCAAGGTCGTCTCCGGTCAGAAGAGCTTCGAGCAGGCCGTGACCCAGGGCTGGAAGGCCGAGAACGCCCAGAAGCGCATGGACACCATCCTGGCCGGCAGCTACGGCTCCGCCTCGCTGGACGGCGTGCTCTCCCCGAACGACACCCTGGCCCGCGCCATCCTGACCTCGGTCAAGGCCGCCGGCAAGCCGACCCCTGTGGTCACCGGTCAGGATTCCGAGGTCGAGTCCGTGAAGTCCATCATGGCGGGTCAGCAGTACTCCACCATCAACAAGGACACCCGCAAGCTCGTGGAGCACGCTCTCGAGATGGTCAAGGGTCTGCAGGCCGGCAACAAGCCGGAGATCAATGACGACAAGTCCTACAACAACGGCGTGAAGGTCGTTCCGGCCTTCCTGCTCCCCCCGGTCATCGTGACCAAGGAGAACGTCAAGACCGCTTACGAAGGCGATCCGGTCCTCGGCCCGATCACCAAGTGATCCCCGGGGAGTGAATCCCCTCAGGTGAACCGGCTCCGCTGAGCGGGGCAAGCGAAACGGCGACGGCCGGTGGAAGAATTTCCACCGGCCGTCGCCGTTTCGCGTGTCCTGCGCTGGCTTCCTGGCAGGGTCCCGTCAGACGAGCGCCGGGAGGTCCGCCACGGACTCGAGGATGGCCTCGTGCGGGTGCGCGGCCAGCTCCTCGCGGCCCAGCTTGCCGGTCAGGACGCCAATGCCCCGGACCCCAGCATGCTCCGCGGCCTGCAGGTCGTTGACGGTGTCCCCCACCGCCAGGACGTCCCGCACATCCAGGACCCCGGTGCGCTCCATGGCCCGGTGGATCATGAACGGCGCGGGCCGGCCCGCGCTCACCTCGTCGCTCGTGACCACCGCGTCGAGCACGAGCGCCGCCTGGCCGGCGTCGGGAGCGTCCGCGGTCGTCCAGTTCAGCGCGTGCAACAGAGGATGCGCGACGTCGGCGGAGAAGCCGGTGGTCAGGGCCACCTTCACGCCGCGCGCCCGCAGCCCGTTCAGGGCCTCCTCGACGCCCGGCAAAGCGGTGGGCGGGTTCTCCGCGTACAGGGCGGCGAGGATCTCGCGGAAGCGGGAGAAGGAGTGCGCCACGGTGGCCGGGTCGGCGTCGTGGCCCCCGAGCTTCAGCAGCGCCGTGATGGCCTCCACCTTGTCCGCGCCCATCCAGGCCTGGACGTCCTCCTCGGTGGTGCGAACCCCCGCCTCCTCCACGCTCTGGGCCAGGGCGCGGTACACGTCGCCGTGCTCGTCGATGGTGGTGCCGGCCATGTCACAGGCGACCAGATGCGTCATGTCAGTGTCCTTCGGTGTGGATGCGGATCAGCGCTGCCCGCTGTTCCACGGTGTTGTCGATGCTGAAGTTGGTGATGCCCGGCAGGTAGCAGTCCTCGGCGAGCTCCACATGCGTCCCGTCCTCCGTGGCGGTCAGGCGCCGTTCCCGCAGCAGGGGCGAACCCGGCTGGGTCCCGAGGGCCTCGGCCTGAGCCGGCGAGGCCGCGACCGCGTCGATCGTGTGGCGGGCGCTGTGGATCCGGATGCCCTGCTGCCGGAGGAATTCGAAGATGGAACCGCCGTCGGTGTCGAAGTCCAGGAGCAGCCGGCCCACCTCGTGGATGAACGTGCTGGTCTCCAGCATCGCCACCTCGCCGTCGAGGTAGCGGACGCGCACGACGTCCACCACCTTGTCCCCCACCGCGATGTCCAGCGCCGCCGCGGCCTCGGGGCCGGCCTGCCGGATGGCGACCTCCACGGTGCGCTGGCCCGGCTCCTTGCCCATCTTCCGGGCCCACTCGGTGAAGGAGTTGAAGGTGGAGAAGGACTGGGACGGCACACCGCCCCGCACCACCGGCGAGCGCCCGCGCCCGCCACTGATGGCGCCTTCGCTCCTGAGGAAGGCGAGTGCCTGGCGGATGGGGCCCCTGCTGGTGCCGAATTCGCGGCACAGCTCGGCCTCGCTCGGGAGACGGCTCCCGGCCGGCCAGGTGCCGTTGTTGATGCGGGCCATGAACTCTTCGCTCAGGCGGCGGTGCAGCGGTGATGTCGGCTGAATGCTCACGACTTGATCATACAAGTGCACTTCCTGGCGAAACCGGGGAAGATGCGCCGAGCTGGGTGAATTGTGCGTGAACGGACCCGGCCCTGGGTGAACACTGCGTGAAGCTGTCTATACAACCCTCGTTTGGGCTTGAACCGTCCGCTCCGGCTCCGGCACGCTGGTTCCGTGAACAAGGAAATCTCAACCGACCTCCTGGTGGTCGGCGCCGGCATCGTGGGCCTGGCCCATGCCGCCGTCGCCGCCGAGCGCGGCCTGACCGTCCGCGTGATCGACCGGGATCACCAGGCCGTGGGCGCCTCCATCCGGAACTTCGGCCACTGCTGCATCACCGCCCAGAGCGGGGAGCTCTACAAGCTGGCGCAGGCGTCCCGCCGGCAGTGGCTCAAGTTCTCCGAACTCGCCGGGTTCTGGGCCGCCACCTCGGGCGCCGTCGTCGTCGCCCGCACGGAGGCCGAACTCGCCGTCCTGCGCGAACTCTCCGCCACCCGCGAACCGGGCCAGGTCACCGTCCTCGACGCGGCCGCCACCCGCGCCAAGCTCGGACCCGCGGGCACGCAGACCGGCTGGCCCGGGCTGATCGGTGGGGCGTTCCTCCGCGACGATCTGCGTGTCGACCCCCGCACGACCGTGGCCCGGATCGCGTCCTGGCTGGATTCCCTGCCGAACGCCGACGTCTCCTGGAACACCTCGGCCACCGGCTTCACCCCGCTGCCCGACGGCGGCGTCCGGGTCAGCACCTCCCGCGGCGACCTCACCGCCTCCCAGGTCGTGGTGTGCGTGGGGCACGATCTGGACTACCTCTTCCCGGAGGAGGCCGCCGCGCACCGCATCCAGCGCTGCACGCTCACCATGGCGCTCGGCCGCATGCCCGACGGCTTCCACCTGGGCCCGGCGGTCCTCACCGCGACCTCCATGCTCCGCTACCCCGCCTTCGTCGAGACCGATGCCGCAGGAGCCCTGCGCGACGAGGTCTCGACCACCGCGCCCGAGCTGCTGGAAGTCGGCGCGAACGTCATGTTCACCCAGCGGCCTGACGGCTCCCTCCTGCTGGGCGACTCGCACCACTACCACCAGAGCGCCCCGCCCTTCCTGGACGAAACCGTCACCGGCACCCTCCTGGAGCACCTCGAGTCGACCCTCGGGTCACGGCCCCGGGTCATCGAGCGGTGGCAGGGCGTGTACGCCTCCTCGGAGGTCGCGCCGCTCTTCCAGCAGGAGGTCCTCCCGCAGGTCACCGCCGTGTCCGTCACCTCGGGCGTCGGCATGACACTCTCGTTCGGCCTGGCCGAGCGCACCATCGACGCCCTCTTCGCCTGACCACTCCTTCCCCTCCCGCCTCTCCGGCACCTCTTCTCAAAGGAACATCATGAAGCAGCTTTCGCGCGCCCGGATCACCGCCACGGCGGCCCTCTCGCTCACCGCGGCACTCGCCCTCAGCGCCTGCGGCGGCGCCTCTCAGGCCGGCACGGGCACCGCCTCCGCGGGCGACGCCTCCGCCACGTGCCCCAACGGTGAGATCAAGTTCGGCATCGAGCCGTACGAGGCCCCTGACAAGCTGATCCCGGCCTACAACGTCCTCGCCGACGCCCTCTCCAAGAAGCTCAACTGCCCTGTCAAGGTCCAGGTGGTCGACGACTACGCCGCCGAAGTCCTCGCCATGCGCAACGGCAAGCTCGACCTGGGCGAGTTCGGCCCGCTGGGCTTCGTCTTCGCCAGCCAGCAGGCCGGCGCCGAGCCGCTCGCCTCCTTCGCGACGGCGGACAAGAAGCTCTCGAGCTACAAGGCCGGGATCTGGGTTCCCAAGGACAGCCCCCTGAAGTCCATCAACGACCTCAAGGGCAAGACCCTCGCCCTCGGGTCCAACGGCTCCACCTCCGGTGACGCCCTGCCCCGCTACGCCCTGCAGAAGGCCGGCATCGCTGAGAAGGACGTCAAGCTCGACTACGCCGGCGGCCACCCGGAAGCCCTCCTCGCCCTGAAGAACGGCAAGGTCGACGCGGCCGAGATCAACACCCAGACCCTGGCCACCGCCACCAAGGAAGGCTCCTTCAAGGCAGCCGACTTCCGTCAGATCTGGGCCTCCGACCCCATCCCCAACGACCCGATCACGGTCCGCAAGGATGCCGACCCGGCGTTCAAGAAGGCCGTCGCGGATGCGCTCCTTCAGCTCGACACGAAGGACGTCGCCAAGGTCGGCGCCTTCCTCGACGTGACCCCTCCCGGCCCCATGGTCGCCGTCACGAAGGACGACTACCAGCCGCTCTTCGACCTCGCCACCGCCCTCAACCTGACCGAGAAGAACCTCTGATGACCGGCCCGCTGCTTGAGGTGACCTCCCTCGCCAAATCGTTCGGCGGCCGGAAGGTCCTGGACGGCGTCGACTTCACGGTCGCCGCCGGGGAGCTCGTCGCCTTCCTCGGGGCCAACGGTTCGGGGAAGTCCACGACGCTGCGGTGCGTCATGGGCATCACCGAGGCCGACGCCGGGACCATCAAGCTGGGCGGGCAGGACCTCGGCCTGCTGCAGGGCCGTGCCTTGCAGCAGGCGCGCGGCAAGGCGGCCATGATCTTCCAGAAGATCCACCTGGTCCCCCGCCGCACCGCGCTGGAGAACGTCTGCGCCGGCGCTCTCGCCCGGATGAGCACGGGCCGCAGCCTGAGCCCGCTCTTCTTCCCGGACTCCGTGCTGGAGGAGGCCATGGACTGTCTCGACCGCGTAGGCCTCGCGGACCGCGCCCACGACCGCGTGAGCCGTCTGTCCGGCGGGCAGCAGCAGCGCGTCGCCGTGGCTCGTGCCCTGTGCCAGCGGGCCGATGTGGTGCTGGCCGACGAACCCGTGTCCGCCCTCGACCCTCATGCGGCCGAGCAGGTCATGCAGCTCCTCGCGGGCCTGGCCCACGAGCACGGCCTCGCGGTGGCGGCGGTCCTCCACCAGCCCGACCTCGCCCTGCGGCACGCGGACCGCGCGATCGGTCTCATGGACGGCCGCATGGTGTTCGACTCCCCCGTGTCCGGACTGGGCGCCGCCCAGCTGGACCACCTCTACGCACCGGACAGGAAGGTGGCGGCATGAGCGCGCCGACCCTGAAGCCCGTGGCCACGCGGCCCGGGAAGGACCCGCGGCCCGCCCTGCGCGGGCGCAAGCACTGGCTCCGCTGGGCGGTGGTGGCCGCCGTCGTCGTGTTCCTCCATGTCCTGGCCATCCAGGGCACCGACTTCCAGCCGCAGCTGCTGGTGGACGGCTGGAAGGGCATGGCCCAGTTCCTCGCGGACGCCTTCCCGCCGGATCTGAACTGGGAGAAGACCATCCAGCCCGGCCTGGACGCGACGCTGGTGACGCTCTGGATCGGTCTGCTGGGGACGACGTTCTCCATTCCGACGGCCCTCCTGCTCGCCGTGCTGGGCGCCCGGACCACCAGCCCCGCCGGCTGGGTCTACCAGGTGGCCCGCGCCATCCTGTCCTTCTTCCGCGCGGTTCCGGACATCGTGTTCGCGCTGATCTTCGTGACGGCCGTCGGCCTGGGTCCGTTCCCCGGCGTGCTGGCGCTGATCTGCCACAACACCGGCGTCATGGGCAAGCTCTGGGCGGAGGCCATGGAGGAGATCGACGCCGGCCCGCAGGAGGCACTGCGCGCGGCCGGCGCCAACCGGATCCAGCAGGTGGCCAACGCGACGCTGCCCATGGTGGTGCCGCAATTCGTGGGTCTGCTGCTCTACCGCTTCGACGTCAATGTCCGTTCCTCCCTGGTCCTCGGTCTCGTGGGCGCGGGTGGCATCGGGCTGCTCATCAACCAGTCCATCAAGACCTTCCGCTTCGATGCGATGCTGACCCACATCATCATCGTGCTCATCCTGATCGTGGTGGTGGATCAGCTCTCCGCTTTCGTCCGCAAGCGCCTGGCGGCCTGAGCGGAAGCGCGGTCACGCTGCGCGCTGTTCACCTCTGCGCTGTTCATCCGAGTACCGAAGCCATGGACCCGTTCCCCCGCCGGAGAACCCCGGTGCGATGATGGGTCCATGGCTTCCCTCATCCCCCGTCCTTGGCTCCTGTCCCAGGAGGAGCAGAATCCCGCGTTCGCCACCGGCCGGACCTTTCGCTGGGGCGTGGTCTCCACGGGCAACATCGCCCGCTCGGTGACGGCCGATCTGGCCCTGCTGGAGGACGCCGAGCTGTACGCCGTCAGTTCCCGCACCCAGGCCGCCGCGGATGCGTTCGCGGAAGGGCACGGTTTCGCGGTGGCCTATGGCGACGACGACGGCGCCCTCGGCTACCAGCGCCTCTTCGCCGACCCGGCGGTGGACGTCGTCTACGTCGCCACCCCGCATGGCCAGCACTTCGAGATCGCCCGCGCCGCACTGGAAGCCGGAAAGCCCGTCCTGGTCGAGAAGGCCCTGACCATCAACGCCCGGGAAGCCGAGGAGCTCGTCCGGCTCGCCGAGGCGAAGGGGCTGTTCCTCATGGAGGCGATGTGGAGCCGGTTCCTGCCGTCCATCCAGCGCGCCTTCGAGATCGCGGCGAGCGGCGAGCTCGGCACCGTGCACTGGATCTCGGCGGACCTCGGATTCCCGTGCCCGCCGAACCCGGAGGCCCGGATCTGGGCCCGCCGTGACGGTGGCGGCGCGCTTCTGGACCTCACGGTGTACCCGCTGCTCTGGCCCTTGGGCATCCTCGGATTCCCCGACGCCGTGGACGCCCGCGGGACGCTCACGGATCAGGGCGTGGACGCCCAGAACATCCTGAGTCTGGGCTATTCGGGCGGCGCCATGGCCACTCTCACGTCGTCCCTCCTGGCCCACGGACCGCGCAGCGCGACCGTGGCCGGCGACCAGGGCGTCCTCCAGACCTTCGGCTCCGTCAACAACCCGAAGGAACTGCACATCCAGACCGGGTGGGACCAGCAGCGCGTGGAAACGTTCGACACGGTCGGCACCGGCTACACGTACGAACTGCGAGAGGTCACGCGCTGCGTCCAGCAGGGCCTCACGGAGAGCCCCACCATGCCGTGGCGCCAGTCGGTGGATGTCATGCGCCTCTTCGACGGGGTGCGGGCCCAGCTCGGCGTCACCTACCCCAACGACGAGCGCTGACCGCCTCCCCCTTCGCGAAATGACAGTTGGCGCCCCTATCCACTGCGGATAGGGGCGCCAACTGTTACTTCGCGAGAGCGGTGGGGGCTGAGAGGTCAGGCGAGCTGCGCCGCCCGGCCACCACGGCGGCCGAAGAGGAGCGCATCGAGCGAGAACCGCCCGGCGCCGGCCAGGGCGAGGGCCAGCGAGCCGACGCCGAGAACCAGCACGAGCTCCATGCCGCCCTGATCGACGAAGATCCCGGACCCGCCGTGGACGAGGATGATGGCGCCGAGCATGTCGAGCGCGAGCAGGGCGCCGGCCACGCGGGTCACCAGGCCGAGGATGAGCGCGGCGCCGCCGATCAGTTCGAGGAACGCGACCGCCGGGCCGACGATGTCGGCGGCGGGAACGCCCATCTGGCCGAAGGAGCCCTGAACTCCGGGAAGGGTGAAGGTGAAGATCTTCTGCCAGCCATGGGCGAAGAACACGACACCCAGGGCGATCCGGAGTACGGCCAGAGCGGTGTCGGTGGTGCGGGAGGTGGAAACGGAAGCCATGCGGGGGTCCTCGCTATCGGTGGTCATCGGTCACGGTGGCCTCGGGACGGGGGCGAATCGTTTGAAGCTTCAAGTTCATCCTCGCAAGGACCCGACAAGGCTGTCAACAGTTGTGACACATCCCACGGACGGCACGACATCCCGCGACTTACTCCGGATACGACGACGGCGGCCGGCCACCTCCCGCAGAAGGTGACCGGCCGCCGTCGTGCCGGAGTCCTGAACGGACCCGCGCGCCCCGTCGCCGGGCGCGGAAGGGTGACTAGGCGCCGAAGCCGTCGATCAGCCCGTTGAGCGTGGCCGAGGGACGCATGACCGTGGTGGCCTTGGCCTCGTCCGGGCGGTAGTAGCCGCCCAGCTCGACCGGGTGGCCCTGCACGGCCAGGAGCTCGGAGACGATGGTCTCCTCCTGGGCGGCGAGAGCCTCGGCCAGCGGCGCGAAGGCCTCGGCCAGAGCGGCGTCGTCCTTCTGCGCGGCGAGCTCCTGCGCCCAGTAGAGGGCCAGGTAGAAGTGCGAACCGCGGTTGTCGATGGTTCCGAGCTTGCGGCCCGGGGACTTGTTCTCCAGCAGGAAGGTGCCCGTGGCGCGGTCCAGGGTGTCGGCCAGGACCTTGGCGCCCGGGGTGCCGGCCTGCTCGGCGTAGAGCTCCAGGGACGGGACCAGGGCGAAGAACTCACCGAGCGAGTCCCAGCGCAGGTAGTCCTCGGCCACGAGCTGCTGCACGTGCTTCGGGGCGGAACCGCCGGCGCCGGTCTCGAACAGGCCGCCGCCGTTGATGAGCGGCACCACGGAGAGCATCTTGGCGGAGGTGCCCAGTTCCAGGATCGGGAACAGGTCGGTGAGGTAGTCACGCAGCACGTTGCCAGTCACGGAGATGGTGTCCTCGCCGCGGCGCAGGCGCTGGACGGTGAACGTGGTGGCTTCCTCCGGGGTGAGGATGCGGATGTCGAGGCCCTCGGTGTCGTGCTCCTTGAGGTACTCGTTGACCTTCGCGATGAGCTGCGCGTCGTGGGCGCGGCTCTCGTCCAGCCAGAACACGGCCGGGGTCTGGGAGGCGCGGGCGCGGGTGACGGCCAGCTTGACCCAGTCGCGGACCGGGACGTCCTTGGTCTGACACGCGCGCCAGATGTCGCCCGGCTCCACGGAGTGCTCCATGAGGACGGTGCCGTCCGAGGAGACGACCTGGACGGTGCCGGCCTTGGCGATCTCGAAGGTCTTGTTGTGGCTGCCGTACTCCTCGGCGGCCTGGGCCATGAGGCCGACGTTCGGGACGGTGCCCATGGTGGTGGGGTCGTAGGCGCCGTTGGCACGGCAGTCCTCGATCACGGCCTGGTAGACGCCGGCGTAGCTGGAGTCCGGCAGCACCGCGAGGGTATCGTGCTCCTTGCCGTCCGGGCCCCACATGTGGCCGCCGATGCGGATCATGGCCGGCATGGAGGCGTCCACGATCACGTCGGACGGGACGTGCAGGTTGGTGATGCCCTTGTCCGAGTCGACCATGGCGAGGGCCGGGCCCTCTTCGAGCGCTTTGGTGATGAGGCCGCGGACGTCGTCGCGGATCTCCTCGGGCAGCTCGTCGATGCCGGCCAGGATGGCGGCCAGGCCGTTGTTCGGACTGAGCTCGGCGGCGGCCAGCTGCTCGCCGTACTTCTCGAAGAGCTCGTGGAAGTAGGCCTTGACCACGTGGCCGAAGATGATCGGGTCGGAGACCTTCATCATGGTGGCCTTGAGGTGGGCGGAGAAGAGGACGCCTTCCTCCTTGGCGCGCTGCACGGCGCCGGCCAGGAACTCGTCCAGGGCCGCGGCGCGCAGGACGGTGGAGTCGACGACCTCGCCGGCCAGGACCTTGAGGTCCTTCAGGAGGACCTTGACGGAACCGTCCGCGAACACCTCCTGGATGGTCAGGACGTCGTCCTTGGCCAGGGTCACGGACTTCTCGTTGGAGCGGAAGTCGTTCTCACCCATGGTGGCCACATTGGTCTTGGAGTCGGAGGACCAGGCGCCCATGGAGTGCGGGTTCTTGCGGGCGTAGGTCTTCACCGACAGCGGCGCACGACGGTCCGAGTTGCCCTCACGCAGGACCGGGTTCACGGCGGAGCCCTTGATCTTGTCGTAGCGCGAGCGGATGTCCGTCTCCTCATCCGAGGAGGGGTTGTCCGGGTAGTCGGGAAGTGCGTAGCCCTGGCCCTGGAGCTCAGCGATGGCGGCCTTGAGCTGCGGGATGGAGGCGGAGATGTTCGGAAGCTTGATGATGTTCGCTTCCGGGGTCTTGGCCAGCTGGCCCAGCTCGGCGAGGGCGTCCCCGATCCGCTGGTCTTCTTCGAGGAAGTCGCTGAACGCCGAGATGATGCGACCGGAGAGGGAGATGTCCCGGGTCTCGATGTCCACACCCGCGCTGGAGGCGTACGCCCGGACCACCGGAAGGAAGGAATGGGTGGCGAGCATGGGCGCTTCGTCAGTGTGGGTGTAGATGATCTTTGCCATCAGGGCCTCTCCTACTGTTACTGGGTTACCGTCTAAGAATCAGGCTCTCCCAGCGTACTAGCTGGCCTGCGGAGAGCCGGGTCGAGCACTGCGGCAGAGGACGACGGCGGCGCGCGGCCGCCGTCGTCCTCCCGCCGTCAGTGGAAGAAGTGGCGCGAACCGGTGAAGTACATGGTCACGCCGGCCGCCTGGGCCGCCTCGATGACCTCTTCGTCACGCACCGAACCGCCGGGCTGGACCACGGCGCGGACACCGGCGGCCAGCAGGATCTGAAGACCGTCGGCGAAGGGGAAGAAGGCGTCGGAAGCGGCCACGGCGCCACGGGCGCGCTCGGGGGCCTCAGCGGCGGTCACGTTGGAGGCGCCACCCGCGGCGTCCACCGTGGATTCGACCGCCACGCCGAGCGTGTTCGCGCGCTCGACGGCCAGACGGCAGGAGTCCACACGGTTGACCTGACCCATGCCGATGCCGACCGTGCCGCCGTCGCGGGCGAGCAGGATGGCGTTCGACTTGGCGGCCCGGACGGCGCGCCAGGCGAAGACCAGCTCGGCGAGCGTCTTCTCGTCCGCGGCCTCACCGCTGGCGAGGGTCCAGTTCGCGGGGTCGTCACCGTCGGCGTCGATCACATCGGACATCTGGACGAGCATGCCACCGGAGACCTGGCGCAACTCGGCTGGGTAGCGGCCGTAGCCGTCCGGCAGGGCCAGGAGACGGATGTTCTTCTTCTTGGAGAGGATCTCGACGGCCTCGGGATCGAAGGAGGGCGCGATGACGACCTCGGTGAAGATCCCGGCCAGGGTCTCGGCCATGCCCTTGGACACGGCGCGGTTGGCGGCGACGACCCCACCGTACGCGGAGACGGGGTCGCAGGCGTGGGCCTTGCGGTGGGCGTCGGCGATCGGGTCCTCGACGCCCGGGGTCGCCACGGCCACACCGCACGGGTTGGCGTGCTTGATGATGGCCACGGCCGGCTCGGCGAAGTCGAAAGCGGCGCGCAGCGCGGCGTCGGCGTCCACGAAGTTGTTGTAGCTCATGGCCTTGCCGTGCAGCTGGTCGGCCTGGGCGATGCCGGCCGGGGCGGCCTTGTCCACGTAGAGGGCGGCCTGCTGGTGCGGATTCTCGCCGTAGCGGAGCACCTCGGAGCGCTCGAGCGAGACGCCGGCGTAGGCGGGCCAGTCGATGACGCCGTCGCCGTCCTCGTCCAGGAACTGCGTGGCGGTCCAGCTGGCCACGGCGTTGTCGTAACTGGCGGTGTGGGCGAAGGCGCGGGCCGCCAGGACGCGGCGCTGCTTGAGGCTGAAGCCGCCTTCGGCCGCGGCGGCGATCACCTGTGGGTAGAAGCCGGGGTCCGTCACGATCGCGACGGCGGCGTGGTTCTTCGCGGCGGAGCGCACCATGGCGGGGCCTCCGATGTCGATCTGCTCCACCACGTCGTCGAGAGCGGCGCCGGACTTGACCGTCTCGACGAAGGGGTACAGGTTCACGACCACCAGATCGAAGGTCTCGATCTCCATCTCGGTCAGCGTGTCCATGTGCGCCGGGACGCGGCGGTCGGCCAGGATGCCGCCGTGGATGCGCGGGTGGAGGGTCTTGACCCGTCCGTCCAGCATCTCCGGGGAGCCGGTGACCTGCTCCACTTCGGTGACGGGGATCCCGAGGGCCGCGATCTTCTTGGCGGTGGAGCCGGTGGAGACCAGTGCCACCCCTGCGGCGTGCAGGCCACGGGCCAGGTCCTCCAGACCGGTCTTGTCATAGACCGAGATCAGGGCCCGGCGGATGGGAACACGGTCAAGCTGCGTGACGGACACGAATGGCACTCCAAAGTGGCACGGATTCGGCGTACGCAGCCAGCACGGGCCCACGCACGGCGACATCGATTGGCGGGATGAGGCCATTTTATCGCGCGGGACCGTCGATCCCTACCGCGTGACCCGAGGGCCTCCCGCGGGCCGGAGAATGATCGAAGGTGGCGCAACAAGGCAGTTTTCAATCTTGTTCACACAGGGTGCGTCATCCTTAACAGTCTGTTGCCCGCGCGGGAGCAGCACTAGTGTGGGTGTTCATGACAGTGTTTCCGGATCAGAGCGACCTTCAGGACCCCGCGTCCGCCCGCCTGCCGGGACATCTGCCCTCCGACTCCGCCGCCCTCGCGACCCAGCCGGTCGCCGAATCCGGGCCCGTGCTGATCGCCGACATCGGCAAGAGCCGCTGCCGCCTGGAGCTCCGGAGCCATCCCACGGAGGGCTCGGAGGTTCTCGCCTCCACCGTGCTGGAGGGGTTCCCCGGACTGGCCACGGCCGGTGGGGTCAACAACGCCTTCCTCATGATCACGGACGGTTCCGCACATCTGCGCATCTCCGAGGCGGACGGGACGCCGCTCCCCCTGGCCCAGCGGCATCGGCGCCGCCATCGCGGGCGTGGCCTCGGACGAAGCCGGCTCCCGCGAGCTCGCCCACCGCCTGGCCGGGCACTTCTCCGTCCCGGCGGCCGTCATCTCCGACGCCACCGCGGCCCACCTGGGAGCCTTCGGGTCCTCCCCCGGCGCGGCCGTGATCATCGGCACCGGGGCCGTGGTCTTCCGCTTCGACGACGAGGGCACACTGCATCGCGCCGACGGCTGGGGCCCGCTGCTCGGCGACCGGGGCAGCGGCCGCTGGATCGGCCAGGAGGGCCTGTCCGCCGTGCTCGAGGAACTCGACGGCGGCCCCGCCACCCTCCTCTCCGACCCGGACGGCCTCCCCGTCCCCGTCCTCGATCTGCCCGGGTGGCTCGGATCTGTGAGCAATCCGTACCGCGCCATGGGGTCCTTCACGCCCCGAGTCCTCGACGCCGCCGCGGCGGGCGACACGGTCGCACTCGGCATCGTGGACCGCGCGTGCGCCCACGTCGCCCGGTCCGTGGGACGCGCTCTCGCCTCCGGACCGGCCAGCCATGCCGGGGATCCTTCCCGTCGCGTCGCCCTGCTGGGCGGCGTGAGCGAGTCACCCCTGTTCCGGGACCGCCTCACCTCGGCCCTCAAGGGCATCCAGGCCACCGTCGTCCCAGCGCTCGGGACCGGCCTCGACGGCGCCGCGCTCGCCACCCAGCCGGATCTCCTCCAGGAAAGGTACATCTACCGTGACCAGCCAGCCTGAATCCCAGGATTCCCTCGCGGAACTCCGCGCCCAGCTCCAGGGCCTGTCCACGGAGGCGGCCAATCCTGAGCTGGGTTCCATCGACACCATGAGCACGGCGGAACTCGTGACGGCGATGAACGGCCAGGACGCCCTCGTGGCCGCCGCCGTGGAGCGCGAGCTGGACTCGGTGGCCGCCGCCGTCGACGGGGTGTACGCCAAGCTCGCCGCCGGTGGACGGCTGATCTACATCGGCGCGGGCACCGCCGGACGCGTCGGCGTCCTGGACGCCAGCGAGTGCCCTCCCACCTACGGCACGGATCCGGCCATGGTGGTCGGCGTGATCGCGGGCGGCCCCCGCGCCATCCGTGACGCCGTGGAGAACGCGGAGGACGACGCCGAAGCCGGTGCCGCTGACCTGGCTGCCCTCTCGGTGGGGGCCGGGGACGCCGTGGTCGGCATCTCCGCATCGGGCCGGACCCCGTACGTGGTCGGCGCGCTGGAGGCCGCACGGGCTGCGGGCGCCTTCACGGTGGGCCTGGCTTGCAACAGGAATTCGGTCATCGGCGCCACCGCGGAGGTGGCGATCGACGTGGAGGTCGGGCCGGAATTCGTGGCCGGGTCCACGCGGCTCAAGTCCGGCACCGCCCAGAAGCTCGTGGTCAACATGATCAGCACCCTGAGCATGGTCAAGCTCGGCAAAACCTACGGCAACATGATGGTGGACCTCCGGGCCACCAACGCCAAGCTCCGCGCCCGGTCCCAACGGACCGTGCTGCAGGCCACCGGCTGCTCCGTGGAGGAGGCGTCCCAGGCACTGGACGCCGCCGACGGGTCGGTGAAGCTGGCCATCCTCATGGTGCTGACAGGCCTCGACGCCGCCGCCGGCCGGGCAGCGCTGGACGCCACCGGCGGGCGGCTCCGCCAGGCCGTCGCGCAGGCCTCCTGAGGCCCGGCCACCGATGGGCAGGTCTCCGGGTGACGGGGTTCAGGAAGACGTGGTTTCGGAAGACGGGGTTTCGGAAGACGGGGTTCAGGGTGTGAGGGTTCCGGGCGTCCCTCCGGGCACAGGAGCACAGGACGCACGAGTTCAGGGCGTAGGAGTTCAGGGCGAAGAGACCTCGGCTGACGGGCCTCCAGCCTTCGGGACCCCGGCGTCCAATGCGCAACCGTTCAGTTCCCAGCCACCCGCCGACCCGCGCGCCTTCACCCCCTACCCGGCCCAGGCCGGGGCCGTGGCACCCCCCGCCTACGGACAGATGGCCGGCGGCCACGCGCCGTCGTACGCGCCCTCATTCCCGCCCACGCCGCCTCCCGCGCCGCGCAAGAAGCGCACCGGGCTGCTCGTCGCGGTGCTCGCGGTCTGCGTGCTGGGCCTGCTCGCCGTCGGCGTGACCGTCCTCCGTCCGGCGTTCACCGCCTCGCCTGCTGCCTCCGCGCCGCCTCGGTTCGTCATGGCGGAGCTGCCCGGGTACGACGCCGCCGTTTCGGAGACCCGCAACACCATCAACCGTTACGCTCTCGCCGCCAAGACCGACAAGCCCGGTTTCCTCCTTCCCGGCACCCCCGCGGGGCGGGCCTACGTCCTGGAGTTCCAGGCGGACCTCGCCGAACGGCTCGCCACCCTCCAGAAGATGGGCGAGCGCAGCAGTGCGGACCGGGCGGTCCTGCGCAAAGACCTGAACGCCCTGCTCGGGACGGTGCGGACGCTCGAGAAGAACTACCTCGCCCAGGCTCCCCTGGGCCGCAAGGGCCAGTTCAGGGATCCGTCCACCGGCAAAGCCCACCCGTTCACGGGCGTGGCGTCACCGAAGGCGGAGAACGCACGGCTCGAAGCGCTCGCACGGACGTTCGTCGGGGAACCGGATGCGGAAGGTTCCTACATCCCGTCGGCCGAGCAACTAGTGCGGAACTTCGGGCTCTCGGTGAACTGGGACTTCGCCCAGCTGACGAAGAGCTGTCCGAGCACCAAGAAGAATGATCCGGACGTCGTCGCGGCCTTCTGCACGGCCGCTCCCCGCCTGATCTACGGCAACAGGGACACCACCGGCGCGGCGCAGGTGTTCTACTCGCCCGTGGTGGTGAGCGTGATGAAGCACGAACTCTCCCATTACCGGATCACCCAGATCTGCGGGACGCCGGTCCCTTCGCGGGCGGGCGACTCCGTGGAGGCCGTGACCAACTCGTACGCCGTGCTGTTCCTCGGCGCGTCGTACGATGATCTCCAACCGTTCGAAGGCAGCCCCCATCCGGAATACCGGATGACGCCCCAGAGTGACGCCATCGCCAAGAAGCTCCACGCCGGCAGCTGCTCCTGAGCGACGGGCCACGGAGCGGCCGGACGCCTGAAGGAGCACCGAAGGAGATCATGAACAGCCACTCCACCGTCCCCCGTGGTGATGTGCTCATCCAGGAACTGCCCTGGCGCTGGCGCGTGCAAGGGAGGATCTTCCTCATCGGCGGGCTCGGCTTCATGTTCGATGCCTGGGACGTCACCCTCAACGGCATCCTCATACCCCTGGTCGGGAAGGAATGGGGTCTCGGCCCGGCGGACGCCGCCTGGGTCGGGACGGCGAACCTGGTGGGCATGGCCCTGGGCGCGTTCCTCTGGGGCACCATCGCGGACACCCTGGGCCGGAAGAAGGCCTTCACGGCCACGCTCCTGATGTTCTCCCTCTTCACGGTCGCCGGCGCGCTGGCCCCGGACTTCGCCTGGTTCTGCGCGTTCCGTTTCCTGGCCGGCTTCGGGCTGGGCGGCTGCATCCCGGTCGACTACGCGCTCGTGGGAGAGTTCACGCCCGCCAGACATCGTGGCCGGGTGCTCACCGCGATGGACGCCTGGTGGCCGTTGGGCGCGGCGCTGTGCGGTGTGATCTCCGCGTGGCTCGTGGGCACCTGGCACGACTGGCGGCTCACCATGCTGGTCATGGTCCTCCCCGCGTTCCTGGTGTTCTGGATCCGGCGCGGCGTGCCGGAATCCCCGCTCTTCCTCGTGAACAAAGGACGCAACCGGGAGGCGGCCGCCGTCATCGACCGGCTGGTGCGGGACACCGGCGCCTCGGCACGTCCCTACACCCTGCCCGAAGCGCGGCCGCTTTCCCGCCTCACGGCCCGCGGCGTCTGGGACCAGCTCGCCGCGCTCTGGCGCTTCGACTGGCGCATCACCGCCACGTCGTGGGCCCTCTTCCTGACGATCCTGCTGGTGTACTACCTCTCCCTGACGTGGATGCCCAAGATCCTGATCGGCGCGGGCTTCGCGGACTTCCGGGCCTTCCTCACGACCGCCGGAATGGCCGCAGTGGGTCTTCTGGGGGTGCTCGTGGCCGCACTCCTGGTGGAACGGGTGGGCCGGCGCTGGATCCTCGGCGTCACCGGCCCGCTCTCCGGGCTGCTGCTGGTCGTGGTGTCGTTCTCGCTCGGCGACCCGGTGCTCGCGGTCCTGTGGCTCCTGGCTTTCGGGTTCGTGGTCCAGATCGCGATCCCCGTGCTGTACACCTACGTGTCCGAGCTGTACCCGACCTCCCTGCGCGCGAGCGGCTTCGGCTGGGCCTCCACCATCTCGCGGCTCGGAGCCGGTTTCGGGCCGCTGCTCTTCGCCGGGTACTTCTGGCCGCAATGGGGGCTGGCGAACACCTTCCTGGCCGCGACGCTCCTCGTGGTGCTGGCTGTCGCGGCGATGGCGCGCGTCGCGCCGGAGACGGCCTCCCGGCAGCTGGGCTGACGGCTGGCTGAGCTGACGGCTCACGGGGCTGGCCGACGACGGCGCCCCGCCGCTGGCTTCACGACGGCGGCCGGCACGGTCCGCCGGAACGTTCCGGCAGCTCCCCAGCGCCCGCTCCCCGGCGGCCGGCACGCTCCCCCGGCGCCGGTTGCCCGGTCGCCGCAGCGAGCTCAGTCCTTCCGGCCCAGACTCCTGGCCAGGGCCAAGGCCTCGCGGGTCGAGACGTCGGGCAGATAGGCCTTGCCCAGCGCCACACCGATCCCCGGCAGCGCCAGCACGTCCTGGTAAGCCATGGACAGCGTGACGTACTCGGGGTGGAACTTGGCCTTGAAGCGGAACAGCGAACTGAACCCGTACGCCGGTTCCAGGGTCCGGGACAGCCAGGCGAGGAAGGCGTCCATGCCGGCCACCTCCTCCGGCTCCTCGGCGCCGGGCGCGGTCGGCTTGGTGGCCAAGGGGGCGCCGGACAGGCTCATGTAGAGGCACCCCTCGTCCCGCATGTGAAGCGCCGCGGAGGCGATCAGGAACTCCATGACGCCGTTGAACGACTCCGGCGAGCGCCGCATGAAGTCGAGCGTCCAGCCGATGATCTCGCCGTCCTGGTACATGGGCATCCAGGACGTCACGGCTTCGATCCGGCCGTCCTCGGCGAGGGCCAGCATGAGCTTGACCTCGGGATCCCGGAGTTCGTCGAGCCCACCGAGGGTGAAGCCCATCTCCGGCAGCTCGCTCTCGGCGACCCACGCCTCGGAGATCGCGGCGATCTCCGACGTGGCGGCGAACGGCAGCTCGGCCCAGGTGGTCCAGACCGTGGTCTTGCCCTCGCGGACGGCCTTGTTGAGCGCCGTGCGGACGCTCTGCCAGTGCTTGCCCTTCATCGTGAAGTCGGCCGTGTGGACGACGGTCTCCTCACCCACCGACATGTGATGCCAGCCGAGGTCCTCGAACACGGGGAGGTACTGCGGGTGGATCGAATAGAACACCGGGGTCCAGTTGTGTTCGTCGCAGAACGCCAGATACTCCCGCAGGGTCTCCTCGGCTCGCTGCGGAGCGCACACGGGGTCCCCCAGGGCGATCGCGTTGCCGTTCACCACCCGGTACGGGAGAGCCCCTTCGCCGTCCTTGGTGAACCACGGGGTGTTGCCCTCCCAGGTTCCCATGTGGCCCAGCGAGCCGCCGCCGTGGCGCCGCAGCAGCGCACGGAAGGCGTCGGCGTCGTGCGCCGTGGCCAGTCGTGGCGACCTCGAGAGGACCCACACCACCAGGCCGGCGAAGAACACCCAGAAGACGGGCCCGCACCACTGGTAGGCCCAGCTGACGGCGGAGTGCCGCGGCATGACGACGTGCGTGGGCCGCCCCACGAAATGCGGGGGGATGAACCGGCGGGGCGCCTCCAGGATGACCTGCAGGGGGTTGGTGTGCGGCACGATCGCCGCGAGGTTGGCCAGCGCGGAGAAGATGTAGGCGGCGGTCAGCACGACGAATCCCGTGGCGAGCGCCAGCCAGAATCGGCGCACCGCGCCGCGGGGCGCCCGGATGCCGAAGTGCTTCCGGGTGGCGACCAGCATGATCAGGGACCCGACCGGCACCAGTGCCGCCGTGACCACCCAGATGACGAGCTCGGAGGCGTCGAACGGCCGGTGCGACCCTGAACCGCCCTGGGCGATCACGCGGACCACGCCGAACGAGCCCGGCGCGAAAAGCAGGATGGCGGAGTTGACGCTCACGGCCAGCCACCAGCCGAAACGGCGGCCCCGGTACAGGCCCCAGGCCGCGAGTCCCAGCAGGATCACCGGGACGAACGACATGACGTACATCCCGGGTCCCTGCGAGCCGAGCCGCGCCAGCTGCCGGATGCACTGCCGGGTGATCGGCATGTCGCCGCGGCAGACGGCGGTGAGGGTCGAGGGGTCGATCGGGTCGTTCATGAAGAGGTAGGACCCGAACGCGAACGGCGTCAGATCCGTGCTTCCGAGGAATGCCACGATCGGACCGATCGCCGTGACAAGCACGACGGCGGCCACCAGGGTGCGCGTCTCGCGGTGGGAGCTGTGAGGCACCTTGACCGTGAGGGGCTTGCTGCGGGGAGCCAGAAGAACCCCGAGCGGCAGACCGATGAGGACCGCCACCAAGCGGTACAGGTCCTCCGGGTCGCCCGAGTACAGGACGAAGATCAGCATGAAGGCGAACAGCACCACCCGGATGCGGCGGCGCCAGAGCGGGCCCATCGACGCCGTGGCGGCGGCGATGGCGCCGATCACCCCGGTGAGCGGATCCACCGTGACCGCGGTGGACGCCCCGGTGGACCACCATTCCCAGGTCAAGGTGCCGAGCCACTGCAGCAGCACGCCCAGGGTGCCGGCGATCAGGCCCGTCACGAAGAACGCGAGCGCAGCCTTCCGGGTGCCCATGGTCCGTTCGGCCAAGCCGAGGAGCAGCACCGAACCCAGGATCGCCACCACCGTGGCCGTGACGTCCTGCGGAATGAGCAGGGCGGACAGGGGCGTCCACCACTGACCGGCGTCCAGGGTCGTGTCCACGCCGAGACCCCAGGTGGCCTTGACCGCGTTGGAATCCCCGTGGAGCACCGTCCAGCTGAGGATGCTGGTCGTCAGGAAGACCGCGGCCATGAGGAAGGAGAAGGGGATGCGGCGGAAGAAGCCGTCGAGCCACTCCTTGGTGTTCCTCAGCCGGCCGGTGGGTGGCTGAGTCACGGCCTCCGCTGCGGCGCCCGCTCCGTGCGGGGCAGCCTCCGGCGCCGGTGGCTGCTCATCGTTCATGGTTCTCCGCCATTCTGGTGGTGGTGCTGTTCGGGGCGGTGATCAGGGTCCTGCTCATGACGGGGACAGCCCCCAGAGAGGATACAGAGCGCCGAACGCCGCGGAGGCGCCCCCGCCGAAGGCCTTCCCCACGTGCCCGGCCCCGGGCACGGAGAAGAACTGGCTCTTGATCCCCACCTGCCGCGCGGTCGCGATCGAGCGGTGTGCCGCCGCCGTGTAGGCGGGGTCCTTGCTGCCGGCGGTGTAGATGGCGGTCATGTCCGTGTAGCGGCCATGGGCCAGCATGATGTTGCGCGGTTTGACGGCGTCGTACGCCGCCTGATTGCCATTGAAGAACGTGGCCAGGGTCTGGGCGGGCTTCTCCGAGCCCTGGAATTCCTCCCCGGACACGGAGATGAAGCTGCTGAAGTCCTGCGGATACTTCGTGGCGAAGTAGCTGGCGCAGACACCGCCGTTGGAATAGCCCAGGAAACTCCAGTGCTTCCGGTCCTGCATGATGGGCAGATTGGCACGTGCCCACGGCAGCACGTCCTTCATCACGTACGTCTCGACCTTGCCGAGCGGGCCGTCGAGGCACAGCGGATCCTGCGTGGGGTCCCCCAGTTGGTCCACGATCAGGACGATCGGCGCCAGACCGTGGTGCTTCTTGGCGAACGCGTCGGCCACGTCTCCGATGCCGATCGGGCTGGGGCTGCCCGGCTGGCCCATCATCATGAGGACGAAGGGCAGCAGCGGCGGATTCTTCACGCGTGCGGCCGGGGGAAGGTAGAGGCTCGCCCACCGGGCCGGGAACCCGGAGTACCGGGCCGGGATCTGGACGGGCGTCTTGCCCCGGAGGCCCTGAGTGGGCATGCCGACGGGCGCCACCCAGGTCTTGTAGAGCGGTTCCTTCGGGTTGTACTCCCGCCAGTCCGCCTTCGGTGCGATGTGGACCGGGCTGGCGGTGTTGATGTTCAGCAGGGAACCGAGCGTGGGGTTCAGCCCGTACGACGCATTGATCTGGAAGGCCGCCGTCGCGACGAAGACGAGCACCGAGATCACCGCCGTGACGCTGCGCCACCAGCGGCCGCCGCGCAGGTTCACCACGGCCAGCAGGATCGCGGCCAGGGCCGCCGGGAACCAGAACCAGACGTCGGGAAGCAGAGGCTCACCGAAGGTGTTGTCCACGTAGACGCAGTACCAGAGGATGCCCAACCCCAGGGCGGCGCCCACGGCCACGGAGGCCACGGCCAGTACGAACCATCGGAAACGCCACTTCTTCAGCAGCAGGAAAGCGAGCAGGACAAGGCTGATGACCGTCCAGAAAAGGAGGAAACTCGGGGTGATGATCACCGTGTCCAGCACCGGTTTCCAGAATTCCACGGCCACTCCTCAGCAGTCTGCAGCACGCTCCCTGTGAGCGGGCTTTGCAGTCGGTGACCGCTTCCCGTGTGGCGTGCGATTCTTTATAGCAAGCGAGACTGAACGATGTCTGACAGAGTGCTGATGAGTAGCCGACGTTCCACGAGCTTGATCCGTTCGTGCAGCGCTTCTTCGGTCTCGCCGTCCTCGATCGCGACGGCCTCCTGGGCGATGATGGGGCCCGTGTCGACCCCGGCGTCCGCCCAGTGCACCGTGCAGCCCGTGACTTTGACCCCGTAGGCGAGGGCGTCCCGGACGCCGTGCGCCCCCGGGAAGGCCGGAAGCAGCGCCGGGTGCGTGTTGAGGTAGCGCCCGCCGAACGTCTCGATGAACCGGGCCGAGACGATCCGCATGAAGCCCGACGAGACCACCACCTCGGGCTGATATCCCGCGACGACGCGCGTGAGTTCCGCGTCCCACTCGGCGCGGGTGCCGTACCCACGGAAGTCGACCACGAAGGTGTCGATCCCGGCGGCCCGGGCGCGTTCCAGCCCGTAGGCGTCCGCGCGGTCCGCTCCCACTGCGGCGATCTCGAGGTCGAGCTCCCCCGCCTGGACGGCGTCGATGACCGCCTGCAGATTGGACCCACTCCCTGACACCAGCACCACGATTCGCATGAGGTCCAGCTTAAGTCAGGGTCCGGCCAAAACTTTCATGGAGACGGCAGCCGCCCCGCAGCGATCGGTGAGGTGTCAGTCGGCGCTCTTGCTGGCCGAGAAGGACTCGCGCGCGGTAGGGGTAGGGGTGCTCGGGGAGGAGGGCTCATCGTCGTACCCGCTGAGCTGGTGGCGTTCCAGCCAGGGCGCCACCGAATGTCCGATCACGACGCCGACCGCGACTTCGCAGCCGACGTACAGGGCCGTCTGCAGCGGCGGGGCGCCCAGGTGGCTGAGCCGTCCGAGGCCCAGTGAGCCGCTGGTCATCCAGGCGAGCACCAGCGTCACCGCGCCCGTCACGGCGCCGACGGCGGCCGCCAGCACGAGTGTGGAGGCCGGCATCGTGAACCAGCGGGCCTTGACCCTGATGGAGAGCCACTCGTCGAAGTGGTTCTCACCTTCGCGCAGGAACCACCAGCCGGCGAGAACCCCCGCCGCGACGGGGACCAGGAGCGCCACGAGTCCGAACGGCAAGGGACCCGTGGGCAGGGCGGCCAGGACCGGGACGGCCGGGACCGGGCCCACCGCGGTGCCGAGTGCGCCCGCCGTGGAACCCACGCCGAGGGTGATCCCCGCGCCGCTGAGCCACGCCAGCGCGTACACCGTCAGATGGGGAAGATAGCCGAGCTGTCCCAGAGTCAGCGCCGCCCCGCCCGGGATCCCGGCGCCGAGGCCCTCATAGACACTGACCACGTCGGCCCAATGAGCCACCAGGGTGATCGCGAGCATGAGCGCGGCGAGTGAGAGGGCGGCCATCGCCGCGAGGAAGCCGGCGCGCACGACGGTCCACAGGTAGGAGCCGGCCCAGCGCGAATGCTGGCTGGTCCGCGAGATCCAGTCCACGGCTTCCACGCCGATCAGCCGGGACCACGACCGGGACTCGCGCCGCGCTCCGAGCACCAGCCCCAGGAAGACGGGCAGCAGCGGGATGAGCGTCGCCTGGACCAGGTTGATGCGCACGTCCACCGTGCCGCAGACGAAAGCGGTGGCGAAGGAGAAAGCGCCATACACCAGCAGCGCTCCCAGGGCCGCCTGCCAGAGCTGGTCCGAGTAGGAGGCGCGGGCCAGGCGCTTGCCGGCGCGCCACGAGAGACCGAACGGGATCAGCGCCAGCCCCCACGGCAGCAGCGTGAGCGGCCCGCCCAGATCCTGCGAACTGGCGTTCCCCGCGTACAGGTGGACGCTGACCGGGACGCCGTGGATGAGGAGCCAGGCCTGCCCGGCCAGACGCGCCATGAAGTCGGGGCCGGTGGGACCGAAACCGCCAGTCGCCCACACCCAGAGGACGGGCAGCAGCACGAGCAGCGCGGAGATGATCGCGGCCTGCGCCGCCTCGAGCCCGCCTTGCAGCCACAAGGGCATGGGAAGGCCACGGTTTCCGCTCTGGTCTGCACGCAATTTCATCCCTTCCATCCTGCCACGCCGCGGGCTGAGCCGGCGTGAGGCGCCGACGTCGGACGGCCGGGTCCGGACTGCGCGTTAACCGAAGCTTTCCCTTCCGGCCAGCTCAGGGATGCGCCGCGGTCAGGAGCGGCGCGCACCGTGGAAAGCGTGAGGATCGCAATCGTGGCAGAGTCCTTCCTGCCCTTGATGAACGGTGTGACGCACTCGATCCTGAGGGTTCTGGATCATCTTCAGGAACGGGGCGACGACGTCCTGGTCATCGCCCCCTCCTCCGGCGCCGAGGATGCGCCCTCGCAGGTCTCCGGAGCGGCCGTCCACCGGCTGCCCGCGGTTCCCCTGGCCGGCTACACGAACGTCCGCGTGGCCCTGGGAGGTGTCAACCGGGTCAAGAGAATCCTTGCCGGTTTCGCCCCCGACGTGGTGCATCTCGCCTCCCCGTTCGTGCTCGGCTGGCGCGCGGTGCAGGCCGCGCAGCAGCTGGGGATCCCGACGGTCGCCGTGTATCAGACGGAGGTCCCCGGATACGCCGCCCGTTACGGGGTGCCGTTCCTGGAGAACTGGGCCTGGCAGCGCGTGGAGGACATCCATGTGCTCTCCTCCCGCACCCTGGCGCCGTCCACCTTCGCCAGGGATCAGCTGCAGGGCCGCGGCATCCCGCGGGTCCACCTGTGGCGGCGCGGCGTGGACACCCGGCGCTTCCATCCCTCCAAGCGCGACGACGCGTGGCGGCGTTCGGTGGCCCCTCACGGCGAGCGCATCATCGGTTTCGTCGGCCGCCTCGCTGTGGAGAAACAGGTGGAGGACCTGCAGGTTCTGGCGGACCTGCCCGGAACCCGGCTGGTGATCGTCGGCGAGGGGCCTCAGCGCGAGTCGCTCGAAAAGCTCCTGCCCGGTGCCGTCTTCACCGGGTTCCAGGGCGGCGAGGATCTGGCCCGCCTCGTGGCCTCCTTCGACCTTTTCGTCCATCCCGGCGAATTCGAGACGTTCTGCCAGACCATCCAGGAGGCCATGGCCTCCGGAGTGCCCGTCGTGGCGACCGGCAGGGGCGGCCCTCTCGACCTCGTGGACAATTCCCGGACGGGCTGGCTGTACCAGCCGGGTGACCTCGCGCAGCTCCGCGGGCATGCCGCCGATCTGCTGGGTGACGACGTCAAGCGCAGGGCCTTCGCCCGCGCCGCGCTGCAGAGTGTGCAGGGCCGGACCTGGGAGGCGATCGGCCGTGAACTCGTGACGCACTACGAGGCCGCCCTCGACGCCGGGGTCCCCCACCCGCCTGCCCCGACGCCCGCCCTGCGCGCGGCGGCCCGCGAAGGAGCGGTCCGTTCCTGGGCGCGCTCGCTCGTCGAACCGCCCTCGGCGTTCCGCAGTCCACGGACACAGACGGCGGCGGCGCCGGCGCCGTGGGGCCCGCAGCGCATCGCATCATCCAAGAAGAACCGCTGAGAAGCACTGAGAAACACGCTGAGGAGCAGAGGAGCCGGAACATGAAGATCTCCGTCATTGGCTGCGGGTACCTGGGAGCCGTTCACGCCGCCACGCTGGCATCCATGGGGCACGAGGTGGTGGGCATCGACACGGATCAGGCTAAGGTCCGTCAGCTCTCCCGCGGCCAGTCCCCCTTCTACGAACCCGGCCTCGATGAGCTGCTGCGTCACGGGACGGCGAACGGCTCGCTGTCCTTCTCATCGGACTTCTCCTCCGTGGCCGAGTGCGAGGTGCACTTCCTCTGTGTCGGCACGCCGCAGTCGAAAACCGGTGAGGGCGCCGATCTGGGGTACCTGCTGTCCGCGACGCGTGAGGTGATCACCCACGCCCCTGCCGGCTCGGTGCTGGCCGGCAAGTCCACGGTCCCGGTCGGCACGGTGGACATGCTGGGTGAGCTGGTCGCGCAGGGTGAGGATCTGGTCCTGGCCTGGAACCCGGAATTCCTGCGGCAGGGCACCGCGGTCAAGGATTCGCTCGTTCCGGACCGACTCATCTACGGGGTCGCGGGCCGCAGCGGCGACACCGCGGTGCGGGCACTCGACGAGGTCTACGCTCCTCTGCTCACGGCCGGCGTGCCCCGGCTCGTCTGCAGCTACGCGACCGCGGAGCTGATCAAGTCGGCGTCGAACGCCTATCTCGCCACCAAGCTCTCCTTCATCAACGCGATCGCCGAACTGTGCGACGCCGCGGGCGCCGACGTCGTCGAGCTCGCCTCCGCCATGGGGCTGGACCCCCGGATCGGCGCGCGGTACCTGCACGCCGGGCTCGGGTTCGGCGGCGGATGCCTGCCGAAGGACATCCGCAGCCTGCGGACCCAGGCCCGCAGCCTCGGGGTCTCCAGCCTGGAGGACTGGATGGGCACCGTCGACGGGATCAATCAGGCTCAGCGTGTCCGGAGCGTCGAAGCTGCGGCCCGGCTTCTGGGCGGCTCCGTCGCGGGGCGGCAGATCACCGTCCTGGGCGCGTCCTTCAAACCGGACACGGACGACATCCGCGACTCCCCCGCCATGGACGTCTCGGTCCGCCTGGCCGAGGCCGGCGCTCATGTCACGGTGACCGATCCGCGCGCCATCAACAACGCCTGGCTGCGGTTCCCCCAGCTGCGCTTCGAGCTCTGCCCGATGGCCGCGCTTGAAGGGGCTGAACTGGTGGTGCTCGCCACCGAATGGGACGAGTTCCGGGCTCTCGACCCGGTCCGCACCGCGTCGGTCGTGCGCCGCCGTCTTCTCCTGGACACCCGCAACGCTCTCGACGCGGCCCAGTGGTCGGAGGCCGGCTGGACCGTGCACGGCCTCGGCGTGCGACCGCGGCTGGCCGGCGCGGGCACCGGAGCGGTCAGCCCCGCCCTGTCCTGACCAGAGAGCGCGACGCCGGGCGCGGGGCGGGCTGGCGTCGGCAGGCGGTGCGGGTCCGGGACCGGCGGCACGGCACGGCCCGACTCGTCACACGCGGCCTTCCCAGCCGGGTGCGCACCACCGCAGATACGCGAAAGGGCCGGTCGCTTCTGCGACCGGCCCTTTCAAAGTTCTAGGAGTGCCCTGCCCTGATCGGCATCGGGCTCTTCGGAGAACCTCAGATAACGGTGATGTTCACGGCCTGGGGACCCTTGGGACCCTGCTCGATGTCGAACGACACGCGCTGGTTCTCCTCGAGAGAACGGTAGCCGTTGCTGTTGATTGCGGAGTAGTGCGCGAACACATCCTGGGAACCATCCTCAGGTGCAATGAAGCCGAAGCCCTTTTCCGCGTTGAACCACTTGACGCTGCCTGTTGCCATTTCTTTCTTACTTTCCTTACTGAAGGTTTACGGATCCCCGGTATATGAGACCCGGCGAGTGGATGCTTCAACCGTGCTTCAGAAAGATGGGCGAGGACGCCACGGTACTACCTGAACTGCTGAGTGCCAAACACTTCGACCACTCCAGTTTACAGGTAGTGACTCGGATTTCCATAGGCTTTTGTGAAAATCTTCGTGGCCCGCAAACGTCCAACGATTCTTCGGCGCGTCGTCCCAAAACCGCGACATTTGGCGACATACGACCGCGATCGATGAAGGCTTCCGCAGGAGCCGCCGCCATTCCTCGACCGGATCCGCCCCCGACCGGTCTCAGAAAGACGCGGATCGCAGGGCGAAACTTGAGACCTCAAGCGTTGAAGTGTCAATCAAGCGAGGATTGTGACCCACCTCGGGATTTCCTGTCATAATCCGTCATGCACCGCGTCGGATGGCCCTGCTGGCAGCTGCCGCAGGCCGCGATCAGCTGTCGATCGCCTTGCGGGCCGCGCGGACCACTGCGGCGTCGGTGACCAGGTAGGCCGTCGGATCCGCGCCGTCCGCGGCGCCCAGGGACACCGTGCCCCCCTGGGCGGTCGAAATCACCTTCTTGGCGGAGAGGTGGACGGCGTCCAGCCCTGCGGTCCGCACCGCCGGAATGTCCTCCAAGGACAGGCCGCCGCCGGCCATGATCTGGATCCGGTCCTGTCCGTGGCGCCGCATCCTCCCGAGCTGCTCCAGGCCCGCTGCGACCGTCGCCTGCTGGCCTGACGACAGCACTCTCGTGAATCCCAGGCCGATGACGGTGTCCAGTGCTCTCTCGGCGTCCTGTGCCTGATCGATCGCCCGGTGAAGAGTCAGCGCGGCGTCGTCGCGGACCTCACGGGCGGCGGCCGACAGACGCAGAAGCGCCTCACGATCTATCTCGCCGTCGGCCGTCAGAGCTCCGACCACCACACCCGAGGCACCCTGGCCCAGGAGCGCTCGGATCTCGCGTTCCATGAGGCTCAGCTCGTCGGCGGAATACAGGAAATCGCCGGGACGGCAGCGGATGAGCGGGTGAACCTCCACCGCTCCCCCGGCCGCCTCCATGCCTGCCTCCATGAGGCCCTGGGAGGGGGTCAGTCCTCCCAGTTCCAGAGCCGTGGTCAGCTCAACCCGGTCTGCGCCCTCGCGGGCGGCGATCGCCACTCCATGGGACGAGGTGACGGCGATCTCCAGCAACATGCGATTCCCCTGTGTTTTCCTGTGTTCCGTAGTTCTGCGTTTCCGGTGTTTCGTGATTCCGGAGCTCTGCGTGCGTCCGGCTCGTGGGTGGCCCGGAGGCCGGGCCTGCGCGGAGAGCCGGCCCGCGAAGTAGTCCAGCCAGCGAAGAGTGCCATGCCCCGGCGTCGTGCAGATCGGGTGACCTGCACGACGCCGGGGCGACGACGTCCTGCGGTTTACTCTCCGGCGCCGACCGGCGCGGGCTCTTCCTCCTCCTCGATGCCGCCTGCGAACTGCGACATGTAGAGGCGGTAGTACGCACCCTCACTGGCGAGGAGCTGGGCGTGGTTGCCTTGCTCCACGATGCGGCCGTCCTCCATCACCAGGATGGTGTCGGCATCGCGGATCGTCGAGAGACGGTGAGCGATCACGAAGCTGGTCCGGTCGGTCCGCAGGGCGGCCATGGCCTTCTGCAGCAACAGCTCGGTACGGGTGTCGACGGAACTCGTGGCCTCGTCGAGGATGAGCAGCGACGGATCGGACACGAAGGCCCGGGCGATCGTGATGAGCTGCTTCTCGCCTGCCGAGACGTTGTTGCCCTCCTCGTCGATCACGGTCTCGTACCCGTCCGGGAGCGCCCGCACGAAGCGGTCCACGAAGGTGGCCTTCGCCGCCGCCATGATCTGGTCTTCGGTGGCGTCGAGGTTTCCGTAGCGGATGTTCTCGTAGATGGTGCCTCCGAAGAGCCACGCATCCTGGAGGACCATGCCGATCTTGGAACGGAGTTCCGCCCGGCTGAGGTGGGTGATGTCCACCCCGTCCAGCGTGATCCGTCCGGAGTTCAGCTCGTAGAACCGCATGACGAGGTTCACCAGGGTGGTCTTGCCCGCACCCGTCGGACCCACGATGGCCACGGTGTGGCCGGGTTCGGCCGTGAAGGAGAGGTCCTCGATGAGCGGCTTGTCGGGCGTGTAGCTGAAGCTCACGTTCTGGAACTCCACGTGGCCGTCGGTCTTGGCCGGGAGGTGCTCGGTGGCCGTCTCCTCGTCCTGCTCGTCGGCGTCGAGGAACTCGAACACGCGCTCCGCGGACGCCACACCGGACTGGAGCATGTTCGCCATGCCGGCGATCTGGCCCAGCGGCTGGCTGAACTCGCGGGAGTACTGGATGAAGGCGGTGGCATCGCCCAGCGACATCTGGCCGGCGGCGACCCGGAGGCCACCCACGACCGCGATGCCCACGTAGCTCAGGTAGGAGATGAACTGCATGACCGGGAAGATCATGCCGGACACGAACTGAGCACCGAATGCCGCCTTGTTCAGCGACTCGTTCTTCTCATCGAAGCGCTCCAGCATGTCCTGCTCGCGACCGAAGATCCGCACGAGGTCGTGACCGGAGAAGGACTCCTCGATCTGGCCGTTCAAGTCACCCGTGTTCTTCCACTGCGCGGCGAACAGCTTCTGGCTGCGGCTGCCGATCACGCCCGCAGCGATGCCGGACAGCGGCAGCGCGATCAGGGCGATCAGCGCGAGCTGCCAGGACACCACGAACATCATGACCGCGATGCCGAGCACCGTCAGCACGGAGGACACCAGCTGGGAGAACGCCTGCTGGAGACCCTGCTGGACGTTGTCGACGTCGTTAGTCACGCGGGACAGGATGTCGCCGCGCTGCCGGGTGTCGAAGTAGTTCAGCGGAAGGCGGTTGAGCTTGGCCTCCGTGTCGTCACGCAGGCGGCGGACCACCTTCATGACGATCCGGTTCAGGATGTACCCCTGAGCCCACAGGAACAGGTTCGCCGCGAAGTACATGAGCAGCACCGAGGCGATCAGGAAGCTCAGCTGCTGGAAGTCGATCCCCTGGCCCGGGACCAGATCCATCTTGGACACCATGTCCGCGAAGTTGTTCTGTCCCGACGCCCGCAGACCCTGGACCACCTGGTCCTTGGTCACGTTCGCCGGAAGGGGCTTGCCGATCACGCCCGCGAAGATGACGTCCATGGCCTTGCCGAGCACCTTGGGGGCGATCACGTTGAGCACGACCGAGATGATCACGAGGACCACCACGAACCAGACTCCCGCGGCCTCCGGCTTCAGGAGGCCGAAGAGGCGCTTCGCGCTGGGCCAGAAGTTCTTGGCCTTCTTGGCCGGCACGTCGCCGAACATGCCGCCGTCGGCCTCGGTGGGCTGGTACTCCTGATCCTCGATGCCGTCATCGTCGGGTGTCACGGAGGGAGCAGTCGCAGTGTCTTCCGCCACGTCTCCGCCCTTGCCGCGCTTGCCGCGACCTGCGAACTTGCTGTCGCCGCTCATGCTGCCTCCTCGGCACTCAGCTGGGACTCAACGATTTCCTGGTAGGTGGGACTCGTGGACAGGAGCTCCTGGTGGGTTCCGCGATCCACAATCCGGCCGTTGTCCAGGACCAGGATCTGGTCCGCCTCGGTGATGGTCGAGACGCGCTGCGCCACGATGATCACCGTGGCATCCGACGTCTGCTTCTTGAGTGCGGCGCGGAGCCTGGCGTCCGTGGTGACGTCCAGGGCCGAGAACGAATCATCGAAGACGTAGACCTTGGGCCGGCTCACCAGGGCCCGTGCGATGCACAGGCGCTGGCGCTGACCGCCGGAGACGTTGGTACCGCCCTGGGCGATCCGGGAGTCGAGTCCCTTGCTCTTCGCCCGGACGAAGTCCTCGCCCTGCGCCACGCGCAGGGCGTTCCAGAGGTCCTCGTCCTCGGCCTCGGTCCGTCCGAACCGCAGATTCTCACCGATCGTTCCGGAGAACAGGTACGGCTTCTGGGGCACCATGCTCACCCGGCGGGTGATGTCCTGACGGGCCAGCTCCGGAACGGGCACCCCGTCCAGGACCACTTCGCCCGACTCGGCGTCGTAGAGGCGAGACAGCAAGGAGACCAGCGTCGTCTTGCCGGAACCGGTGGCACCGATGATGGCCAGCGTCTGGCCGGGCTCCGCCGTGAACGAGATGTTGCTGAGCACGGGTTCCTCCGCGCCGGGGTACGCGAAGGTCACATCGCGGAATTCGACGCGGCCGGCCAGCTCGGCCGGCTGCTTCGGGTTGCTCGGCTCCTTCATGGACGGCTCGACGTCGAGCACTTCACCGATGCGGTCGGCACAGACCGAGGCGCGCGGGATCATCATGGCCATGAAGGTGCCCATCATGACGGCCATGAGGATCTGCAGAAGGTAGGACAGGAACGCGGTGAGCGAGCCCACCTGCATGCTGCCCTGGTCCACCCGCTGTCCGCCGAACCACAGCACCGCGGCCGTGGAGAGGTGAAGGATCATGCCGATGGCCGGGAACATCAGCACGAAGAGGGAGCCGATCTTCAGCGAGACGTTGGTCAGGTCCTGATTGGCGACGCCGAACCGGTCCTTCTCGAAGGGTTCGCGCACGAAGGCCCGCACCACGCGGATGCCGATGATCTGCTCGCGCAGCACGCCGTTGATGCGGTCGATCTTGCCCTGCATGCCGCGGAAGAGCGGCATGAGACGGACGACCAGGTAACCGACCACGGCCACCAGGATCGGCACGGACACCCAGACGAGCCAGGACAGGCTGATGTCCTCCTTCAGGGCCATGATGATGCCGCCGACGCACATGATCGGGGTGGACACCATGAAGTTCAGGCCCATGAGGACGACCATCTGGATCTGCTGGACATCGTTGGTCCCGCGCGTGATCAGGGTGGGGGCGCCGAACTTGTTGACGTCCTTGGCGGAGAAGCTGGTCACCTTGCGGAAGATCCCGCGGCGCAGATCGCGTCCGATCGCCATGGAGGCCTTCGAACCGAAGTAGACGCCGAAGATCGCACAGATGACCTGAATGAAGGCCACCATCAGCATCACGCTGCCGGTGCGCCAGATGTAGTCGGTGTCGCCCTTGGAGACGCCCTCGTCGATGATCTGGGCGTTCAGGCTGGGAAGGTAGAGGGCCGCGATGGTGGAGCCCAATTGGAAGAGGAGCACGGCCAGGATCTGGCCGAGGTAAGGCTTTGAGTAGCGCTTGATGAGCGTCAGGAGCATGGAATCCAGCCTAGTGAACAGGGTCTGACAAAAAAGGGGAAATGCAGCGAGATCATCCTTCAGGACGACGGTTTTCCGGGTCGGAACGGCAACAATCCGCCTGGAGGATAATCCTGCTCCGGCGGAGCGGAGGGGCCAGGGCCACCGACCGCTTCGGCCAGGAGGAATCGACGGAGCCCGAAGGCCTCTTGGTTGCGGGAGGCAACCGTATCATGGGAACTCACCCTGTGGACATGCCTTCAGGCTAAGCTCTCCGGCCCTTCCAGACCAGAGTTCCGAAGCAGTTCTTGCAGAAATGGACGGACTCCTCCGGCTCAGGCTTAAACGCAGCAGCGCCCCGGATTCCCGGGGCGCTGCTGGATGAAACCTGCTGTCAGGGGATCGCGTCGGTCAGACCCTGACGCTGGAACCCCTCACGCTGACCGAGGTCGCTCAGGCGTTGAAACCGGCCGGACGGTGATCCGTCTGGCCGAGGGCCTGTGCCGCGTAGCCGTTCGGTGCGCCGAAGCGATCGCCTTCCATGGCGGAATCGGCCATGAGGGTGACGAGTTCGTAGGCCACGTGGCTGCCGGACACACCGGTGATCTCCGCGTGGTCGTAGGCCGGGGCGATCTCGACGACGTCGGCACCCACGAGGTTCATGCCGCGGAAGCCACGGATGATCTCGAGGAGCTCGCGGCTCGTGATGCCGCCCGCTTCGGGGGTGCCGGTGCCCGGGGCGTGGGCCGGATCCAGCACGTCGATGTCGATGGAGATGTACAGCGGACGGCGGCCGATGCGGTCGCGGATCTTCTCCACCGTCTCGAGGACGCCCTGGTAGTAGACGTCGGCGGAGGTGACGATGCCGAAGCCGAAGCGGTGGTCGTCGTCGAGGTCCTTCTTGCCGTACAGGGGGCCGCGGGTGCCGATGTGGCTGATCGCCTCGGTGTCCAGGATGCCTTCCTCGACCGCGCGGCGGAACGGGGTGCCGTGGGTGTACTCGGCGCCGAAGTAGGTGTCCCAGGTGTCGAGGTGGGCGTCGAAGTGCAGCATCGCGATCGGCTCACCGGCACGCTCGGCGGCGGCGCGCAGCAGCGGCAGGGCGATGGTGTGGTCACCGCCGAGGGTGACGAGCTTGCTGCCGTTCGCCGTCAGGTCCAGCGCGTTCTGCTGGATGGTCTCGATGGCCTCGTTGATGTTGAAGGGGTTGACCGCCATGTCGCCGGCGTCGGCCACCTGGACGTTCTCGAACGGGCTGACGTCCCAGGCCGGGTTGTACGGGCGGAGCAGGCGGCTGGCCTCGCGGACGTGGTTGGCGCCGAAGCGGGCGCCCGGGCGGTACGAGACACCGGTGTCGAAGGGGACGCCGACGACCGTGACGTCGGCCTTCTCCACCTGATCCAGACGCGGGAGGCGGGCGAACGTCGCAGCCCCCGCATAGCGCGGGATCCGGGAGGAGTCGATGGGACCCAGGTTGCCATTGGCTTCGATGCGGAGCTCTTCCATATCCGTCCTTCACTCTCCATTGAACGGCCCCGGTGGGGGCGAGTCTGTGATCACCATCATAAGGACATTGTTTTCTTTTATGCAACAGCTGTTTACTTAGCTTGGGAACCCGGGGAGGCCGCCCTTTGTGGGCGGCAACATCGCCCGCCGCCGCCCGCAGGACCAGCCGCCGTCGTCGTCCATCCCGGCACGACAGCAGGTCGGAACGGCCGTAAAGGATTCATAAAGATCCCCGGCGGCGGCACCCGGACGGGCCTAGCGTGAAAGCGTCCACAGCGAACGGTTCCACCATCACAGGAGATCTCGTGACCACGCTCACCCGCGTACCCGCGGATCCTTCCGACCCCCGCAAGCGCACCACGTTGCGGGAATGGCTGATGGCGGAGACCGCCGAAGGCGCTGGAAGGCAGACCGGCCCCCACGGTCTGGCCGACCAGCACCACCGGAAGACCTGGTGGCAAGTGATGTGCCTGACCGGCGTCGATTACTTCTCCACCCTCGGTTACCAACCGGCGATCGCGGCGCTCGCTGCCGGACTGCTCTCCCCCCTGGCCACCATCATCCTGGTGGTCGTCACCCTGGCCGGCGCACTCCCCGTGTACCGGCGAGTGGCGAAGGAGAGCCCTCGCGGCGAGGGCTCCATCGCCATGCTTGAGCGCCTCCTCCCCCGTTGGGGCGGCAAACTCGTGGTCCTCGCGCTCCTCGGGTTTGCCGCCACCGACTTCATGATCACCATGACGCTCTCCGCGGCCGACGCCTCCGCGCACCTCACGCACAACCCCTTCGCACCCGACTTCCTGCACGGCCAGGAACTCGTGATCACGCTCGCGCTGCTGGCCGGGCTCGGCGTCGTGTTCCTGCGCGGCTTCTCCGAGGCCATCAAGGTGGCGGTGCTGCTGGTCGCGGCGTTCCTCGCTCTGAACCTCGTGGTGGTCCTGGTCTCCCTGGTCCACGTCTTCACCTCCCCCGTCCTGGTGGGCGACTGGTGGTCCGCCCTCAATCAGCAGCACGGCAACCCGGTCATGATGATCGCGCTGGCCGTGCTGGTGTTCCCGAAGCTCGCCCTGGGCCTCTCCGGTTTCGAGACCGGCGTCGCCGTCATGCCGCAGATCCGCGGCGCTCAGGGCGACACCGAGGAGAACCCCGCCGGCCGCATCCGCGGCGCCCATAAACTCCTCACCACCAGTGCGCTCATCATGTCCGCGTTCCTGGTGACCAGTTCACTGTCAACCGTCATCCTCATCCCGGCGCAGGAGTTCCAGCCAGGTGGGAAGGCGAACGGCCGCGCCCTGGCCTTCCTGGCCCACCAGTACCTGGGCGACGGCTTCGGCACGGTGTACGACATCGCCACGATCGCCATCCTCTGGTTCGCCGGCGCCTCGGCCATGGCCGGACTCCTCAACCTGGTTCCCCGCTACCTGCCGCGCTACGGCATGGCCCCGGCTTGGGCCCGCGCCATCCGGCCGCTGGTCCTGGTGTTCACCGTGGTGGCGTTCGTCATCACCGTGATCTTCGACGCCGACGTCGACGCGCAGGGCGGCGCCTACGCCACCGGCGTGCTGGTGCTGATCACCTCGGCCTCCGTGGCCGTAACCCTCGCCGCCCGCGACGCCGGACAGAAGAAGACCATGATCGCGTTCGGGCTCGTGGCCACCGTCTTCGTCTACACGACGATCGCGAACATGGTGGAGCGCCCGGACGGCATCAAGATCGCCGCCGTCTTCATCCTGGGCATCCTCGTGGTGAGCTTCGCGTCGCGGGTCCGGCGGTCGTTCGAGCTCCGGGCCACCACCATCAAGCTCGATGAGCAGGCCCTCCCAGTTCCTCGCCTCCGAAGAGGAAGGGCCCATCCGTCTCATCGCCCACGAACCCAAGTCCACGGCGGCACAGCGGTACATCACGAAGTTCAAGCACGCCCAGCTGGCCAGCCACATGCCCGGCACGGACGCCATGTTCATCGAGGTGGTGGTGGAGGACAGCTCCGATTTCGAGGAGGAGCTGCTCGTCCAGGGCAAGATCCGGCACGGCTATCGCGTGCTGGAGGTCCACAGCGGCAATGTCCCGAACACACTCGCCGCAGTGCTGCTGCACCTGCGCGACGTCACCGGTCTCATGCCCCACATCTACTTCCGCTGGACCGAGGGCAACCCGATCTCCAACCTCCTGAAGTACCTCTTCTTCGGCGAAGGTGAGATCGCACCCGTGACCCGGGAAGTCCTGCGCGAAGCCGAACCCGACATCACCCGGAGGCCCTGGGTCCACGTGGGGTGAGAGCGGGGACGCTTCCTGGTTTCCCCGTCCCCCGAGCCCCGAACGCTGAACTCGCTATGGAGGGTTTGACATCGCTACCGGACGTAGCGATGTCAAACCCTCCATAGCGAGTTCAGCCCGTGTTCCCGTGCTTGTGGGGAGACCCGGATGCCAGTCATCCACATGGCCGTCCAGGTTCACGAGACTGCGGACTGGACCCCGCAGGATAGGGACATGCCACCTCTCACCGTCACCCCCTGGCTGCCACCGGACCAGGAGCACTGGACCACCGCGGAGCTTGAACACCTCGGCATCGGACGCGGCGCACGACGACGGTTGCTCACCACCGGGGAGATCGTGCGGCTGCGCCCCGGCCTCTTCGCTCGGAGACGTGCTGCTTCATCGTCGGGGCCGCGTGAACTCGCTGATCAGACGCTTCACGCACATGCGCACCGTGCCGCGGCCCGACCTGATGCCGCCTATGTGTACAGCCATACGTCGGCAGCGCGGCTCAGGGGTTTGAGATTCCTCCGCTACAGCAGCACCATCCATGTGGCCTGCACCAGTAACCCGTGCATGCGGCGCCTCGGTGCCGGCGTTCGGACCCACATCGTCCGCCTCCCGGAGGACCACGTCGAGAACATCAACGGGATCCGCTGCACGACGCTGGAACGCACCATCATCGACTGCGCACGGATCATGCCCCTCGAGGACGCGGTGGTCCTGGCGGATCAGGCGCTGGGTCTCGGAGCGGACCGCGCCCGTCTACTGAGAATGCTGGACGGGATGGCCGGATACCGAGGGGTCGTGAACGCTCGACGAGTAGTGGAGCTCTCCGACCCCCGGAGTGAATCCGTGGCGGAATCCCGCGCCCGAGTCCTGTTCCATCGCGAGGGCCTTCCAACACCGATTCCGCAATGGGAGGTACAGACTCCCCTGGGGCGACGATTCCTCGACTTCGCCTGGCCGGAGGAGATGCTGGCCGTGGAGTTCGACGGCGAAGTCAAGTACTTCGGGTCGACGCCTACGGATCGCGCCCTCTACGAAGAACGCCTCCGGGAGCGTCACCTCATGGAGCTCGGTTGGCGCTTCGTCAGGCTCACATGGTCGGATCTGGAACAACCTGGCGAGGTCCGTCACAGGATCACGTCAGCGCTACGCGGGCCGGCACTGCGTCCCCGCACGTGATTTCGCAACCGCATTGCTTACCTCGCGGTTTTGCACCGATCTCGCTGAGGACAGGTTGACCTCGCTACTCCGAGCTTGATCCCGCTGTCGAGGGCAGCGAGTTCAGACCCTTGTCAGCGAGTTCAACAGTGGTCCGGCACTGCCACAGCGAGTTCAGTGACGACCCACCCGGGCCTCGCGGATTCACTGCACCAAATGTCCCGCCAGCAAGCGCCCCCAGCCTCGACCTGCGAACCACTCCCCTACGCCGCGGCGGCGGGGACCAGGACCCAGAGGACCTCGACTTCCTCATCGGTCGGGTTCAGCCAGGTGTGAGGCTCACGGCCGGGGAAACTCAGGGTGTCCCCGGCGGAGAGTTCGTAGCGCTCGTTGGAGAGGATCAGCACGATCCGGCCCTTGACCACGTGCAGCACATCGACGTCGCAGTCCACGGAGTAGAGTTCCGACTCACCCTTGCCGCCGGGCTCGATGACGCCCCTGAGCAGCTGGACCCGGCGTTCGGACCGTGCGGTGAGCAGGGTCTCGATGATCCCGTCACCACCGAAGGAGATCTTGGGAGCCTCGTCGGCCCGGGTCAGGGCCACGTCGGTCGCCGCGAACAGATCCCCGATGTCCACCGACAGCACCTGGCAGAGCGTGACCAGGGACGCCACGGACGGCGAGGTCAGATCGCGTTCCACCCGGGACAGAAAGCCCTTGGTCAGGCCGGTCACCTCGGCCACCTGCTCAATCGTCATGCGCTGAGCCTTGCGGGCCGCACGGATCCGCGAGCCGATGTTGATCGGCGCGTTGCTCGGCTCGATGGGGAGGGCTTTCATGATGGCCTTTCAATCGCGGGCGCCGCTCGAGGTGGGGGGGGTTCCACGAGTTGGGCACGGAAGTGTTCCCGGTCACGTTGGGCAGCTTCTGGAAGCGAGTTTAGTACCAGGGATCAAGTTATGCCTGCACCTCAACTTGGATCCGTCGAAGCCGGAGTCTCCCCAGCTCAACACCGCGTCACAGGACCGCCGGCCTGCGACTGATCCCTGCCGCGCTCCGCCGTCGTCCGCTACAGTGTAGTCAGCTTCACGAGAGGTGGCGCCAAGCTCCGACTGGCCACCCGCCAACCCCATGTTCACGGGTGGCTCGGATGCAGAAGCGGCCCCGTTCTCCTGGCGGGGCAAGAGCACACGCAAGGATTCTCATGTCCGTCACCGTCCTGCCTGCCGTCGACCTCCAGAGCGGCCGGGTCACCCTGTTCCTCCACGGCGCCGGCCACCACTACTTCTGCGCGCAGCCGCATCAGCTGATCGACGCGCTGAACCGGGCCGTCCGGCCCCCTGTCTGGGAGGACGACGACGTGCTGGCGGTCCGCGTCGCGGTCACCGGTCTGAGGGCCGGGCGGGAGCTCAGATTCAGCCTTCAGCCACTGTCCCGATTGCGGTCCACCGAAACCGGAAGCGTCGGTGAACCGTCCGAAAATCCGCGGAATTTCGCGCTACAGTGAGGGCTGCGCAATGGGGCGCCACCTCCGACCACACTTCAGGAGCAGGATCCCATGAACACCCCTCAGGCCTCCCCCGCCGATATCCGGCGCTGGCAGCAGTACCTCGCGGACGAACGCGCCGAAGCCTCCGTGTACCGCGATCTGGCAGCCCGTCGTGACGGCGAGGAGGAGGCCATCCTCCTGGCCCTCGCCGAAGCCGAAGGCCGGCATGAAGCCCACTGGCTGACGCTGCTGGGCGACCAGGCGGACAAGGCCCGTCACGCTTCCCTCAACAGCCGGTTCCTGGGCTTCCTGGCCCGGAACTTCGGCTCCGTGTTCGTTCTGGCGCTGGCTCAGCGGGCCGAGGGCCGCTCCCCGTACGCGACCGACCCTCACGCCACCCCCGCCATGGCCGCCGATGAGCAGATCCACGAAGAAGTGGTGCGAGGCCTCGCCACCCGCGGCCGCGCCCGGCTGTCCGGGACGTTCCGCGCCGCCGTGTTCGGGGCGAACGACGGCCTGGTCAGCAACCTCTCCCTCGTCATGGGCATGGCGGCCACCGGCGTCGACAGCCAGGTGGTCCTCTTCAGCGGCGTCGCGGGCCTGTTGGCCGGTGCCCTCTCGATGGGCGCGGGCGAATACGTCTCGGTCCGTTCCCAGCGGGAACTCCTGGAGGCCAGCCGCCCCACACAGATCACGCTCGACGCCGCACCGCGCCTCGATCTGGAGCACAACGAGCTCGTCCTGGTCTACCTGGCCCGCGGCATGAGCCGGGAGGCCGCCGAGCACCGCGCCGCGGAACGGATGGGGCGCTTCAGCTGCGATTGCGACCCGAGCCTCTCCCTGCATCCCGAGGCCCCCGAGACGACGAACGACCATGAGGAGATCGGCACCGCCTGGGGCGCCGCCTCGTCCAGCTTCTGCTTCTTCGCCTCCGGCGCGCTCATCCCGATCCTGCCGTTCCTCTTCGGCATGAGCGGCTTCGGGGCCCTGACGCTGGCCGTGGTCCTGGTGGGCCTGGTGCTGCTCGCCACGGGCGCCGTCGTGGGACTGCTCTCCGGCACGTCGCCGCTCAGCCGCGCGCTGCGTCAGCTGCTGATCGGACTCGGCGCAGCCGGGGCCACCTATCTTCTGGGACTGCTGTTCGGGGCCACGATCGCCTGATTCCCTCCAGAGCCCCACGACGACGCGCCCTCCGCCTGTGCACAGGCGGAGGGCGCGTTTTTGCTCACAGGAAGGTTCTTCGGGGTTCGCGGATTCGGGCCTCTGCGTAGAGTTACCTGCGGGAGGAATGCATGGACAACTTGACCGGGGTCATCCTGGAGAACATCACCACGGTGCTCGCCATCGTGTTCGCACTGGCCGCATTGGTGAGCACGGTGCTGGACCGCCGACGGCTGCGGAACGGGGTGTTCCTGCTCCTGGCGCTCGGTTTCGCCCTCTTGAGCCTGGGCCGCAATGACGACACGGCGTGGCTGCTGCTCATCTTCGTGCTGCTCGCGATCCTGGCCGTGCCCGTGCTGGGTGTCTTCCTGACCATCAACGGAGTGGTGATGCTCCGGCGTGAAGGACGGAGCATCGCCAATCTGCTCTCCCTGGCCCTGGGACTCGTGGTTCTCGGCGCCCCGTTCCTGCTCGGGTTCTTCAATAAGGCGACTGAACGGCTCGGCTCTCCCCTGTGGCTGTCGGCGGTGCCCTTCCTCCTGTTCATGCTGCTGGCCTACGTGGGTTTCGTCTTCTGCGCGTTCCTGCTCTACTCCTTCATCTACGCCCGGACCACGAGCCGGAAGCACCCTGACTACGTGATCATCCTGGGATCCGGGCTCATCGACGGCAAGGTCCCGCCCTTGCTGGCTGGACGCCTGGACAAGGCCGTGCAGATCCACCGGAACGCCCCGGAGGAGGCACGCCCGGTGCTGATCCCGAGTGGCGGCCAGGGCCCTGACGAACCACGGAGCGAAGGGGAGGCCATGGCCGACTACCTGCGCGACGCCGGTGTCCCGTCCGGGGACATCATCGCCGAAACCCGCGCCAGGACCACCATGCAGAACCTGGAGTACTCCCGGGCGCTCATGACCCGGCCGAACCCGGTGATCACGGTGACCACCAGCAGTTATCACGTGTTCCGGGCGGCCATGTTCACCCGGAGGGCCCGGATGAAGGCCGACGTCCGGGGCGCCCGGACCGCCGCCTACTTCGTTCCGAGTGCCTTCATCCGTGAATTCATCGCAGTGTTCCTGCAGTATAAGTGGATCAACTTCGGGGTCTGCGTGGCCATCGTCCTCGGGTGCCTGGCCTTGCTCTGGGAGTCCTACCGCTGGTCGTAAGGAGATCTGTCCTTCGCCCGGCGGGACTCGCGCAGCGCTTCGATGCTCTCCGTGAGGAAATCCTCGATGACGGCGAGATCCTCGCTGTCGAAGGACCGCGCGACGGCGGTGAGGGCCTCGGCCTGGTAGTCGACGATGGAGTGGACCAGGGTCCGGGCGCGCTCCGTCGGATGCAGGATGTTGAATCGGCGGTCCCGGGAGTCCGGTTCGCGGAGGAGGTAGCCTGCCTTTTCCAGGCGCGCCACGAGGGTGGTGCTGGACGCGGACGAGAGACCCAGATGTTTTTCGATCATGCTGGCGGTAACCGGGCGCGAACCGGTTTCTGCGAGCAGAAACCGCAGCGCCGCAAGATCGGTGGAGTTCACCCTGAGCTCCGCGCGGAGATCCTCGCGGGCCTGCTCCACGACGACGGTGAACTCGCGGAGGAGATGGAGGGCGGAAAGCGCCTGATCGTGATGATCGCTTTCCCGCCAGTGCTTTTCGATCAGTTCGAGTGCCATCGAAAGATCAGCCTTATCGACGTCGAGGATTGCTTCGAATCCGCCCACAGGCGCTGTGTGACAGCTATGGGTGGAACGGGATGGCGCGCCGGCCGGAACACCTTCCGGACCCGGCCGCGCCCACCGGCGGGAACTCCGCTCCCACCGGGGAACCGCAAGGGCCGGCCCGCTCACGAAGGAGTGAGTCGATGCCGGCCCCGACGATGCAGGGTCAATCAGTCAAGGTCACTTGCCCTTGAAGGCGTCCTTGACGTCCTCGCCGGCCTGCTTGACGTCACCCTTGGCCTGCTGAAGCTTGCCTTCAGCCTCCAGCTTGTGGTTGTCCGTCGCCTCGCCGATGACTTCCTTGGCCTTGCCGACCGCCTGATCGGCAGCGTTCTTGGCCTTGTCCGTGAAACTCATGATGTTGTTCCTTTCCGTTGGTGCAGAAAAACCGTTGTTTGCCGCGAGACCGCGGCCCTGTGCGGCTGTAGGGGTCTGAACCCTCAGGCCCGGCTCTTGCGGGTCAAAGCCCCCCAGATGACCAGGACGAGAACAGCGCCGCCGATCGCGAGCAGCCAGGACCCGAGGGACCAGAAGCTGTTGACGCCCTCGTGGAAGAGGGCCGATCCTATCCAGCCACCGACCAGCGCGCCGACGACGCCCAGGACGAGCGTCGAGAGCCAGCCGCCCCCGTGCTCACCCGGGGTGATGGCCTTGGCGATGGCGCCTGCGATCAGGCCCAGAATGATCCAACCGAGAAATCCCATGATGTGCTCCTCAAATAGTGCTGAACAGTGTGTCGGTGAAGATTGTCAGGCGGTGACCAGGGCGGGCTGGGAACCCGACCGGTGATCCGCGGGGTGCGCGTCGGCCGTGGCTTCGACGGCGAAGCGGACGTGACGCTGGACGAAGCTCGCATCGAGCAGCTTCTCCATGTCCGGAATGAGCCGGTCCTCGACAAGGGCCATCACGGCCACAGGATCGGCGGTCCCGGTCATCGTGTACACGGCATGCAGCACGAGCCCGTCCGAGTCCTCCTCGACTCTGACGCTCGCATCGGCCAGCGCAGGGTGCGCCTTCGCCGCATTCACAGAGGCCCTGGCGACCAGGCTCTGATAGCTTTCCATCTCGCTCTCCCGAATTCTCTGAAGTGTGCAACTCAAGAAATACAACCGCCCGCGGGCGGGAGAACCTCGATCCTTCCTCCCCCGGCTCGGCGGTGGATCAGATCTTGTCCATCACGCTAACACATAGCTCGCTTGTCTAGCTAGTCGTAATTTCTCACTGCTTTTACCTGCGCATTCCTCAGAATTCTCGGACATTCCAGGCGTTCTTCGGCGCTTGCTTCGTAGGTAGCTAGACTTTCTAACCGCTGGAGACTCTTGCCGAGAACCTGTCGACGGGCATCCGCTTCCCGCCCCACGTCATGCCGGGAACGGCGAAAGCCGCCCCGGTCGGTGACCGGGGCGGCTTTCGTGTGGAGTGGATTTCCGCGCCGCAGCGCGGCGGCGGCCACCCGTTCCGGGAGCCGGCGTCGCGCCTGACGCCAGACTCTGGACGGCGGCGCAGCAGCGCCGTCAGTGCGCCGGGACGACCGGCTCTTCTTCGGCGTTCGCGCCGGCCAGGCGGGCGTTCCACGCCTCGATGACCTTCGCGTCCGTGGGCGGGGTCATGAACGACACCGCGATGTAGACGACGGCGGAGGAGATCAGGCCGTAGTAGATCGGCTCGTTGGCGTAGACGCCGTCGAGCGGGACCTTGGCGTTGATCTCAAGGATGATCATGGTGCCAAGCGTGACGACGGTGCCGACGGCCATGGAGACCGCGGCGCCCATTCCGGTGCCGCGCTTCCAGACGAGACCGCCCAGGATCGCGACCAGCAGGCCGCCCACCAGGATGTCGTAGGCGATGGTGAGAGCCGCCACCACGTCCTTGACCAGGATGGCGAGGATGATCGCCACGACGCCGAGCCCCAGGACCCAGAGACGGTTCTCCTTCACGTCCTCCTCCGGGTTCTTGTCGTGCTCCACCGAGACATTCCGGCCGAACCAGCTCGCCACGAACGGAGCGACGTCGGTGCGCGCCACAGTGGCTGCCGCGATCAGCGCGCCGGAGGCGGTGGACATCATGGCCGCGACGGCGGCGGCGAGGACCAGGCCACCGATGGCGACCGGGAGGATGTGCGTGGCGACCTCGGCGTAGACCACGTCCTTGCCGAGGTTCTTGACGTCGATGTTCGGAAGGGCCACGTGGGCTGCCATGCCGATCACGGCGCCGGCCAGGCCGTAGAGGATGCAGTAGACGCCGGCGGTCGCACCGCCCCAGCGGGCCACGCCCGGAGTCTTGGCAGTGAACACGCGCTGCCAGATGTCCTGACCGATCAGAAGGCCGAGGGTGTAGACCACGAAGTACGTGATGATGGTCTGCACGCCGATGCCGTCCCACTGGAAGAACGAATCGTCCACACGCTGCTTGATGCCGTCCCAGCCGCCGGCCGCGCCGAGGGCGAAGGGCAGCATGAGGAAGAAGACCCCGATGGTCTTGATGAAGAACTGCACCTGGTCGGCCAGGGTGATGGACCACATGCCGCCGATCGTCGAGTAGACCAGCACGATCGCGCCGCCGATGGCGATCGCGAGCCAGCGGTCCCAGCCGAAGAGCACCACGAAGATGGTGGCGTAGGCACTGGTGGAGGTGGCGCAGAGCATCAGGGTGTACGCCAGCATGACGATGCCGGAGGTCTGCGTGGCGCGCGTGCCGTACCGCAGGGTCAGCATCTGGGACACCGTGTAGATCTTCAGCTTCTGGATCATGCCCGCGAACAGCAGGCTGAGCAGCAGGACGCCGACGCCGATCGCCACCACGAGCCACATGCCGGAGATGCCGAACTTGTAGCCGAGGCCGACGCCGCCGACCGTCGAGGCTCCGCCGAGGACCACGGCGGCCATGGTGCCGGTGTACAGGAGAGGACCGAGGCGGCGGCCCGCCACCAGGAAGTCGCTGTTGTTCTTCGTCCGGGATTTGCCCCAGAAACCGAAGGCCAGCATTGCCGCGAGATAGAGGATCACAATCCCCGAATTGATGATGTTTCCGTCCATGGTGAACCTTACTCAAAGGGTGGTGCGCTGGGTCACGATCGAGCGTGACGACTGACACAAGGGTAAGTTTCCGCTTCAACCAAAGTCAACCAATCAGCAACAACGGGTGCATATTGGAAAACTCCTGGGTAGCATGGTGTTGCGCGCATCACCTCCCACGGAAGTGGCGGGAAGCCCGGTACGCGCCCACACGATCAGCTACCCGAGGGGGAGAAATGTCCGAAGAGCACCCGGCAGTACGCAATGGCGGCGACCTGGTGGTCGAGACCCTGCAGGCCCTCGGCGCCCGCACGGTGTTCGGCATCCCCGGCCAGCACGCCCTGGGACTCTTCGACGCCATGGGCCGCGGACGGCTGCACTTCGTGTCCAGCCGCATCGAGAACAACTCCGCCTTCGCCGCGGACGGGTATTCCCGGGCCACCGGACAGCCGGGCATCCTGTTCCTCTCGACCGGCCCCGGTGCTCTGACCTCGCTGGCCGGTTTGCAGGAGGCCTACGCCACGGGCGTTCCGATGGTGGTCGTCGCCAGCCAGATCCCCACGGCGGGTCTCGGGGCACGGCGCCGCGGCATGCTCCACCAGCTCGACGATCAGGCCCTCGCCGCCTCCCAGGTGACGAAATCCCAGCGGACCATCCAGCACGCCTCCGCCATTCCCTCCGCCCTCCGCGATGCCTGGACCGAAGCGGTCACCGCACCTCAGGGTCCGGTCTGGGTCGAGGTGCCGCAGGACATCCTGCTGGAACCCGTCGCCACTCCCCCGGTCCGGGACATCACCGCTGAAGCTCAGCCGGTCCTCGCCCGCGCCGAGCTGATCGAGGAGGCCGCCCGGCTTCTGAAGTCGGCCCTGCGGCCGCTCGTGATCGCCGGTGGCGGCGTCCGCCGCGGGCACGCCGAAGCCGCGCTCCTGGAATTGGCAGAAGCCCTCGACGCCCCGGTCATCTGCTCCCCCGGCGGCAAGGGCGCCTTCCCGTGGGAGCACCCCCTCTCGCTGCAGTCCTGGATCGAGGACGTCCATATGAGCGAGCTGATCGAGGACGCCGACGTGCTCCTGGCCGTCGGGACGTCGCTCGGCGAGGTCACCTCCAACTACTTCACCCTGGCTCCGCGGGGGCGTCTCATCCAGATCGATGCCGAAGCCCGCGTGCTCGAGTCGAACCATCCCGCGCTCGGCATCCACGCCGACGCCGGCGAGGCGCTGCCGACGCTGCGGGCCGCCGTCGTCGGGCTGCTTCGGGAACGCGAGCCGCTGGAGCACGACGGCGCCGCCCGCGACTGGCACGGCCGCTCACCCCGCAAGGTGGTCGCCACCGCCCTGGACATCGTCCGCGACCGGCTCGCCGGCCAGGGCCTGGAGCATGAGCTGGACTTCATGGCGGCCGTCCGCACGGCGGTGCCCGACGGGATGCAGACTTTCTGGGACATGACCATCTCCGCCTACTGGGGCTGGAGCTGCTGGGACGCTCGCGCGGGCCAGTTCCACTCCGCCCAGGGCGCCGGAGGCATCGGGTGGGCGTATGGGGCCGCGATCGGCGGCTCGGTCGGACTCGGCGAGCGCGTCCTCGCGGTCTCCGGCGACGGGTCCTCGATGTACTCGATCTCCGAACTCGCCACGGCCCGCCAGCACGACGCCCCGGTGACCTGGCTGATCGTGGACGACGGCGGCTACGGCATCCTGCGCGAATACATGGAAGGCGCGTTCGGCAAGGCCACGGCCACCGAGCTGTCCCGGCCCGACTTCGTCGCCCTCGCCGAGTCGTTCGGAGTGCCGGCCCGACGTGTCGCCGCGGAGGACGTCGAGCAGGCGCTGCGGGAAGCCCTCGAAGCGGAAGGGCCGAACGTCGTCGTCGTGGACACCACGCTGCGGATGTTCGCCCCGACCCACCTGGACCGACCGGTCGCGCTCTGAACACCCAGGTCGGCCCCTTAACGCCGTCGGCCCCGGGCTGGCGCGGTCTGCTTGTGACCACAGCACGCCGCCTCCGGGGCTGACAACGGGTTTCGGGTAGTAAAGGGCCTCCGTCGATCGGCGTCACCGTCCCCTCTCACGTCGTTCACGGTCCGGCGCTTCCGTTCCGTACTCACTACTGTGGCCGAGCAACATGGGACGCGCCTTGCCGCTGCCTGGGGCGTCACTGGGAATCGCGGCGCCTCAACCTCAGAAGCTCGACGAGCTGCCCGATCCCGAGAAGCTGCCACCGCTCGAGCCGTAGCCCGTGCTGCTGCTCGAGGAGGATGACGAGGCGGCGCTGCGAGCCGAGTCCACGGCCTGCTGACCGGCGTCGAGGCCGCTGCCGAAGTTGATCACGGAGATGATCGGGACCCGTGGGAAGGCGATGTCCACGATGCTCCCGTTGTAGCGCCGGGTGTCCGGCCGGGACGCGGACGCGGCGTCGATCTTTTCCCGCATGAGGTCGGCCTCGCGCTCGGACCGTGTGGTGGCCGCGATCACCGCGTCGGCATGCCGCTGCAGCAGGTCCGCCATCTGCTCACGCTCGGCCTTGATCGCGTCCAGGGCCGCGTCCGGGGTGACGCTGCGGTCATCCAGTCCGGCTTCCAGCCCGGAGAGCCGTTGCAGCGCGCCCGCCGCATGCGCCCGGAGCGCCGCAGCGGATTCGAGGCCTGCCCCGGTCGGGTTCCCGTTGAGCATCTGTTCCACCTCGGACAGTTCCCCCACCAGGGCCTCGGACTGCCGGCGCCACCCTTCCCGCCAGCTCGAATTGAGGTTGAGGAGCGCGTTGGAATCGGCGATCGCATCGTCGAGCCCGTCCAGGGTCTCTGCCTGCTCCCGGAAGCGGGAGGCATCGGAGACGGCCGCGGAGACGGACCTCTCCTTGGGAGTCATGGCCGCGAGCTTGTCCCGGAGCATCGTGGTGTCCCGTAGCTGCTCTTCCAGGGTGTGCCAGCGTTCGAGCACGCGGGACCCGTACGCGGAGGTGTCCGGGATGGTCGACGCATTCAGCTCGGTCTCCTGGAGCTGAAGGGTGACCGAGGCGTACGCGCGGTCGCCGGCGTCGAACGCCTCGGCGAACTTGCGCCGGTTGTTAGCGCGGACTCCCGCCCAGATGCCTCCGCCCACCAGGGCGCCGCCCCCGACGATCCCACCCGTCCACAGCGTGGCGGGCGACAGGTACCAGGGCCGTGCGATCCGGGACGCCGCGGACCGGACACCCTCGATGGTGCCGTCGGTCCACTGGGCCTCACGGAAGAGCGACTTGGTGTCCTCCTGGATCGCTGTCTGCTCGTCCAGGGGGATCTTGCGGTCCTCGCCGAAGTACGTGCCCACGTGGCGGCCGGTGGTGTCGAGGGCGAAGACGAAGAGGCCGTCGGCCCACTTCTGCCCGTCCGCCGTGATCCATTCGGGGTGCCGGGACCGTGCGAAACGGAGCACCTCTTCGTTGAGATCGTCCGAGCGGCTGCCGGCCCGGGTGAAGATCACGACCTTCGTGGGCTGGTAGAAGGAGATCTTCGCGATCGCGGGGCGGAGCTGCGGGAGGTACAGCGCACCCGCCGTATCCTCGATCACGAGGCTGGTCACGTCGTCGGCGCGTGCGGGCAGCGCCCCGGCCAGAAGCGGCACGACGGCGGCGAACAGCAGTGCCGTCACCGCCCGGGCCGCGCGGATCGCGATGTTCACTGACCGGTTCATGGAGTCCCCCTGCCGACGCGGTGTGATGTCAGCGCCAGCCTAACCGGTCCGCCGGAGGTGTCCAGCCGCGGCGGCCGGATCGGCCTGAACCTGACACTCTGCGTCTGGCGCCCGGCACCCGGCACCCGGCACCCGGCTCAGAGTTCGCTGACGTGCACCTTCTCCCCCGCGGGACTGAAAATCCCCAGGAACTCCGTGGCGACCGGCCCGGCGGCGCCGAACCAGTGGGGCGTGGTGGTGTCGAATTCGGCCGCTTCGCCCGGACCCAAGCGGTACTCCTGACCCCCGAGGACGAGCCGCAGCTCCCCCGCCAGGACGTACAGCCACTCATGCCCCGGGTGCACCTTCGGCTGTGGGTCCTCGGGCGTGGACTTCCCGTGGAGGACGTGCTTGTACGCGCGCATCCCGCTGTCGCCGCGGCTGAGGGGCAGAAGGGTCTGGCCGTACTTGGTGATCGGTTTGATGTGCACCCGTGGATCGCCGACGGCGGGCGCGCCCACCAGCTCATCGAGCGGCACGCGGTAGGCGCGGGCGAGCGGATACAGCAACTCCAGCGTCGGCTTGCGGCCCCCGGATTCGAGGCGCGACAAGGTGCTGATGGACGTTCCGGTGAGCCGGGAGAGTTCGCCCAGCGTGAGGTTCCGGGCCTCACGGATCGCCCGGAGCCGCGGACCGACCCCCGAGAGCAGGGAGTTCAGCTCGGAATCATGGGTGTCCTGCGAGGAAGGCATGGATAGATTTTGCCACTTCAGCAAGGTCGATTGCCAGTTGGATGCGCCTAGATGAGAATCGTTCACAGGAAACTCAAGGAGGACCACATGACCACCACACCGTACGACGTCGCCATCATCGGAGGCGGGCCCGCAGGACTCGGAGCCGCCGTCGCCCTCGGACGCTCCCGCCGTTCCGTCCTCGTGATCGACGCCGGGGAACCGCGGAACGCCCCCGCCGCCGGCGCCCACAATGTGCTCGGGCTCGAGGGCATCGCGCCCACTGATCTCCTCTCCCGGGGCCGCTCCGAGGCGTCCGCGTACGGGGTCGCCTTCCTGGACGGCGCTGTCCACACCGCCGCCCACGACGACGGCGGCTTCCGCCTGACCGTCGGGCCGGCGCGGCCGGGTGGGGACGCCGTCGTCGCCGGGTCCGGCGAACCGGGTGCCACCCAGCCCAGCACCGTCCGCGCGCGCCGCCTCCTCCTGGCCACCGGCCTCGTCGACGTGCTGCCCGAGGTTCCAGGAGTGCGCGACGGCTGGGGGCATTCCGTGCTCCACTGCCCCTATTGCCACGGCTGGGAGGTGCGGGACCAGCGCATCGGCATCCTGGCGAGCGATGCCCGCGCGGCCCACCAGGCCCTCCTGTTCCACCAGCTGAGCGATCAGGTGACCATCCTCCCCGGATGGACCGCGCCGGCCGACGGGACTCCCGACGCCGCGTGGGAGGCCGGAGAGGACGCGGCGCTGTTCGAGGCCCTCGGAGTTCCCGTGGCGTCCGCACCGGTGACCGCGCTGAGCCTGGACGGGACGCAGGTACGGGCCGCCCTCCTGGCCGACGGCAGCAGTGTGGAGCTGGACGCGGTGGTCGTGGCGCCGTCGTTCGTCGCCCGCACGGAGATCTACGAGCAGCTCGGCGGTGATCCCGAAGAGCACCCGATGGGCCGCTTCATCCCCGCCGACCCCACGGGCAGGACGCCGATCCCCGGCGTCTGGGCCGCGGGCAATGCGCAGAATCTGATGGCGATGGTGTCGGCGTCGTCGGCCGCTGGTGTTCAGGCCGGAGCCGCGATCAACGGAGACCTCGCCCTGGAGGACGCCGCACGGTTGCAGCAGAACCCTCGTTAAACACCATCGACTGCTCCATACGGTGCCGGGATCCCCGGAAAACCCGGGGAAACGGCGTCGTACGGAGCAGTCGATGACTGCGTTTCAGACTCAGAGAGCCGAGTAGACCTCGCGGAGCAGCGCGGCGGTCTCGGACGGCGTCTTGCCGACCTTCACGCCGGCGGCCTCGAGGGCCTCCTTCTTGGCCTGAGCGGTGCCCGCGGAGCCGGAGACGATGGCGCCGGCGTGGCCCATGGTCTTGCCCTCGGGGGCGGTGAAGCCTGCCACGTAGCCGACGACCGGCTTGGTGACGTTGGCCTTGATGAAGTCGGCGGCACGCTCCTCGGCGTCGCCACCGATCTCACCGATCATGACGATGGCCTTGGTCTCCGGGTCGGCCTCGAACGCGGCCAGGGCGTCGATGTGCGTGGTGCCGATGACCGGGTCGCCGCCGATGCCGATGGCGGTGGAGAAGCCCAGGTCGCGCAGCTCGAACATCATCTGGTAGGTCAGGGTGCCGGACTTGGAGACCAGACCGATCGGGCCCTTGCCGGTGATGTTCGCCGGGGTGATGCCCACGAGGGACTCGCCCGGGGTGATGATGCCGGGGCAGTTCGGGCCGATGATGCGGGTGATCTGCTTGCCGTCGGCGTCGACCTTGGACTGAGCCAGAGCCCAGAACTCGGCGGAGTCCTGCACGGGCACGCCTTCGGTGATGACGACGACGAGACCGATCTCGGCCTCGATGGCCTCGACCACGGCGGCCTTGGTGAATGCCGGCGGCACGAAGACGATCGAGACGTCAGCGCCGGTCTCGGCGATGGCTTCCTTGACGGTGCCGTAGACGGGGAGCTCGACGGCGGAACCGTCGGCCGCGTTGTGACGCACGGTGGTCCCGGCCTTACGGGCGTTCACGCCACCGACAACGTTGGTGCCGGCCTTGAGCATCAGGGCGGTGTGCTTGGTGCCTTCGCCGCCGGTGATGCCCTGGACGATGACCTTGGAGTCCTTGTTCAGGTAGATAGACATGTTTTTACCTCTGTTATCCGGGCTTAGCGGGCGTTGGCGAGCTCGGCGGCCTTGTCGGCGCCCTCGTCCATGGTGGCGGCGAGGGTCACCAGCGGGTGGTTGGCCTCGTTGAGGATGCGACGGCCTTCCTCCACGTTGTTGCCGTCCAGGCGGACCACCAGCGGCTTGTTGGCAGAGGAGCCGAGCTCGGCGAGTGCGCCGACGATGCCCTTGGCCACAGCGTCACAGGCGGTGATGCCGCCGAAGACGTTCACGAACACGCTCTTGACCTGCTCGTCACCCAGGATGACGTCCAGACCGGCGGCCATGACCTCGGCGGAGGCGCCGCCTCCGATGTCGAGGAAGTTGGCGGGCTTGACGCCACCGTGGTTCTCGCCCGCGTAGGCTACGACGTCCAGGGTGGACATGACCAGACCGGCGCCGTTGCCGATCACGCCGACCTCGCCGTCGAGCTTGACGTAGTTGAGGTCAGCGGCCTTGGCCTTGGCTTCAAGGGGATCAGCAGCGTCCTTGTCCTCGAGGTCCTCGTGACCTGGGTGGCGGAAGCCGGCGTTCTCGTCGAGCGAGACCTTGCCGTCCAGGGCGAGGATGTCACCTGCGCCGGTGCGGACGAGCGGGTTGACCTCGACCAGCGTGGCGTCCTCACCCTTGAAGACGTCCCACAGCTTGATGAGGACGGCGGCGACCTTCTCGCGGAGGTCCTCGGCGAAACCTGCGGCGGCGACGATCTCGTCAGCCTTGGCCTGGTCGATGCCGACGGCCGGGTCGACAGCGACCTTGGCCAGAGCTTCGGGGCGCTCGACGGCGAGCTGCTCGATCTCCATGCCACCCTCGACGGAGCACATGGCGAGGTAGTTGCGGTTGGCGCGGTCCAGCAGCACGGAGAAGTAGAACTCCTCGGCGATGTCGGCGCCCTGGGCGATCATGACCTTCTTGACCGTGTGGCCCTTGATGTCCATGCCCAGGATGTTGTCGGCGTACTCGAACGCCTCATCTGCGGTCTTGGCCACCTTCACACCGCCGGCCTTGCCGCGGCCGCCGATCTTGACCTGTGCCTTGACGACGGTGACGCCGCCGATCTTCTCAGCTGCGGCCTTGGCTTCTTCAGGGGTGGTCGCGACGATGCCAGCGAGCACGGGAACGCCGTGCGCCTCAAACATGTCGCGAGCCTGGTATTCAAACAGGTCCACGGTTCGGTGTCCTTCTACGTCGAGGTAGGTGTGCAGGCGCCTCCCCGTTACGGGTTATTGCGACCGTTCCGCAGGAGGTGCTCCACTGGGAACTTTAGCCCTGTGCGGGGCTGCGCCGCTCCCAGACTACCGGTTTCGTGACCAAGGCCACATTTCTATGATTTGTAGAACTCGCACCGGTTTTGTTATGGCGCCACGAGGCCTTGCGCAGCCCCTGCCGAGCCCGTTGTCCAGGCCTCAGCCTTCCACCTTCGTCACCGGCGCATACCGCAGCAGGAGCCGCTTCTCCCCCACCGGGAAACGGACCTTGGCCACGCTCTTGTCGCCTGCCCCTTCCACACTCAGCACCACGCCTTCACCGAAAGCGTTGTGGTTCACGCGGTCCCCGGGCGAGACGCTGATGACTTCCTTCTGCGGCTGGACCCGTCCCCGCACCACGGATGCGGGGACATCGGCGTCGAAGCCGGCGGTGCTGCTGGCCGCTGCGCCCCTGGCGTTGCGCGAGGCACCCGCACCCCAATACGAGCCGCCGTAGCGGCTGCTGCCGATGCCGTCGTTCGCCCACCCCGGGTTGACGGGCCGGGCAGTCCCCTCGCGCTCCCACTGGATCAACTCGCCGGGGATCTCGTCGAGAAACTGACTCGCAGGGTTGTACTGGCTCTGGCCCCACAGGCTGCGCACCTCGGAGCGCGTCACGTACAGGCGCTGCCGGGCGCGCGTGAGCCCCACATATGCCAGACGCCGCTCCTCAGCGAGTTCCTTCGGATCCGTCGCGGAGCGGGCATGCGGGAAGATGCCGTGCTCCATGCCGGTCAGGAACACCACAGGGAACTCTAGACCCTTGGCGGTGTGCAGGGTCATGAGCGTCACCACACCGAGCCGCCGGGCTTCCGCGACGGCCTCGTCGACGTCACCGGGCGTGTCCGGGATCTGGTCCGCGTCGGCCACGAGTGACACCTGCTCCAGGAAGTCCCCGAGCGTGCCCTCCGGATTCTCATTCTGGAACTCGCGGATGACGGCCACGAGTTCCGCCAGGTTCTCCACTCGGGACTCGTCCTGGGGGTCCGTGCTCAGCCGCAGCGCGGCCAGGTATCCGGTCTGCTCGAGCACGGCCTCCAGCGCGGCCACCGCGCCGGATCCGGATGCGACCTCCGCCAGGTCGTCCATCAGCTTCACGAAGCCGAGCACGGCGTTGAGGGAGCGGGTCGCCATGGCGGGGGCCTCGTCCGCGCGCCGCGCCGCGGCCATGAACGAGATGCGCTCCCTTTCGGCGAGAGATGCCACGGCGGCCTCCGCACGGTCACCGATGCCGCGCTTCGGCTCGTTGAGCACGCGGCGGAGGTTGACGTCGTCGTCCGGGTTCACCAGGACACGCAGGTAGGCGAGCGCGTCCTTGATCTCCTTGCGCTCGTAGAAGCGCGTGCCGCCGACCACCTTGTACGGCAGGCCCATGCGGACCAGGACGTCTTCGAGGGAGCGGGACTGCGCGTTCGTGCGGTAAAACACCGCGACGTCGCCGGGTCGGAGCCCCTCGGCGTCCTGGAGCCGGTCGATTTCGCGGGCGATGAACGCCGCTTCCTCATGCTCGTTCTCACCGACATAGCCGATGATCTTGGGACCGTCCCCGGACGCGGTCCAGAGACGCTTCTCCTGACGGTCCGGATTGCGGGAGATCACCGCATTGGCGGCGGTGAGGATGTTCTGGGTGGAACGGTAATTCTGCTCCAGCTTGATGACCTCGGCGTCCGGGTAGTCCTTTTCGAACTCCACGATGTTGCGGATGTCGGCGCCTCGGAAGGCGTAGATCGACTGATCCGAGTCGCCCACCACGGTGAGTTCGCTCGGGGGGACGGGTCCGCCGTCGCCAGTGCCGACGATCTCCTTCACCAGGGCGTACTGGGCGTGGTTGGTGTCCTGGTACTCGTCGACCAGGACGTGGCGGAAACGCCGCCGGTAGGACTCGGCAAGTGCGGGGAAAGCCCGGAACATGTAGACGACCTGAGCGATCAGATCGTCGAAGTCCATCGCGTTCGCCTGCCGCAGCCGCTGGGTGTACCCGAGATAGACCTCGGCGACAGCCCGGTCCATCGGGTTGTTCTCACTCGCCGTGGAAGAGAATTCCTCGGCGTCGATCAGCTCATTCTTGAGCGCTGAGATCTTGTGTGCGATCGCCTTGGGAGCGAATCGTTTCGGATCCAGATCGAGATTCTTAGCCACCAGAGTGATCAGGCGCAGGGAATCCGCCGAGTCATAAATGGAGAAATTCGAGTTCAGCCCCACATTGGCCGCCTCACGCCGCAGGATGCGCACGCAGGACGAGTGGAACGTGGAGATCCACATGCTCTTGGCCCGCGGGCCGATCAGGTTCTCGATGCGTTCCCGCATCTCGGCGGCGGCCTTGTTGGTGAACGTGATGGCCAGGATCTCCCCATGGTGGGCCCGTCCCGTCGCCAGAAGGTAGGCGATCCGGTGGGTCAGCACGCGCGTCTTGCCGGAGCCGGCGCCCGCCACGATCAGCAAGGGACTGCCCGCATGCACGACGGCGGCGTGCTGCTGCGGGTTGAGGCCTTCGGTCAGGGCCTCAGCGGAGGGGCCGCGGAACCCCTCGCGTTGCTGAGGAGCCAGGCCGCCTCCCGGGGCGTCGTTCATCCGCCCTCCTGCGCTGTTCTCGTCACGAGGGGCAGCTGGTGCGGGCGTGCTGGCATAGGGATCGAAGAGCATGTCCATGGTCTCTCCAGTTTAGGCGGGCCGTCTGACAGTCGCCGTCGCACCGGCAAATGGCACTCGAAGGCGGGCCGAGGACGGGTAACGAGGGCCTAAACCGATTAACCACTCAATTTCCGCACAAGATCCCGATAGTATCCGCAAGACCTCTCGAGACTTTTGGAAACAATTTGTGCCCCAGGCCACCTGGATTTAGGATTGTTCTGGACGTGTCAAGTCACAAGAACTCGCACTTCGAATACGTCATATTATTGGGTCTGCCGTGAGGCACTCAGGGGGAAGCTGTGGGGGCTTAAATCATGAATAGGTGTCTCATCCGAACAAGGCCGGTCTGCCTTGCGACCGCTGCCGCGTGTTCGCCTGGTCTGCGGAAGTGACGGACACCCGATGACTGCTTCGGTGACCACCACCAGCGAATTCCGCGCTATAAGTTCTGCCACGTGGCTGCGTTCGCATGCGCTCCGTATGCGAGTAACGGACATGTTATGTGTCGTGCTTGCCGTCGCGGGCGCCTACTTGCTTCGCTTCGGATTCGAGGACAGCATCGCGGTCAACGGCCGCGGAGTCGATGTTTCCTACGTGACTCTGTCGTTGTTCCTCATCGCCGCCTGGTGGCTCGTCCTCGAGTACACGGGCACCCGGGACCCTAAGGTCATCGGCACCGGTCTCGAAGAGTACCGGCGTGTGACTGCAGCGTCTCTCTGGCTCTTCGGCGCGGTCGCCGTTTTCTCCTACGTCCTGAAAATTGATACGGCACGTGGTTACGTTGCGGTCGCACTGCCTCTGGGTGTCGCATTCCTCATCACCGCTCGATGGACTTTCCGTAAGGCACTTCATCGCACCCGCCTCCGTGGCTTGAACCTGCATCGGGTCTTGCTGCTGGGGGCGGCCCACAGCGTGCAACATCTCAACGAAAAACTGGACCGGCATATCGTTTCCGGATATAAGCCGGTTGCCTGCATTCTGACCGACACGGACCTGACCGCTGGATCTTTGCCGGTGATCAGAACGTCTCCTACCGTCGAAAACGTTCTGGAAGCGATCGGACGATCCGAGGTGGATACCGTTGCCATCACCAGTGGCGCGGAGCTCGACCCGGTCTTCCTCCGCCACCTCGGCTGGGCATTGTCCGCCCGAGACATAGCCATGATCATGGCCCCGGCCCTGACCGACGTTTCCGGCCCCCGAATCCACATGCAACCGGTGGCCGGCCTGCCACTCATTCACGTCACGACACCGAAACTTGACGGGATGAAAGCGCTCGCCAAGCGATCGCTCGACATCATCGGTTCGTTGGGCATCCTCGCGGTTCTCGCGCTTCCCATGTTGATCATCGCGGCAATCGTCAAACTCGATAGCCCGGGCCCTGCCCTCTTCTATCAGGAGCGTATCGGCAAAGGCGGCCAGCCCTTCAAGATGATCAAGTTCCGTTCCATGCGGACTGACGCGGAAGACCTCTTCCATGAGCTCCAAGCACAGACGGGAGGCAGCATGATCTTCTTCAAGATGAAGAGGGATCCTCGGGTCACTCGTTTTGGAGCATGGATCCGCCGGTACTCGATCGACGAACTGCCACAGCTCCTCAATGTCTTCAATGGAACGATGAGCTTGGTCGGTCCCAGGCCGCAGGTGGCCCGGGAAGTGGAGATGTACGACAGTGCTTCCCACCGGCGGCTTCTCGTCAAACCCGGCATGACCGGACTGTGGCAGGTCAGCGGACGGAACGACCTCTCTCTGGAGGAGTCCATCCGCCTCGATCTCTATTACGTCGAGAACTGGTCGCTTGCCCAGGACATCCTGATCCTCTTCCGTACAGCGAAGGCGGTCGTCGCCAAGGATGGCGCCTACTGATCAGCCTGTCCGTCCGGAAGCCACGTCCGTCGATGTTCAGGGACTGGGCATGCGGAGAAAGTACTTCGAATTCTTCCTGGCCGCCCTGACACTCCGGGCGACCGGGAACTTCATCCGATGAAATGCCTTCGGATACGCTGACCGGTGAAGCTGAGCAACTCCCTCGCATCATCCATCATTCCCGACTCGCTTCGTCTCGTGATACCACCACGAAAGGAATCAATGACCGACTGGGTTGCCGTCGCCTATGGCGTTCTCGACCTCCGTGGATGGCCCCAGAACAGTTCAGAAGCGGAGATCATGGTTCTGGCGACAAAGCCCACCGAGCCTATTGGACTCTCTGGCCCGACGGCTGCGTTGTGGCTTCGGCTCGTTGACGGACCCGTTTCCGAAGACGATCTGGATTCGGCCGACGTGGAGTTGGTGCGTGAGTTCGAGGCTTTCGGGATCGCCTCACATGTGGAACACCATCCGGCGCGGACCAGGAACGTGTCTCCCCCGCGGCTTTCCTCTCCCCTTCATGAGATGGTCTATGCCCTGGTCGGCAGCGTGGCCCGTGATCAGGGCATTCCCTTGATCTTCATCAAGGGACCTATTCTTCATGTCCAGGGCCTTCGTGAGCGGGAACACTCAGGGGATGTCGATGTCTGGGTCGATCCCCACCGCTCCGAGGACCTCGTCCATTCACTGACATCGTGGGGCTGGCTTCCGGTTCCAGACGTCTGGAGTGGTATTCCCATCGACCACTCCATCACTCTCAAGCCCGACAGCTGGGGCTGCGAGCTCGATATCCACCACCACTTCCCGGGCGTTTCCTTGCCGGAGGAAGAGGCATTCGCAGAGCTGGCTGCCCGGACGATGCACATGGAGTTCGCGTCGGTCGACGTCACCGTTCCGTCGACGCCCGCTCATACAGTCATCGAAGCGCTCAACCTGACCCGGCCGGAAATCGGTGTCCCTCCCAACCAGGAGCGCAGGAAACAGGCCGCTATGATCCTCAAAGGCGGCGGGCGGGACGCACTCGAATTCACCGTGCGGCTCAAGGCCGATGCCGCCTTGGAGGACACCCTTCGTTCCGCATTTCCTGAGGATTTCCACGGAAGCAGCGGCAAACCGCCCTTGAACTGGCGGTGGCGCGAAGAAAAAAACCAGGCAAGAGCTTATCTGCTGGCACTCCGGTTGGTACCCCGGGGCTCCAGAGCGAAAGTCCTGTTCCGATTGATCTGGCCGAAATCAGACGTGGCAATCGCATCGAACAGCAGAGCGGGAGCGCAAACAAATAAGGTGCTCACCGCACGATTGCAAAGACTTTCCCGAGCCTTCAAGAGCCACCGTTGAGTGAACGCTCGGAGAAGTCACGGCGCCGCTCCTCGCTGACGGCGGCCGCTCGGCCCTATGACAGAATGATTCGGACATGAAAGTAAAAGTGGGGGAACTATGCGCCTATCGGTGATCGGTTGTGGCTACCTTGGCGCCGTCCATGCGGCAGCAATGGCATCCATTGGACATGAAGTTATCGGAATCGACGTCAATGAGGAAAAGGTCAACTCGCTTTCTCAGGGACGAGCCCCGTTCTTCGAGCCGCAACTCCAGGAGATCCTTCGTAGTGGACTGGATTCGGGGCGGTTGTCGTTCAGCACGGATATGTCGCACGTTCAAGGCGCCGCAGTGCATTTCGTCGGTGTGGGCACCCCCCAACAGGCCGGCGGCCACGCCGCCGACCTCCGCTTCGTCGACGCTGCCGTGAATGAGCTGCTTCCTTTCCTCGGGCCTGGCGACATCGTCGCCGGCAAATCCACTGTTCCAGTGGGTACAGCCGCTCGCCTCGCTGAGCTGGTGGCGCCCACGGGGGCAACCCTTGTCTGGAACCCGGAATTTCTTCGCGAAGGGTGGGCCGTGCAGGACACGATCGACCCCGACCGCTTCGTGACCGGAGTGCCATCCGGACCCGAAGGTGAAAACGCCGCCAGTGTCCTTCGGGACGTCTACCACCCTGCGGTCGCCAAGGGGACCCCGTTCATCGTGACCGACTATGCGACTGCCGAACTGGTGAAAGTCGCGGCCAATGCCTTTCTCGCGACCAAGATCTCGTTCATCAATGCCATGGCCGAAATCGCCGAAGCAACGGGCGCAGATGTTACGCAGCTTGCCGACGCCATCGGTCACGATCCTCGGATCGGGCGACGGTTCCTGGGCGCCGGCATCGGTTTCGGCGGCGGTTGCCTGCCCAAGGATATCCGTGCCTTTGCCGCTCGAGCCGAGGAATTGGGGCGTCGAGAGTCGGTCAATTTCCTCCATGAGGTCGATGCCATCAACTTGCGCCGGCGCGAACGAGCTGTGCAGCTCGTGATCGAAGGACTCGACGGCACCGTATTCGGAAAGCGTGTGGCGGTTCTGGGCGCTGCCTTCAAACCGCACAGCGACGATGTCCGCGATTCGCCCGCACTCGACGTGGCCGTCAGACTTCACGGCCTGGGTGCCGACGTCGTGGTGACCGATCCTGAAGCCCTCAACAATGCCAGCGCGCTGCATCCGCAACTCACGTATGTCGCGGAGAGGGATGATGCGCTGCGCGGAGCTGACGCCGTCGTGGTCGTGACCGAATGGGACCAGTACCGTCGAGAAATGAGTCCCTCTCACGTGAACGAGCTCGCGTCCGGCCGCGTCATCGTGGATGGCAGAAACTGCCTCGACCCGGCGGCTTGGCGTTCAGCCGGATGGACTTATCTCGGGATGGGGCGGCCCTGAGTCATGAGCGGTCTCATTGTTCACGAATGGATTGCCGCGTCAGGCGGGTCCGAGAAAGTCCTCGAATCCATGGCGGCGGCATTTCCCGATGCGTCCATCCAGTGCTTGTGGAATGACGCACCGGGACGCTTCGGCGAGCGCGAAGTCCGCGAGACCTGGCTGGCCAAGACTCCGTTGCGACGGCGGAAGGCGCTGGCTCTCCCGCTCATGCTCCCCACCTGGCGCCTGCTTGAGAGCCCCGAGGCTCATGACTGGACGCTGGTGAGTTCGCACCTCTTCGCCCACCATGTCGAGTTCCGGAATCGGCGCGAGTCTGCCCCGAAGTACGTTTACGCGCACACCCCGGCCCGCTACATCTGGACTCCGGAGCTCGACCTTCGGGGCTCCAACGCCGCCGTGCGCACGGTCGCCCCTCTGCTGAAATCCATCGATCGGCGCCGGGCCCAGGAGCCGACCGCGATTGCGGCCAACAGCAAGTTCGTCAAGGATCGCATTGAGGCGACCTGGGGGCGTGAGGCATCCGTCATCTACCCACCGGTTGCTGTGGAGCGGGTGCAACGGGTCGACGACTGGCGCTCCGAAGTCTCCAGCTCCGATGAGCTGAAGCTTCTGGACGGCCTCCCCGACGACTTCGTCTTGGGTATGTCCCGCTTCATTCCTTATAAGCGCCTCGACCTGGTGATCTCCGCGGGCGAGGCCGTGGGACTTCCCGTCGTGATCGCGGGCAAGGGTCCTGAAGAGGATCGTCTCCGCGCACTTGCTGCTCAGTCCTCCGTTCCGGTCCACTTCGTCATCGCACCGTCCGATGCGCTCCTGTTCTCCCTCTACCAAGCGGCGAGGGTGTTGGTCTTCCCAGCCATTGAGGACTTCGGCATCGTTCCAGTGGAAGCACAAGCGGCTGGAACGCCCGTCGTCACCGGCCCGATCGGAGGCCAGCTGGAGAGCCTGACTCCGGGGATCACTGGTGTCATCTCTGCGTCAACTGAGATCTCGGATCTGGCCCGCGCGATCGACGCGGCCTTGCGCTTGGACCCCTTCGACGGAGCGCAGGCGACCGCACATTTCGCAACCGCGCGATTCGAAGATGAGCTGCGGGCGTTCGTCACATGATCGTCGTGAACTGCCGCTTCCTGACCCAGAAGGTCACCGGCGTACAACGCTTTGCAGAGGAGATCGTCACGGCTTTGGCGCCACTCCGCGACGACCTCGTGCTGGTCGCCCCGCCGGGGCCTCTCCGCGAGACGTCCATTGCGGGAGTCTCTGTGCAGCAATGGGGCGCACACCAGGGCCACCTCTGGGAACAGTGGGACTTGCCACGTGCACTCACTCGGACCAAGAGGAACCCTCTGCTGCTCTCCCTGACGAACACCGGACCGATCCTGCGACGTCGTCAGGTGGTGACACACCACGATGTCACCTACGTTCGTCAGCCCCAGACCTATTCACCGCGGTTCCGGGCAGCGTACAGGCTCCTTTCAACACTGACGCTCCGGCCGGCAGCGGCTGTCATCACCGTCAGCGAATTCTCCCGCCAGGAGATCGCTTCCGTGTACCACCTTGATCCGGCCAAGATCACGGTGATCCCCAATGCGGCTGCACACGGATTCCACCAGGAGCCCGGCGGCAAAGCTGATACCCCATATTTCCTCGCGGTCTCCTCCCTCTTGCCGCACAAGAACATCGACCTCCTGGTCCGGGCGTTCCACCGCTATGCGGAATCGGCAGGTAGCAGCACACGGCTGAAACTGGTCGGAAGCACACCAGAAACAGTTTCCCGCACGAATAAGGGGAGAACGTCCACCCAGGCCGTGGACTATCTGGGGAGAGTGGACGACGACGAATTGCGGCACCTCTACGCCGCTGCCCGCGCTTTCGTCTTCCCTTCGCTCTACGAGGGTTTCGGCATCCCCCCGCTTGAGGCCCAGGCGTCCGGCGTGCCTGTCCTTGCCTCCGATGCCCCTGCGCTCCGGGAAGTGCTGGGGTCCTCAGCGCACTACTTCGCGAGGGAGTCCGAAGCATCACTCGTGGAGGGTCTCAGAGAACTCGATACCGACCTCACGCTGCGTGAGAGTCTCATCGATCTCGGGCGGAAGAACACCGCAAGATACTCCTGGGCGCGTTCCGCCGCGGCACTCGATCGGCTCCTCGACACGCAGGTCGACACACAGAGCGAAGGAGAACGAGCATGATCACATCCCGGTCTGCCTCGAACCGCCCGGCAGGCCGTGCAGTCGCCGTCTCGAGCGCCTTCGATGAAAACGCGATCCGGGCCATCGCAGCTGGTGCCGAGCGGCACGGGCTCTTGACTCGCCGAGCCATCCGAAACCAGGCCCCGCTGTTGTCCATCGCGCGGGCCTCATCTCGCGTGCTTCCACAGTTCGCCCTGCTTCAGCAGTTCGTCAGGAAGCAGAGCGCCCGCGTCGAGAGTGGTCGGCTCCGTCAGGATGTGCAGCTTGCCCCGATGGCGGAATTCACCAGAGTTCTCGGTGGCCGCATGCGATCGCCCCTCACCCATACCCTGGGCAACGCCGCGTGGAAAGTCGCATACGACAAATCCGCGCAAAATGTGGATTTCGGAGACGCCGAGATTCTCTTTTCCATGCCGGGATCTTCGCTGGAGACCTTCAAACGCAACTCCGACCGTGAACTCGTCCTCCACGAGATCGATGCGCATCCTCGCGTGAGAAATACGATGCTGGAAAGCTTCTTCGGCGCGCGACGGGCGCACGCGGAAATGTATCCGGAATGGTTCGTAGAGCGCATCGAAGCCGAACTCGACCTCGCTGACAAAGTGCTTGTCCCCGGGAGGGTAGTGGCCGAGCAGATGCTCTCCCACGGCATATCCGCGGAGAAAATCATCCAGATCCCGTACGGGGTGGACCCGGCCATCTTCCAGCCCCGCGAGCATTCCGGTGACGCGGACACGAGTATTGGCCGCCGCGTGCAGATTGTGTGTACAGCACAGATCTGTCTTCGCAAGGGAATTCCATTCCTGCTGGACGCAGTGCGGGGACTTCCTGTGGACTTGACGCTCGTGGGCCAAGTCTTCGACCGTCGAATCCTGCGCAACGCGCCTGACAACGTCCGGCTGGCCGGGGTGCTCACTGCGACTGAACTAGCCGACCTCTACGCCCGTTCGGACCTGTTCGTACTCCCATCAATCGAGGACAATTTCGGTTTGGTCGTCTCAGAAGCCGCGGCGTCCGGGCTGCCAGTCGTGACCACGAGAGAAGTGGGCGCTCACGTCTATCTTTCGGGCCATCACACGGTGCTCGACGCCGGGGACGCGCACCGTCTTCGAACGGTGCTCTCTGAGGCGCCCAGGTTGAGCTGGGAACGACGACAGACCATTTCACAAGAGGCGATCCAATCAGGATGGACAAGCTGGTCCCATTACGCCGACAACGTGCTCAAGGCGACAGGTGCAGTGTCATGACCGAGAGAATCACAAACGGCCGCCGGGTCAGTGCGGTAATCCCCACGATCGGGCGCCCGGAGTTGTATGACGCCGTCGCATCGGCACTTGCCCAGACCGAATCGCTGCATGAAGTCATCGTGGCTGCGGACACCTCAGACGAACTGATGCTTCCCGCCGACCCACGGGTGACGGTCGTTCGCACCGGTCCCCGCGCCGGTGGGAATGTGGCGAGAATGGCAGGAATCTCCGCTGCAAGCGGCGATGTGATCGCGTTACTCGATGACGATGACGTCTGGCACCCGGAGAAGCTTGCACTTCAACTTTCGTCGCTGGACGACTCGCAACGCCATTGGTTGTCAACGACAACGGTTCAGGAACCGAGTGGTCGGGTCTGGCCGCAGCGACTCTGGCATGCCGGCGAGCGGCTGCCGCACTACCTATTCCGGAAGACGGCCGTGAAGGGAGGCCAAGGAGCCATGCACACGTCCACGCTCGTCTTTCCGCGCGCCATGGTGCTGGCTCACCCCTTCGACGTGACCCTTCGCTTCCATCAGGACACCGACTGGCTGCTACGGCTCGACAGGGAAATCCCCGGTCTCGATATCCGCCAAGTAGTTCAGCCGCTGACCGAGCTGCGCGATGGGGGAGGCTCTGTTTCACGCGGTATCAAGCCCTCAGATTCATTGGCCTGGGCCCGGCGCGCCCTGCAGCACCTGGACAGACGTACTCGAGGAGATTTCCTCATCACCGTGACGTACTTTCAAGCATGGCGTCACCGCGATATCAAGACCGCGCTGAGGGTTCTGGCCACAGCCTTCACGTGGGGACGCCCGGGGTTTAAGACACTCCCCGCCGTGGCAATCCTGCCGTTGAAGGTGCTCACTAGGCGCGGAATTGCATAGCGAATCAGGCAAGGAGGCTACACCGTTGAAGAAGCTGGATTCCCGTGACATCGGACGCAATGCCCTCCTTTCAGCGATCGGCAATCTCTCGTTGCCCCTGTCCACCTTCCTTTCGGCTCCCCTGCTCGCCCGGGCGCTGGGGGTCGACGGTCGAGGAGAACTAGCCGCGGCGACGGCCCCTCTCATGCTTGCCCTCACCATCGCGATGTTCGGCATCCCGGAGGCATTGACTTTCGCAACAGCAAAGGCGTCTGCCGCGAGTCTTCAAGGGCTCCGCAGTGGAGGAGTGCTCTTGCTTCTCACCGGTGCTTTCGCCGGCATTGCGACGTTTTTTGCAGCACCATTGCTCTCCGCAGGAAACCAGGCCGTGGGACAGATCATCCAGCTGACCTGTGTTGCAATCATCCCGTCAGTGCTGCTCGGGGCACCCCGCGGGCTTGCATCGGGCATGCATCGCTGGAATCTGGTGAATCTGGAAAAGCTCCTCACCGGTATCGCCCGCTTCGGAGGAACATTGGCAGCGTTCCTCACAGGGACCTTGACTGTCGAGACTGCCACACTTTTCATAGCGTTGGCTCCAATCGTCGGAGGTTTGGCCTACATCGGTTCAATCCGGGAGCTGGTCAGGGGGCCGCGGACCGTGATGAGCGAGGCGCGGCCCGCGAATTTGGCACACTACGGCTTTCGAATGTGGCTCGGATCCGTCTCTGGTATCTTGCTCAGCCGCGTCGCCCAGCTGATCATGCTGCCGCTCGCCGGTCCAGTCGCGCTCGGTTACTTCGCAGTCGCAGTCAATATTTCGGATGCCTCGCTACTCCTGAACAACGCGATCCGGGACGTCACGATGTCAGCGGACGCCGCAGATCGGTCGACCCCGCGTCTGACAGCGACAGCCAGAATCTCCTTCCTTCTGTCGATGCTCGGCGGTATCGCCCTCGCCGCATCGCTTCCGCTCTGGTTCGTTCCCGCATTCGGAAGCGAATTCACGGGGGCGATCCCGAGCGTGCTGGTTCTCATCTCAGTCGGGGTGTTCGGAGTGCCCGGATCCATCGCCGGCGCGGGCCTCGCTGCACGAGGCCGGCCGGGCCTGCGGAGCCTCTCCCTCTTCATCGCGCTCGTATTCAATGTCAGCGTGCTCTTAGTGCTGTGTCCCCCGCTCGGTGCCGTGGGAGCCGCAATAGCCACGCTGGCCGGAAGCCTGGTCGCCTCCAATCTGAACATTCACTTCCTGAACCGTCAGCATGGCACCCGATTCATCGACTTCTACGCGATCCGCGGTGATGACCTCCGCGCGGCCGTCAGGCTGAGCCGGCGGGTGCTTAACATGAGGGGACGGTGACCCGTCATGTCGACTGAACGGCCCCGTGTTGCCATCTTCCGGGAGCTTCTCCTGGCAGGCTCTGAGACATTCATCCGCAATCAGGTGGACGCGCTGACGACGTGGGAAGGCGTGCTCTTCGGCCTGGACCTGGTGAATTCGCCGATCGCGTCCAGCGCAGATGTCCCCGTGATGCCGGGGGCAAGCAGAAACCGACGTCGCCTGCTGAAGATCACCCGATCGAGCAGAACTCTGCGCAGGACGTTGATGGAAATCGACCCGTCTCTGGTCCATGCTCACTTCGGGATGGACGCGGTCTTGCTCGTCCCCACCCTTCGCAAGCTCGGGCTGCCGCTCGTGGTGACTTTCCACGGCGTTGACGTGAATGTACTTCCACATCAGAAGGACCCACTCTCCCGGCTCTACCGTGCGCGCCTTCAGGAGTTGTTTTCCTACGCCTCCGCGCTCGTCACCAACTCTTCCTTCTTGGCTACGCGGTTGGAATCTCTCGGCGCACCTCCAGACCGAATCCACACTGTGCCGATCGGCATACCCCTTCCGGCCCCGGTTTTTGACACACAACCACGTCAGGGTGTCGTCTTCTTAGGTCGTCTGGCCGATGTGAAAGGCGTCGACGACGGGCTCCGTGCCTACGCGAGACTTCCTCAGGACCTCCGTGATGCGCACCCTCTGACGATCGCCGGTGACGGTCCCATGCGCGCTTCCCTGGAAAAGCTGGATTTCGAACTCGGCACAGGCGCGCGATTTGTCGGCGCCATTTCGCCCACGGACGCCGCTCGGCTTCTCTCCTCGTCTGCGGTCTTCCTCGGTCCGTCGAAGACAGCGGCCAACGGAGCCGTGGAGGCGTTCGGAATGGTCTTCCTCGAAGCAGCCGCGGCGGGTATCCCTTCCGTCGCCTACCGCTGTGGGGGCGTGCCCGAGGCGGTGCTCCACGAGCGCACCGGTCTGCTGGCTGAGGAAGGCGATGTCGCCGCCCTCAGCGCGAACCTCGAACGCCTGCTCGGCGACTCGACGTTCGCACACCTTCTTGGGCGCCAAGGTCGCGAACATGTTCAGAAGCGCTTCGACATCCAGCGCTGCACTCAGGTTTTGGAGACGCTCTACGACTCGATCGTGCACCGAAGCAGGCAGTGAAGTAATGAGTGTGCCGTGACAACCAGGACAACCGCAAGCGCACGGAGGCCTTGAATGTCCGTTCTCTTCGACATGTCTACCCCTGAATCATGCGCAAGTCCCATCACGCCACCCAAAATTCTGTGGTGGCGACATGATGGAAGCTGACTGGAACTTCTCGAATTTACTGGAATACGGTAGCTTTGCGCGCCTTTTCAAAGTCTGCCGACCTTGATGCGTCTTTCTTGAACGAGTAGCAGCGCCAGATCATCAATGCGGCGAATGGAATTGTCTGGGGAGTCCCGTAGAAGTCAGTGTTGTCATACATCGAGTGCGCAATCATCCAAGTAAAGGCCGCCAGCTCAAATGAGAGAGCCCAAGCATCGCGCTTTAGCTCAGCCCGTCGAATCCTGCGGATGTATGTGACGCCCACCATACCGATGATCGCCAGGATCAACAGCGCAGCGCCCGCCCCAGCTGATGCCCAAGCCGCGATGACCATGTTGTGCGGCGGAAGCATAGGCAAACCGTACCCGGAGGCGTCCTGGGCCCATCGCTCGCTCCAGCCGCCAGCCCCTAGTCCGAGCCATGGGCTCTCTTGGAAATAGCCCGCTGCCGCCGCCCACAATCTGTCCCTCGCGCTCGCGGATTCGTCGAGGCCCACAAGATATTCCGAAAGCTTCGACGCAATCAGGGCAAGCCCAAGCCCAACTGCCAGGAGCGATACAAAGCCGAGAACGGAGGAGGCGGAGTGCCGCTGACGTCGAATGACAGTCGGAAGAATCAAGAATACCGGGATCATGGAGAAGGCCAAGATCATTGCGGTCTTCGAATTCGTCGCGATAGCTCCGGCAAGGCAGAGCGCCGCCATGGCACCCGCCGGGAACGACCGCCTCCTGACGCACAACGCCAAGTAGATCAGCGCCCACACCGCCATGACCATCGAGGCCTTGTTGCCGTTCACGAAGAGCACTCCGCCTGATTTCAGCGGGTCGAGGACGTTGTTCCCCATGGTTCCGAACAGGTCTCGTCCCTCTGCGCCCAACAGAAGAGTCGGAATCGAGGAATGAAGGTACGCATCTTTGAGAGGAAGGTCAAGCCTGAAGACGATCGTACTGATGGACTGAATCGCAGCGATCGGAGCGGTGGCGATGGCAGTCAGCGCGAAGAGATCTTTGGGCTCGCCTTCTCCAATTGAGGCCGTCGCCAGACAGACTGCGCCCACTATGCATAACACGGTCAGCGAACTTCCCAATGCCGCCAACGGCCTGGGAGACCACGCCGCCGAAAGTGCATAAGTGACTGTCAACGCGAACAATGCCAACATCACTGGCTGACTCAGCATCCGGACGGCCGTTGAAAAGGTTCGGAGCAGAGTGCCGCCTGCGAACAGAGCTGACGGGCTGGCTGCCAGCAGAACGGGCGCGGGGCTCACCGAAGCAAAGATCGCATACACACCCCACACGAACTTATATCGAGGCAGAAAGATTCCGAGCAGGAGTACCACTACGGCGACTGCGCCGATCAAATAGTCAACCATCATTCATCCTTCGGGCCACGGAGAACTCGCAACGATCTCTGACTGCTTCCACGATGTCCGGAATGGATCGGAACGCCTTGCTGTCGAGCAGCTGGTCCGGGTCTTTTCACCCAACGCCTTTACCCCACTTGCTGAACGGGAACAGGAACCAGTCCACACGGCCGATGATCTCCTCGCGGGACGCCGTGCGGGCGCACCCTGGCGTGGCCGCGGCGTTGCGGCAGGAGATCACCGAATCCGACGAATTGGAGCGGTGGTCGCCCAGCAGCAGGTACTCGTCGGGCCCGAGCGTGACAGACCGGAAACACCGTGCCGTCCGTTGCGCGCCTGTGCAGGTCGAGGTCCCGTCAATCCACGGGAAATCCTGATAGATGTACGGTTCGTCGATCGCGGCGCCGTTCACGGTCACCTTGCCCTGCGCATCGCAGCAGGCGACGGTGTCACCGGGCACCCCGATCACGCGCTTGACCATGTACTCCGTGTTGCCCGGGCCGATCCCCGTCAGATCCCCGAACCAGCCGACGGCTGTGCGCAGGGCGCCGTGCTCACTCTGGGGACCCCAGGAGGCGGGCTTGCGGAAGACCACCACGTCGCCCCTCTCAGGCGACGAGCCGGCGTACGCGACCCGGTTGACGAGCAACCGGTCCCCCACGTTGAGGGTGTTCTCCATCGAACCGGAGGGGACCTGGTACACCTTGACCAGGAATCCCTGGACGAGTGCCACCGCCACCACGGCGAGGAGGATCTGGAACCACAAGGATTTGTGAAGAGGACGACGACGGCGTCCACCCCCCGGCGCCTGCGCCCCGCCTTCGCTGCCGTCCGGCGTCGTCGGGCGCGGCTCGGGCTGAGGTGCGCCCGCTGCTCCGGTGCTCATGCCGCCCGATCGGGGATCCGGCGAAGGAGCCCCGCATCCGCCAGAGCGCGCAGAACACCGCTGACCGCTTCTTCCAGGCCTCGGTCCGGCGGGGTGCCGAACATCGCCTCGACGTCGTGGGCGATCTTCTCGAAGTCCCCACCCGCGCACAGTGAGCGCCAGATGACCGGCCCGACGCCGTCGAGGATGTGCACCACCCGGCTCGTGTCGATGATGGCCGTCTGCCCGGAGGCTTCGACCGCGTCCAGCACCGGCTCCGGCACGTAGGTCACCTCGTGCAGAGAGCTGTGGGCGCCAGGAGGATCCTGGACCGGAAGGACGGGTTCCCACGTCTCAGACGGGCTTGCAGTGAGAAGCTGTGGAACCAGGGGCGGCACATCCGAGGCCTCCCGATAGGTGACCTGACGGATGGCGCCGCAGCGGTCCACCAGCCGCGCCATCATCTGGAGGGGTTCCTCGAGGTCCGCGAGGTAACTGACTTCGGGGACTATCGCCGCAAGAGCCTCGCACAGTTCCAGCGTGGTGATCTCAGGCGGGCCCTGCAGATCCGGCACCCGGGACACCAGGACCAGGCCGGCCAGGCGCAAGCCGGTCCCGGGCAGTTCCTTGAGGCCGAGGAGCGACGGAGCGACCTGCTCCTTGTGCGCTTCCCCTTCGCGGATGATGGAAAGGGGCTTCCGGTAGGAATGGACCGTGCCGTCGGGCTCGATGCCCACGGTCTCGTCCGTGACATACGAATAGTGCTGTCCGAGTGTGCGGGCGAGAGTGGTCTTCCCACGGCCCGAGGGCCCGATGAAGGCGAGAACCCGCCCGTCCTCATCCGCCACTCCGGCCGCGTGGAGCATCAACAGCCGGCCCCGGCGGCCTTCGATCGCGGCGAGCGTCGCATGGGTGGAGAGGTCCGCGATCGAGCGACCCAGGTTCTCCTCGTCAGGAAAGGGCCAGCTGAGCTCGAAGACATCGGTCGCTCCCGACATCACGTCATGGTCATCCGCACCGGCATCGACCCACGGATCCCGCAGGGCCTGGAGGCGCGTCTCATCGAGGGAATGGGCCGAATAGTCCAGGCGCACCCGCACCACTCCACCCAAGGCATTCACGAGAATGTCGTCGGACTGCAATTTCCCCCCACACCAATGATTTCTTCAACCAAAAGTCATGCCATACGACAATGTCGTCGACCCCTCCGAATACCCTAGTTCACTCCCCAGGAAGCGCGAAACGCGCCAGCAGAATTGCTGACGCGTTTCACGATGCAGGTGGACGAAAGGTTCCTGCCCTCGCGTTCCTCGTCCGACCGGCCTGAAAGCCGGTGCCGGCGAGGTGGTGGCCCCGGGCATTCCGCCAGCCCCTCCGATGAGGGGAATGATCAGGCTGCGCTGCAGAGCACCAGCGTGGAGTTGACCGAACCGGTGAGCTTTCCGCCGGTGGCGGTGTAGCCACTGGGCAGGGCGACGGTGGCGTTCAGGCCGAAGGCGACGGTGAGTGACAGGGTGGTGCGCAGGTTGAGCGTGGTGCCAGCCGCGAGCGGAGCGGTCAGCGTGATCTGACGGCTGGTGCCGCTCAGGACGTTCACCGTGGCCACGCCACCGGTGACGCTGAAGACGCCGATGTTGGCGACGCCCGAACCGGAGATGGTGATGACGGTACCGGCCGGAATCGGAGCGGTGGCGGAGGCGGTCAGAGTGAAACCCGGGCCGAGAACACCGAGCACACCACAGGTGCCGTTCAGCGCCAGGGCGCCCAGTTCGGAAGTGGACGCGCTGGCGGCCGGAGCGGCGACAGCAGCGGCGATGACGGGCACGGACCACGCGGCGCCCTTGACGACGGCGCGACGGCTGGCGGAGTTGGAAAGCTTAAGTTCGCTCATGGTTCCTCAATGTTTCGAATCACGACAAAAGTCTGTGGGCAACGGAACCTTGCGAATGCTGGTTCCCCCCTGGTGATTGAGAGCCTAACCACGGGCTTGAGGGCCCGAACGCCATTCCGGGAAAGTTGGCGCTTAACGACACAAGATCTGCGCGAAACGTGCTTTATGGCGATCTCTGCGACCTTGCTTTACCCTTCATCGTTCGAGGTCGAGGGGCATACGCCACCTTCAAGAGAACGTTTTCGGGAGCCTCCTCTCGGATATTAAAGCGGACTTATTCCGAGAGAGGGGCACGCCCTTCACGCATTTCGCGCGGTCCGCAGCCATAGAGTTCATCCAGCGCCCGCCGAAGAGCGGCCGTGGTGCCAAAGCCGGTCTGTTCCGCGATCTGCTGCACGCTCAGCACGTCGTAGCGGGAATCCGTCAACAGGTTTTTCGCCAACCGGCCCCGCTGGCGCCGGATCTCTGCAGCAATGGAATTTCCGACCTCCGCAAAGGATGCCTGAACCCTGCGCAGAGACGATTGCACGGCCTTCGCCACGGCCTCGGGATTCAGCTGCTTGTCAGCGCACCGCTGAGCGATCACGGCCATGGCCTCATCGCGCAACGCGGAGGACGCCGATCCCGGCGCCCAAGAGGAGCCGCAGTGTTCCAGCAGCACGCTTCCGGCCAGTTCCAGGACGATCTGCTCCGAGGCATAGTCCTCGATGGAAGATCTCCGATGCTCTACCGGATGTCCCATCATCGCGCGGATGAAACTGTGGGTCGCTCTGTCGAGCCTGGTCAGAGCCGGGAAGAACTGAACACCGGACAGTGCGTGCGGAGCGAACGTCTCCGCCGTGCTCCGGGACAGCCGGATCCGGTCGACGTCGCCGTGGTTACGAAACGGGGATCTCACCTCGGCCCCACCGGGAACGACCAGCAAGGCGTCACTCCGCTCCCTCGACGTCCCGTCCACCGGATTCACGACGACTGCTCGGTTCACATAGAAGAGGTCCACCCACTCTGCGGGGAAAACCAGAGCCGAAAGCTCGCCCTCGATGTGACTGAGAACGATTTCCCCCACCACACACTCCGCGACATCACCCGCGTCGGGCTTTCCGCTGTCAAACGACGGCGACCCACCCGGCTCTGACCGGCTCGCCAGAACATCATGCCGTTCCACAATTCCCCCCACCAGGCGGACCACAAACCATTCGCCGACCGCACATCGCTTTGCCGTCAGCTCCGGGCGATTTTCGCCTCTAGCTTGCGACACCAATGTCAACCACAAGTTATTGAGTAACACTTTAGATCCACGCGCTAGGATGTTCAGGATGCCAGGCCTCTGCACTGGCGCTGGGACTCTTTCTTCACCGCACCACCAAGGGGATATGTACATGGAGCTGACCGATTACTGGAAAATTCTCAGGGCACACTGGGTTTCCGTCCTCGGCATCACGGTTCTGGGCGTCCTGGTGGCGTTCGGCTGGAGTCTGCTGCAGCCCAAGGTGTACAGCGCCGATGCCAGCGGCATCGTTTCGATCGGTGTGAACAAAGACATCGGCACTGCCATGGCAGGCGAAAGCTACTCCAAGTCCCGCGCGAAGTCCTATTTGGATGTCGCCAAGTCCAGGACCGTCGCCGAGCGAGTGATCACCGATCTGAAGCTCAAGGACATCGCTCCGGAGCAGCTCATCGGTCGAATTTCCGCACAAAATCCGCTGGATACGGCGACGCTGAAGTTCACAGCTGAAGCGAACACGCCCGAAGGCGCCCGTGATCTTGCCGAAGCCTGGGTGAAAGCTGTAGGACAGCAGGTCGCCCAGATTGAGAATGCCGGCGGAACCTCCAAGGAAAAGTCGATCGTCGTCTTTCAGTCGCTGGACTCGGCACAATTGCCCACCTCCCCGACCTCACCCAACACGAAGCTGGCACTGATCATCGGTCTCGCCGCAGGTTTCATCGTGGCGATCCTGTATGCGTTCCTGCGAAACGTCTTCGACCGCCGCGTCCGCTCCGCCGTGCAGGTGGAGGCAGAGACCGGGCTGTCCGTGATCGGCACGGTCCCCTTCAACAAGGACTTCGACAGCACGCACCGCATCGTCGCTTCACACGGCGGCAACGACCTGGACAACACGAGCCAGCAGGACCATGCCGTCGCGGAAGCCATCCGTGAGCTGCGCACCAACCTCCAGTTCATGGATGTGGACAACCCGCCGCGCATCATCGTGGTCAGCTCGGCCCTGCCGGGCGAGGGCAAGACCACCGTAGTGGCGAACCTCGCCCAGACCATCGCGGCTTCCGGCCAGCGCGTCGTCGTGGTCGACGGCGACCTCCGCCGCCCCACGGTGGCCAAGACGTTCGGCCTTCTCACCACGATCGGCCTCACCGACGTGCTGATCGGCCGTGCGAACCTGAACGAGGTTCTGCAGCCCTGGGGCGAGAGCGGCAACCTCTACGTCCTCGGCGCGGGCTCCGTTCCGCCGAACCCCAGCGAGCTGCTCGGCTCCAACGTCATGCAGAAGATGCTGCAGGACATCGCCAAGCACGCGATCGTCCTGATCGATGCTCCCCCGCTGCTCCCCGTCACCGACGCCGCCATCCTGACGGCCCAGACGGACGGCGCCCTCGTGGTCACGCGCTCCGGGAAGAGCACCTACGACGAACTCAAGCGCGCCCTCCAGAACCTGGAGCGCGTCAAGGGCCGTCCGCTCGGCATCATCATCAACGGCGTGCCCCGCAAGTCCGCCTCGGGCGCCGGCTACGGCTACCAGTACTACACGTACTACAACCGCAAGGACGCCGGCGACAAGTCGCCCCGCGCGAGCCACGTGCCGGCCACCGAGTCCACCCCGGTGAGCGAGACCGAGCCGGTGGAGCTCGAGCCGCAGCGCCACATGCGCCGTCGGGACCGTAGCAGGGCCTGATGTCCCGTTCCGCCGCCTCCGCCCGGAAGCCGCCGTCGACCGTTCTGACCGTGTGCATCGGCAACATCTGCCGCTCGCCCCTGGCCGAACAGCTGCTGAGGGCTCGCCTGGCCCAGACCGGCCTGAGCGATTTCGAACTGCTCAGCGCCGGTCTCCAGGCTGTGGTGGGTGCGCCCATGGAGCCGTGGCCCGCCGCCCTGTCCCAGGAATACGGGGGTGATCCCTCGGGGGCCGTCGGGCGTCAGATCTCGGCGGAAATCGTGGGGGCCTCGGACTTGGTGCTGACCATGACCCGGGGCCAGCGCGACGACCTGGTCAAGCGCTACCCCACCGCCGCGCAGCGGACGTTCACCCTGGCGGAGTTCGGCCGGATCCTTGAGGCGTTGCCGCCCGCGGAGGACGGCGCGACGGCGACCGACGTACCGCTGTGGGGTCAGCCGACGGAAGCGGCGGCCGGCTCAGTCCTGAGCGGCGTGGTGCGCACGGCGTCGTCGTCCCGTCATCTGGCACCGCTCTCAGCGGAGGACGATGTGCAGGACCCGATCAACAAGCCGGAAGACGTGCATCGTGCGGTGGGACGCCAGATCAGTGAGTTGACCCAGCGGATCGCCGCAGGCCTCGGCCGGCGCCTCGCGCACTGAGGCGGGACGTGATGGCCAGGAACACCTTCAACACCAGCACACCGGCCACGGTGCCCAGGGTGTTGGCGATGACGTCAGACAGAGCCGTCACCCGGCCGGGAATCACCAGCTGCAGGAGCTCGATCGCGGTGGACAGAACGGCCCCGCTGAGCACCACGGCCCAGCTCGGCAAACCCGGACGGCTCAATAACCGGAGGAAGAATCCCCACGGCATGAACAGCACGACGTTGGACAGGAACTCGACCGCCACTTCGGCCGGCTGATGGGGGATCCCAACCGTGGAGAGGACATCGGCGATGACGGAGACGAATCCGGTCACATGGCGCGCGTCATCCGCCGGGAGAAGCACCACCAGGAGAAGCGCCACCATGTACAGGGCGAACGCCCCACGGGCTGAGGTCAGCCATCCGCGCGTCATGGAACACCTTTCTCCGACAGAACGACTTCAGCAGGCTACAGGACATGACCACCTGATCACGCCGGGAGGATCTCCTCTTCCCGCCCGAGCAACACCGAGGAAGCCATGAGCCCCACAGATCTCCCGTCGGAATCCTCCGCGGACTCGACCGCGGTCCCGCCGGCGACGCCCCGGAAACGGAAGAGGCGGGTCGCCCTCTGGACTCTGGTCAGCTTCGCCACGATCGTGGTGCTGGCCGGTATGGCCGCGTTCATCTACATCGCCGGCCTGATGAACACTTTCGACTCCAAGACGGCCAAACTCCCCTCCGCCTTCCCGGCGGAGAGTGAGCGGCCCGCCGTCACCAAAGTGGGCGACAAGGCGGCTGTGAACATCCTCCTGGTAGGTTCGGACAGCCGCGGCGCCACGAAGGACACCGCCGAGGCCGGGAACGCTTCGGACCAGCGATCCGACAGCCTCATGCTGTTCCACGCTGCCCGCTGACCGGAAGAACGCCTACCTCATCTCGATCATGCGTGACACTTGGGTGCCCATCGCCGGGCACGGTGAGGCGAAGATCAATGCGGCCCTGGCCTTCGGTGGGGTGCCGCTCCTCGTCCAGACGGTCGAGGGTCTCCTCAAACAGAGGATCGACCATGTGGCCTTCATCGACTTCGAGGGCTTCAAGGGGCTCACCGACGCGGTCGGCGGCGTCGACGTGGACGTGCCTGTGCCGTTCACTTCGACCGGGTACGGGAAGAAGGGCGTCTACTACCCCAAGGGCATCATGCACATGGACGGGACCACCGCTCTGGCCTTCGTCCGTGAGCGGTATGCGTTCAACGACGGCGACTACCAGCGGGTGCGCGACCAGCGGATCTTCCTGCGCTCCCTGATGAACAAGATCGCCAAGCCTGAGGTCCTCGCCAACCCGGGAACCCTCAGCTCGATCGTCAACGAGATCTCCCCGTTCATCACGGTCGACTCTGCCCTCACCGGGCAGAAGGCCGGGGAGCTCGCGCTGGACCTCAAGGACATCCGGCCGTCGACCACGGTCATGTTCACGCTTCCCACGCTCGGGACCGGCTGGTCCCCTGACGGGCAGTCGATCGTGAACCTGGACACCGCCAAGGCGACCGGTCTGGCTGACGCCCTGAAAGCCGGGAAGATGCCCGATTTCGTGGCGGCCAATAACCTGAAGAACGGCAACTGAGCATTTCCACCGCTATCGCGCACGCACGCAAACCGTACTAAGGAATCAGTGGAGGAACTTTGACACCGGATGCGCTCGTCCTCGCTCCGATCGGTCTCGCGGCCGTGCTCGTCCTGAGCGGGATTGCCAAACTGCGGGACCGTGAATCCATGCTCAGCGTGGTGACGGAACTCCGCCTGCCGGGATTTCTGCGCCATGACTATTTCGCGTGGCTGCTGCCCTGGAGCGAAATTCTGCTCGCGGTTCTGCTGCTGTCCCCGTGGCAGGGGACATTCACGGTCGCTGCGATTCTCTCGCTGGGACTGTTCATCGCCTATTGGGCGGTCATCGCCCGTGCCCTGACCTTCGATCCCCGGCCGAATTGCGGATGCTTCGGCCGGATCGGTGATCAGAGTGTTTCGGTCAAGACGCTCGTCCGGAATTCCCTTCTGGTGCTCCTCGGCGTTCTCACGCTCTGGCTGGCCCTCAGTGGCGGCGCCGTCCCCTCCGTGATCGGCCGCGACTTCACGGTTCTCTGGTGGATCGCCGACGTCGCGCTGCTCGTGGCCCTCACGGTCCTGGTCGTGACCCGGTCGGGGCAGAACCAGTCCGGCCCCGTGCCGCACACGCCAAGCGGGGACACGAGTGCCGATGTGTCGGATCCCGAGGACGAGGACTACGCCCGCGACCCGATTCCAGCAGCCCTGCTGCAGTCGGAGGACGGCGGGGTCCAGACGCTGCGGGAACTCGCGTCGGCCAAGGCCCAGCTCCTGGTGGCTTTCAATTGCGTCTGCAAACCGAGCCACGTGGCGGCCGGCAAGGTGGCCGAGTGGAGCGAGCGCCTCCCCGAGGTCGACGTGAGGATCCTCAGCACGGTGCCGCACCAGCCGCTCCGTCGCTCCATCCCCACGGCCGAGGGCGTCCTCTATGACCACGAGAGCCTCGCCTGGAGGGCGCTCGGCCTGACGAGTTCCCCGTCCGCGGTGCTCCTGGGGGCGGACGGCTATCTGGCCGGCGGCCCGGTGGAAGGACTCGACGAAATGGAGAGTTTCGTCGAGGAAATAGCGGAGGTCCTGCGCGAGGCCGCAGAACAGCGCTGACCGTCCGCGCATCACCCTGAACTGCGAATTTCATCACGACGACGTCGGCGGCCGGTCCGCCGGCGTCGCCTCATTTCCAGGGTCCCGGCGGAGCGGCCGGAAAGGGCCTGCGGATTTTCCCGGTCGATCGGGAAAGCGGCGTCGTTCCCGGACCGCCCCGAGAGACGCCTATCAAATACGTATGACTATCTGTCGCAGACTTTTAAATCATTGACAAATAGCTCTGACATCGTGATACAACTCATAGGAAGCCGGAATTAGGGATCCGGCTCATCACCCGCATCTTCCAGGAGCCAATAATGAGTAACGAGACGAGCAAGTCCATCGAGCGCCGCCGGGTTCTCCGCGGCGCCGCATGGGCCACGCCGGTGCTGGCTGCGGCCATCGGCACCCCCGCAGCGGCCGCCTCCGGCGGTCCCGTCTGCCCCACCTGCATCCAGCCGGGCGTCCTGCTCGGCGGGGCCACCACCAGCCAGGCTGTCGTCCTGGGCAACAAGGGCGCCCTCGCCTTCGCCGGCGTATTCGGGCTGGATTCCAGCAACTGTGATCTGAGCCTGTTCCAGCCGCTCTACACTTCCGTGGTCACCTCGGCCACCCTCACGATGAGCGATGGCAGCACCCACGTGGGTACGGGCCTGGGTACCGCCACCGGCACCTTCGGCCAGATCGGGGCACTCCCGGGCACCTGGCTGTTCAGTAACATCACCTTCCCGAACGGCACTTACGTGCTCGGCAACAACCCAGTACGCCCCACCCGCGTCACCGCCACCGTGAACGTGATCCTCGTGGGCCTGCCGTCGCTGTTGCAGATCACCTGCCCCGTCACCCTGACCTGGGATCTCAACGTCTTCGCAACGGGTGCCGTTCTCTTCGGCGGCGGCACCCTCAACTACACGGGCACCGCAACGCCCGTCCTGTAGTAGCTGTCAGAGACACGGAGTGGGCCCCAGGCGTCAGCCTGGGGCCCACTCCGTGTTCGGGTGCGCAGGAAGGACTGCCGAGAGCTCAGCCGCCCACGTGCGTGGTGAGCATCGCGGCCCGCAGCTGCGCCACCGCCGTCGTGCTCCCGGCAAGGAACCAGCGGAGGCCGTTGACCGTCACGACGTCGACGGCTCCGCCCGACGCCAGCACGAGCGCGGCACCCGGGAACCAGTCCCAGTCGGGGCAAGAGTGCTGGAACCAGCAGTCGATCTCGCCCTGCGCCACCCGGGAGAGATCGCAGGAGCCCGAGCCCAGCATCCTCAAGGAGGCCGCACCCACGGCCGCCGCATGCCAGGGCATGGCACACAGAGGATCCTGCAGCCAGGTGGGGTGGATGTAGGTGGCGGCGCTGGACTCGGCCAGATCTTTGCCCGCCGGACCGCTCAGCGGCCTGCCGTTGAGCGTCGCAGGATGACCCTCCCCGCCGAGCCAGAGTTTGTCCTCCTCCGGCTGATGGACGGCTCCGAGAAGCGGGCGGCGCACGCCGTCCTCCTCCGTGACGAGCGCGACCGCGGAGCACCAGTACGTGGAGCCGCGCAGAAAGTTGTAGGTGCCGTCCACGGGGTCGATCACCCAGGTGCGGCCGCTCGCGGAGGGATGGGCCGAGCCCTCTTCGCCGAGGATCCCGTCGTCCGGACGGCAGCGCCGGAGCTGCTCCACGATGTACGCCTCGGCCGCGCGATCGGCCTCCGTCACCACATCGGCGACGTTCGTCTTCTGCTGCGAGGTGACCCCCGCCGCGCGCATCAGCTGCGCCAGCGAGCCGGCCTCCCGGACCAGCACTTCGGCCAGGGCGGCGTCGCTCAGAGAAGGGTCGGGGTTGGCGGTGCTGTGGCGGCCGATGCTCATGACTCCAGCGTATCCGCGATAATGGAGGACATGTCCAAAACGCCTGCCCAGCGCATCAAGAAGCACGGCTCCCGGGCCGACGTCCCGGACACCGCTCCCCCGCCGGTCATCAACCCGCTGAGGCAGCGCGCCGCCGCGCGGCAGTCGGCGCCGCAGTCCGGACAGCCGCAGCCCGGGCAACCGTCGGCGCAGCAGCCGCAGTCCAGCGCGAAGATGCTCGTCATCGCGGCCGTGGTCGCCGCCTTGTTCATGTTCTGGTACTTGCACCTCATGGCGCTGTCCCAGATGACGCAGCTCAGCGGCGGTCTCACCATGCCCGATTCGCGAGTCTTCGGCTTCGACGCCGCCGCCATCGACCAGCTGCGCGCAGCGATGAACGATGCCGCACGCGGCCAGCTCAACTGGGTGCACAAGACCGCAGGCATGCTGTTCCCGCTGCTATTCGGGCTGGCTTGGGCCCTGGTGATCGGGGTCAACACCACCCGCTCCTGGTTCCGCACCATCCTCTGGTCGCTGACAGGGCTGTTCGTGGTGGTCCGGGTCGTCGGCAACTTCGCCATCGACGGGCTGTTCGCAACGGCCGCGCCGTCCGACGGAGCCGTCGCCTGGGCCTCGATCCTGGTGGTCGCCGGGTGGGTGCTTTTCGTGCTCTGTCTGGTGAGTGCGGTCCTCGTCCTGCTGCCTCGCCGGAAGAAGGCCCAGGCCTAGCTCGGGCCTTCGAGCTTGTATGCTTAAAGGCGTTGTCCGCCCGCCCTCGTAGCTCAGGGGATAGAGCACGGCTCTCCTAAAGCCGGTGTCGTTGGTTCGAATCCAATCGAGGGCACGCAGAGTTCGACGCCGGAACCGCGGCACGCAGCAGCGTGCCGCGGTTCCGTGCTTTCCAGGAGCATGACCGCCCACGCCGAGACCTCCCGTTCGCCGCGGCTTGCTAGGGTACTGATCCATGAGTTCTCCGCACTTCCTCACCGTGTCCGCCGTCTGTGTCTACGACCGGGAAGGACGCCTCCTGACCGTCCGTAAGCGTGGCACGGAGAAGTTCATGCACCCCGGAGGGAAGCCCGAGCCCGGCGAAACCGCGGCGCAGGCGGCAAGCCGTGAACTCGAGGAGGAGGTCGGCATCACGATCCCTGCCGACGATCTTCAGCATCTGGGAACCTGGGACGCGGCAGCGGCCAACGAGGCGGACACCGTCATCAAAGCCAGCGTGTTCACTGCGCCGGGAGTCTGGGAGGCCGCCCCCGCCGCGGAGATCGAGGCGATCCGCTGGCTCGACCTGGACCTGGAGTGGCCCGGCGACCTGGCTCCGCTGCTGACCGAACACGTCCTTCCCGCGCTCCTGGAGGCCCGCGGAGCACGCTGAGCAGGCGTCAGTCACCGGCGCGCGGCACATCCGTCGCCTGATGGAGCCGAGGCGTCAAACGCGCCTGACGACCGACGGTCAGGAATAGGTCCCGGAAGCCGTGACGGCTTCCGGGGCCTATTCCGTCGCCCGGCCCCCTGGCGTCACACCGTTTCCGGGGCTTCGGACCCTCAAGAATTTCACGGCACAACGAATTCCGGCATGCGAAATTCCGCTCCCGGGACGTGCTCCGTCCCAGGTCCCCGGCCGGTGCCGTTGAGACAGCGGCTACTGCGGCCGCGCCGTCCGGGATATTTCGAAAACACCTGGGTGTGGACACTTATTGACACTGATTTACCAAGATGTCAACGTTTGTGATGTCAGTTCCAACACCCTTTGAGAGAAATCTCAAGGTTCATTCACTCCTAAGGAATCTGTCATGACCCCATCACCGCACTCTCATGCCTCCGTGCGATGGCAGCAGGGACGCCGTCTCGGCGCCGTCACCGCCGTCGTGGCACTCACCACGGTAAGCGCCGGCCTCTCCCCCGCCGTCGCGGACACCCCGTCGCCGTCCTCGGCCTCCTCCGCCCCCGTTTCGGTGTCCTTCACAGGGAAGAACGCCGTCACCTGGGGCGGCAGCTCCGCGGCCTACCCCTCCAACCCCGGACCCAACTACGGCTACGTGCCGAACGACGTGCAGCTCGGTTCCGCGAGCACCAGCATCGGCGGTTCGTCCGTGGCACTCTCCAGCCTGGTCCGGCTGGACTCCGGCGGTCTGCTGACCAGCATCAGCCAGGCCGGCTCGGCGCTCAACTCCCGTGGCGCATCAGGGGCGCTCGGGCAGAACTTCACGTTCCCCACCACCGGTGATCCGTCACAGGCCGCACACATCGACCTGATCAAGGCCGGCGCCGGGTCCACCATCCCGGCGGGCCTCGTGGACAGTGTGACGCTCGACCTCGGCGCCTTCGCCTCGGAGACCAGCTTCGTCAACGGACGTCTGCAGGATCCGGACGGCGTCGGCGGACCGGGCCGGTACCGCGTGGGCCAGGCCGACGTCACCGTGAAGTCCTCCGCCGTGAAGAACGCGGCGGCACAGCTGTACAACGGTCTGGGAGCCGTGGACCGGAAGATCGAGCAGATCGTCAACCAGGGCGTTCCGCTGAACAAGCTCAACGGCCTGCTCGGCGTCGTCCTTCCCACCCCGACCATGACCGTGCAGAGCAACACCCGCGACAAGGTGTTCTCGAAGCTGCTGGCCCAGCCGCTGACCTCCAAGAACAAGCTCGTCACCATCGACCTGTCCACGGGCACCGTCAAGGTCCACCTGGATCAGCTCGCCTCCGGCGGACTGAACTCGCAGACCCCGAACAAGGAGCTCATCGATTCCAAGGACTACCCACTGATCGCTCAGACCGTCCACGATCTGATGCATGACGCCACCAACATCGCGGTCGGCGCCGTGGAGAACTCCCTCGACGCCGTGAAGATCAAGCTCAGCTGGGTCGGTCCGCTCCTCCTGAGCCCCAACGGCCTCAACATCACCTGGAGCTTCACGCTGAAGCAGGCTGCGACTGGCACCCTCCCGGCGCCCGTCAACAACAGCAGCGGGCTGCTCGGCGGAGTGGTCGGAACCCTCGTGACCACCCTGGCCAAGTCCGCCAATGGGGTCGGCACGGTCTTCCGTCCGGTCTACAACCTGGTGATCGCCAATGCCGGCGACGGCGTGTTCGATCTGCTGATCAACCAGATCAAGTTCGGGTTCACCTCCACCGTGGTGAACATGCTCCAGCCGGTCTTCACCGCGGCCACCCAGGTGGTCTCCGTGAAGGTCAACAGCCAGAGCACCGAAACCTGCACCCCCGCGGGCGGCGTCCCGGTGCCGAGCTCGCATTCGCTCTCGGCCCTGAGCCTGTCCTTCCTGAAGTCCGCCGACGGCGCACGTCTGGACCTGGGCAAGTCCTCCGCGAAGGCGACCCCGGCCGGCTGCTGACCGCTGCCAGCCTGACCCGAGGGTGTGCCGTCGCAGGACGGCACACCCTCGGCGCGTCCGCTCCCTGACGTCTCGTCAGGACCTCAGAAACCTCCAGGAGGAACGGTGACCCGAAGGAACAAGCTCCTTCTCACTCTTGCCGCCGCAGTTCTCGTATTCCTCGGCGGGTGGGCCGGGGGAACCTTCGCGGCACCCGGCCGCACGGCTCCCGCGGAGCCCGCGCCGGCGTCGTCGTCCACGGCGCCCGAGGCCTCCGCCCCGGAGTGCGGCGACGGGGCGAAGGCCCTCACTCATCGTTTCCCGGCCGGCAGCTCCTGGAGCATGTGCTGGAGCGTCGATCCGCAGCAGGGCCTCACCCTCACCAAAGTGACCTACACGGCGCCGGGCAAGGAGGCGCTCCCGGTCGTCCAGGAGATCTCGCTCTCGCAGCTGGAGGTCCCCTACGACACCGGCGCCCGGACCACCAAGGACATCACCGAACATGGATTCGGGGGACGCAACATGAAGACGCTCGGCCCGGCCGAGTGCTCCGGCACGAGGGTCGCCGCGACGCTGCCCGACTTCGGCACGGGTGCGGTCGGCGGGTCGGAGACGCGCGAGGTGCTCTGCACGGAGGAGGTCGACGCCGGTCTGGGCCGCCGCAGCGAGTACACCGGAAGCCCGGTCGCCCAACGTGGCCGTTCCTTCGACATCAGCACGCTCTCCGTGGTCGGCTGGTACGAATACCTCTCCCTCTACCGCTTCGGTGAAGACGGAAGCATCACTCCGCGGCTCGGCGCCACCGGAGATCTCTCCCCCGAGGACTACTCCCACGACGCGGCGCACGGTTCACCCGTGGGACCGGGCACGTCCGAAGCCGCCACGAGCCACAGCCACAATGCGGTCTGGCGGATCCACTGGGGGCTCCCGGGACCTCAGAGCGTCCAGGAGTACAACGCGGACTTCACGGGGCAGCGCGGCAAGGACGCGGCGATCGTGAACGGCACGTTCACCCCCCTCGCCACGGAGACCCAGCGGCTCCGGAATGACCGCCGCTGGTGGCGGGTGCTCGGTGGCGCCAAGAACCAGGACGGCCATCAGATCTCCTACCGCGTCCAGCTCGATCAGAGCGACGGGTACACGCCGCACAACCATGGCGACCACGCCGGCCAGACCGGACCCGGTGCGGGCGATGCGGCCTTCGGTTATGACGTGGCGTTCACCCAGTTCAAGGACTGCGAGCGCTACGCCACCCAGAACCTGTCCGCCGGCTGCCCCTCCTCGGGGATTCCTCAGTTCGTGTCCGGGGAGAAGCTCGACGACGTCGTCTCCTGGGTGGCGGTGTCCTACCACCATGTGCCGCGGGACGAAGATCAGAGCCCCATGGACGTGCACTGGCAGGGTTTCTCCCTCCAGCCGCGGGACGCGTTCAGCCAGAACCCGCTGACACCCCCGGAACGCTCCACGGTGAATGGGAAACCCGCGGCGAAGTGATGCCCGGGGTCCTCCGCGGCTCAGTCCTGAGGGGGTTGACCGCTCTCCCCGCCCTCTGAGGGATCCGCCGCGAGGTCCTGGCCGGCGTCCTGGAGGGCGTCATGGGCCTCGGCGAACTGCGTGGTGTACAGCTCCGCGTAGCGTCGGCCGGCGCTGAGCAGTTCGGTGTGGGTGCCGCGCTCGACGATCCGCCCTCCCTCGACCACCAGGATCTGGTCGGCGTCCCGGATGGTCGAGAGACGGTGGGCGATCACGACGGCGGTCCGCCCACTCAGCGCTGCCGCGAGCGCTTCCTGCACGGCTGCTTCGTTCGCGGAGTCCAGGGCGGCGGTCGCTTCGTCGAGGATGACCACGCGCGGGCCGGCCACCAGCAGGCGGGCGATCGTCAGGCGCTGGCGTTCGCCGCCGGAGAGACGGTAGCCGCGCTCCCCCACCACCGTGTCCAGGCCGTCGGGCAGCGACCGCACCATGTCCTCGAGCCGGGCCTGGCGGAGGGCGTCCCAGAGCTCGTCATCGCTCGCATCCGGACGCGGGAGCCGGAGGTTCGAGCCGATGGTCTCGTGGAACAGGTGTCCGTCCTGCGTCACCATGCCGACACCCCGGCGCAGCGAGTCGAAGCTCAGCTCGCGAACGTCGACGCCGTCACCCGGCTGGGAGCCGCCCAGCAGCACCGCTCCCGCGTCGACGTCGTACAGCCGTGCGAGCAGCTGCGCGACGGTGGACTTGCCGGCGCCCGACGACCCGACCAGCGCCACGGTCTGCCCCGGTTCGGCCCGGAAGCTCAGACCGTGCAGCACCTCCTCGCCTCCCCGGGAGTCCAGCACCGCGACGTCCTCCAGGGAGGCCAGGGACACCTGCTCGGCCGACGGGTAGGAGAACCGGACGTCCTTGAACTCGACGGCGAGTGCCCCCGTGGGCAACGTCCGCGGCTGCTCGACCTCGCGGATGATGGGCCGGAGGTCCAGCACCTCGAAGACGCGCTCGAAGCTCACCAGCGCGCTCATGATCTCCACGCGCGCATTGCTGAGGCCGGTGAGCGGCACGTAGAGGCGCGTGAGCAGCAGCGCCAGCACGACGACGTCGCCCGCTCCCAGCGTCCCGTGCAGCGCCAGCCAGCCGCCGACCCCGTAGACGAGAGCCAGCGCGAGCGCCGAGACGAGCGTCAGGCTCGTGACGAACGTGAACTGCAGCATGGCCGTCCGGACGCCGATGTCCCGCACGCGATGCGCACGTGCTTCGAACTCCCGTGATTCGTCCGCAGGCCGGCCGAAGAGCTTGATGAGAGTGGCGCCGGGCGCCGAGAAGCGCTCCGTCATCTGCGTGCCCATGGAGGCGTTCTGGGCGGCGGCCTCACGGCGCAGCGCTGCCAGCCGGCCGCCCATGAGCCGTGCGGGCACCAGGAACAGCGGGAGGAGGACCAGCGCGAGGAGCGTGACGAGCCAGGATTTGTCGAGCATCACCACGAGCGTCAGCGTCAGGGAGACCAGGTTGCTGACCACGGAGGACAGCGTCCCGGCGAAGGCCGCCTGCGCGCCGACCACGTCATTGTTCAGGCGACTGACGAGGGCTCCCGTGCGGGTCCTCGTGAAGAACGCTACCGGCATGCGCTGCACGTGGTCGAAGACGGCGGTGCGGAGGTCCAGGATGACGTCCTCGCCGATGGTGGCGGAGAACCACCGGACCAGCAGCCCGACCCCGGCTTCGGCCACGGCGACCACGGCGATCAGCACGGCGAGACGGACCACCAGGTCGACGTCCTTGCCGCCCACGATCGCGTCGACCACCTGACCTGCGAGCAAAGGCGTGGCCACGGCCAGGAACGCCGCCACGACGGAGAGCAGGATGAAGCCGACCAGACGCCCACGGTGCGGCACGGCGAACGCCAGCACGCGCCGGATGGTCTCCCGCGAGAAGGGGCGCCGGCCTTCCTGCGCTCGGGAAAGGTTGTAGAGGGAGCTCATCGCCGCCCGGTCCATACTCATGGCTTGTCCTCCTCGGACGTGATCCGGCGGCCAGGTTCCGCGGTGAGGCCGTTCCGGGACAGGGAAAAACCCGCCGCTCCCGAACTTGGGGGGTATCCGGCGCGGCGGGCTCCGGGCAAAAACTCTAACAGAGGTCCAAGAGACCGCGCAAAGCTCCGTCCAGCCCTCGAGCCGGGCTCCGGGATCCGGCCCGGACGGCGGGCTTCGTCCGCGCTCCCTGACCGAGGTCCCGCAGCCGAACTAGTCAGTACGCGAACCTTTACCAAACGGTGATCTGATCACGGATGTGTTTTGTACAGAACCTGGGATAATAGAAAACGTGTGATCGTGGCGTCTGGGGAGGCGCTCACACATTGGGGGGATGAGCGGCGGCGAACCGGGGGGTTCGCCACCGCTCAGCCTTTTAACGGCGCCTTCACGCCGCTGGAACGTTTGCGAAACCCTTCGCCGGTCACGCTGCGCACGGCTCTGTGACCTGTTTGACGTCAGATCGTCAGTTTCCGCCGGCCGTGTTCCGCCTCGCAGGCCCGCCTCCGACACATCCTCTCCCCTGTCCGCGGAACATCCGGTCAGGGCTGACAACCCACTCCCGAACAGTCACAACTGCCTGCTTACAGCGGTGGCAACGGCCGGCCACCCGTGATTATTGGTCCAGATCACGGCGATCTCTAGCATGGGCATGTTATCCACCTTTAATTGTGAGTTATTCGAAAGAGGAAACATGTCTGAGTCAATGACGACTGCTGCTCCCTCCGTGGCCGCCAAGCTCGGAGCCGAGATCGTCGGCACGTTCTTCCTGGTCTTCGGTGTCATCGGCACTGCTCTCTTCACCGCAGGATTCGCCGGGGGCGTGGGCGGCCTCAACGTGGGCTTCCTGGGCGTCGCCCTGGCACTCGGTCTGTCCGTGATCATCGGGGCGTTCGCCTTCGGGCCCATCTCCGGCGGCCACTTCAACCCGGCCGTGACGCTCGGTCTCGCGGCCGCCGGGCGTTTCGCCTGGAAGGACGTCGCCGGATACCTCGTGGCCCAGGTAGCCGGGGCCGTCCTCGGAGCCACAGCGCTCGTCGCCATCCTCGCCGGCGGCAAGGACGGCGCCCTCTCCGCAGCCCAGCAGGGCGGCTTCGCGTCCACCGGCTGGGGCGAGCTGTCCCCCGGCGGTTACAACGCCGTGTCGTTCTTCATCGTCGAGATCGTGGCGACAGCACTGTTCGTCACGGTCATCCTCGCCGTCACTGGCAAGCGGGGCGCGGGCAGACTGGCGCCTCTGGCCATCGGACTCACGCTGGTGGTCATCGCCCTCCTGGCCATCCCGGTCACCAACGGGTCCTTCAACCCGGCCCGCTCCATCGCCACGGCCGTCTACGGCGGGCCGGCCGCACTGACGCAGCTCTGGGCTTCGATCGTGGCGCCGGTCGCAGGCGGCTTGATCGCAGGGTACGCCCACAAGGCACTGTTCGAGGGCGAAGCGAAGTAACGACTGGCGCGTCCGCCTGTGGGCGCCAGGTCAGGACCCGTCGGGGCCGCTGCGCTCCGGTCCCGGCGGCGTTCTGAGCGAGTCCCAGTCCTGGGCCGCCCAATCGATCGGCTCCGAGTTCCTTGCGGCCTTGGGAGCACGCTTGCCGTCGGGTGAAGCGGCTTCGGCACGCGACGACGGCGACGCCCCCAGCCTCGTCGGCTTCGGGGCGCCCGTACCGCGATCGCCGTCCTTCCACGGCAGAGGGAGAGCCATCAGCTCATCCCCCATCCGGACGCCATGGGGCGGCACCACGAGCAGCAGCTCGGCATCGGCCCACTCGGCCAGGCCGTGGCGAGGACCGCACGGGGAGGCCATCCCGAAGACCGTATGACCGGGCAGCAGCCGCGTGGGGCGAAGCTCAGCCTCCATCGCGCGGCCGGAAGGCACCGGCCGGAAAGCCTGGACCTCACGGCGTCCCAGGGCGGCGAACAGCGGCTCGCCGAGCAACGCCAGGGTGGCCAGTGCCTCGCCGGGAGTGCCCGGCAGACCGAGAACATGGCGCCCGTCCGGGAGCACCCCGGCCACAGCGGTCTGGAGTGGATCACAGGACACGCCATCCACCACGTACTCCACACCCAGCGCCTCCAGCGCCTCGCGCAGATGGTCCGCCTCACCTGCCCCGGTCCCACCGACCGTCACGACCACGTCGACTGGCGCCGCCGCGCCGTCGGCGTCCTCCTCCAGCGCCGCGCGCCACTCGGCCACGGTGCCGCTGATCCGGACTCTGTTCTCGACCACCACACCCCAGGCGTCCAGCAGCGGGGCGAGGACCGGCCCCAGCGCGTCGCGGTCCTCTCCCCATCCGGGGCGACCCTGCGTCGCGAGGTGTCCGGACTGGATCACCTGGACCCGTGGCTTCGGCACAGCCGCGACCGTGTCGAACCCTGCCCCGGCCAGCAGGGCCAGACGCAGGGGGTCGAGGACCGCTCCGCGGGTCAGCAGGGGCGCGCCGGTGGAGAGTGCCTGACCGGACGGAGTGATGTTCTCGCCATTGCGGGGCGCTCCGGGACGGGCACCCGGCGCCCGCTCGACGACGGCGAGCCCCTCCGCGTCGAGCGCCACCCGGGCATCGTGGAGCGCCAGCACGCCCTTGCCACCGGGCGGCAGCGGCCGGCCCTTCTCGACCCGGCTGCCCTGACGCCCCGCGAGCCGGTCACCCGGTTCCGCGATGACCCAGGGAGGGGCGCCATTGACGGCCCAGCCGTCGACCGCCGCGCGCGGCCCGGACGGGTGCTCATCCTCCGCGAAGACATCCTCGGCCGCGAGGAGTCCGACCGCCTGCGCCAAGGGGACGTGCACGGCGGGCAGGGCCTCCACCCGCTCCTGCAGCAGGGCCCGCGCCTCGTCCCAGTTCAGACGCGCCGCGCGGCCCTCGTCACGCTCCATCATGACCGGCCTGTTCCAGAGTGCAACCGGGCCCGGAGGACAGCCGGCTCGGGAAAAGGCGGAAGGCCGTCGCCGCGGCACTCCATTGTGTCCCTGACATCGGCCCGTGCCTCCCTGTTCGTCGTCGCATTCGCCGCCCAGCCCCTGGGACTGGACACTCCAGCCTAGAACGGGAGGCGGAGGCGCACCGGTCCTGCAAGGGTCGTGTCGCCGTCGTCAGTCTGGAACATGACGAAGAACCGGGCACGCCGAAAGCCGCCTGGAGCCGGAATCACGCTGCCGGAATCACGGTGCCGGCGCCCCCGTGCCGGGGCACCCCCCCGCCGGCAGACCGGGAGCGCACGGCTCAGGCGGCATCCTCGGCGGGCAGATACGCGCTCCACTCGGGAGTGGGCTTCTCCAGCTCCTTGATCTGCCACACGGTTCCCACGGGAGGACGCGGACTGAACCTCAGGTGCCAGCCCATCTCGGACGGCGTGTGGTCCCCCTTGGTGTTGTTGCACTTCAGGCAGCACGCCACGAGGTTCTCCCAGGAGTCCCGACCGCCGCGCGACCGCGGCAGGATGTGGTCGATGGTGTGTGCGGCCTTGCCGCAGTATCCGCAGCGGTGCCCGTCGCGGCGCAGGACTCCTCTCCTGCTGACCGTCGAGACCACGTTGTGCCGTGGTCTGATGTAGCGGTTCAGCAGGATCACCGAGGGCCGGCCCAGGACGTCCCGAGGGCCGACGACGGGTTCGCCGCCCTCCGAGACCACGCTGGCCTTTCCGGCCAGCACGAGGACCAGCGCCCGGCGGAAGGTGACCACCGCGAGCGGTTCATATCCAGCATTCAGAACGAGAGTGCGCATGCACATACCTCTTCACGGCCGCACCCGGCAGGGGCACGAGGGCCGGCTGCCCCCGGCGTGTCCGGGCTATGGATCGACGTAACCAGCCTAAACACGCCCGGGCGCGTGCGCGATGCCCTGGACCATATTGCGGACGTGTCGTGCGAAAAATTCACCCCTCGTTGGGGCGTCCGACAGCTGACGCCTTAACGACAGAAGGACCCCGCCACAGGCGGGGTCCTTCTGACAATCTCCAGCGGGAGAGGCTGGTGGTTCAGACCGTGGTCTTAGCCACCCACGCGGATGAAGACGGGGCCGGAGCCGACGAACGCGTCGTACACCTTGGTGGTGTAGCCGAGGAAGCCGCCGTGCACGGCCTGGCCGTTGCCGATGTAGACGGCCACGTGAGGCACACCGACGCCGCCGTCGGCGTAGTAGATGACGTCGCCGGGCTGAGCCTCAGCGGCGGACACCGTGCGGCCCAAGGAAAGGTAACCGGCGGGCCAGTCGTGGAAGTTGATTCCCACGGCGCGCAGGGAGTTGGACACCAGGGCGGTGCAGTCCTGGTTGACGCCCAGCTGAGCCAGAGCGGCAGCGGCGATCGCAGCACCCTTGCCGGAAGCGGCAGCGGTGTTGATCGTCTTCGGAGCCGGGGTGGCGGCGGCGACGTTCGAGCCGGTCACCTGGGTGTTGGTGTTCTCGGTGGCCGGAGCGGCCTGCTCGGTGTTGGTCTGCGTCTCGGTGTTGGACTGCGCCTCGACCACGGGGGCCTCGACGACCGGAGCCGGCTCGGTCTTGACCGCGGTGCGGACGAAGCTGAGCTTGGCGGTGGAGGATGCGGCGACGGCCTTCGGAGCAGCCTTGACCTCGAGGGTGGTTGCTGCGGAGGAGTCGCGCTGCACGCTGGTCTCAGCGGCGTTGGCCGCGATGCCGCTGGTGAGCACCAGGCCCGAAGCCGCTGCAATCACTGCGGCCTGACGGCCCATGGATCCGGCGTTCGACGAAACGGCCTTGGAGATTTCAAGAAGCGAAGTGGTGGATGCCTGCTTAGCGCGATGGCGCGCAGAGGTAGTGCCAAAAGACAAGGAAAAGCCTCTCCCGATGCCTACGAGGTGAGCTGTCGGATTCGGATGGGAGCCATCCGGCCGTCCGCCGCTTGCGCGATCTGACGACTTAACCCCAAGGCCTTGCACGCAAGGCCAAAATTGGTTCCCCCGCCTCTGCCAGACGAAAGTAGTTACGAACGGACCTCGGTTGGTGGCAGAGCTCAGCAATCCAACCCAGGGCTCCCCCTCTTACGAGGAGGCGCGATCTATAAATTACAGGAGTCTCGGCAGAATGTCACGTTAAGGTTACGGAACATACCGCGAGACCGAGAGATGGCTCTCAGAGCCATCCGGACGGGTCGACGACCTGGCCGTTGACCATCACTTCAAAATGGAGGTGGCAGCCGGTGGAGGCGCCGGTGGTGCCGCTGAGCGCCACCACGTCGCCGCGCTGGACGGTCTGCCCGGGCTGCACGGTGAAGGAGCTCAGGTGGTTGTAGGTGGTCTCGAGACCATTGCCGTGATCGACCACGACGCGGTTTCCGCCACCTGTGTCCACCCAACCGGTGAACACGACCTTGCCGGCTGCGGCAGCCATGACCTGGGTGCCGCACTGGGCCACGAAGTCCTCGCCGCTGTGGAAGTCGGACGGGCCGCCGAGCGGGTTGATGCGCCAGCCGAACGGCGACGCTTCGGTCAGGGAGGCCAGCGGGGATCCGAGGGAACCCTTCGCGGTGGCAGGAGTCACCTTGCCGGACTGAGCGCTCATGAGCGCCTTGAGGCGGGCATCAGGGTCCTGGCGACTGGTGGCCGAGGTGCGGCTGAAGGAGATCTTCGCCCCCGTGGAGGCGGTGACAGGGGCCTGAACGGCGCCACTGGCGGTGATGCTGGCAGTGGTCTGCGCACCGTCACGGCCTGCCGCTTCGGCCAGAGGGCCGGTGCTGGCAGGGAACGCCACGGTCAGGGCGAGGCCGCCTGCTGCAAGCGCGAGGCCACCCTTGTGGATCGCGCCGCTCTTCACAGCCAGATCGGCGATCTGCTGCAGAGGACCCTTCCGCTTCGCCTTACGAGGCGTGGCCGGAAGGACGGTCCGCGCGGGACCACCGGCCTGGACGGCCGGTCCACTCGCGCGACGACGTCCGCGCAGCTTGTCATTGCTCACGTATGCATTCCCTCTCATAGCGCCTTCGAAGTTAGCTGTCGGATTCGGGCCTGAGAGTCAGCTGCCCGGCCTGCGGAGGCACACGGGAATCCAGAGAATCGGCGTGAACCGCATCTGAAAAGTTCCCTGCACCGCCGCGGGCTTCACCCCAAGGCGACCTGATCCAGGCCGCCGAAAATGGTTCCCCCGCCTCTGCTGTCATGCTTCACACCCTGATTCGCCAGCAGAGCTCGGCGTACGAAACAGGTCACGCTTAGGTTTCAGCGCTGAGACATCACTATACGCGAACGGACCCAAGAGTAATAAATTCGTTATCTAGTATGTGGATAAACCCCAGCCAGGCGAGAGGAAAGACGAAGAACGCGCCCGCGGGGCCGCGGACGCGTTCTGAGAAGTGAAGATGCAGTTCAGCGCGGTGTTCAGCCGAGCGAGACGAAGACGTGCGCAGCGACTTCGGGCGGCAGCTCGAGCGCTCCTTCGATGCCGGCCACTCTTACCGCGATGTAATCTCCGGCACGTTCCAGGCCGATCGTCGCACCCGGGCGGATCCCGCCCTCATCCAGCTGCTGCAGGAGCTCCGGCTCCACCTGAGCGGGCTCCGCCAGACGGCGGACCGTCACGACCGATCCCGGAGAGTACTCGTTCATGGCCTGGACCAGCGTCATCAGGCCGGCGGCGAACGGCTCGCCTTCCAGGCCGCCGAGCTGCTCGAGCCCGGGGATCGGGTTGCCGTACGGGGAATCGGTCGGGTGGCCCAGCAATTCGTAGATGCGACGCTCCACGCGCTCACTCATGACGTGCTCCCAGCGGCAGGCCTCGTCGTGGACGAACGCCCAGTCCAGGCCGATCACATCGGAGAGGAGCCGCTCCGCGAGGCGGTGCTTGCGCATGACCTCGACCGCGCGGCGTCGGCCGTGGTCCGTCAGTTCCAGGTGGCGGTCGCCGGTCACCACCACGAGGCCGTCGCGCTCCATCCGGCCGATCGTCTGGGAGACGGTCGGTCCGGAGTGGTGGAGACGCTCCGCGATCCGGGCACGGAGAGGGACGATCTTCTCCTCTTCCAACTCCAGGATGGTCCGCAGGTACATCTCCGTGGTGTCGATCAGATCAGTCATCGCGTCCTACCCTCACTCGCGTCGTGTGCGCCATGGCGTCCGCGCCCAAGCTTCATGTCGTCAAGCTTAGAACGCCGCCCCCTAGTCTAGCTTATTTGGACTCTCTCTGAATAACGGATGCGGCAGATGACGCTCCCGGTCTCCGGAATCCGGACCCACTTGGGACCTGACGCCCGCCCTGCGGCAAAATGGCCTCAGGACGGGCGCACCCCGGAAGGACCCGTCCTCTCTGCCACACACCAGAACTGGAGCAATCTGTGAGCGATCAGGCACACCTCACCATCCCCGCCCATCTCCTTCCCAAGGACGGCCGCTTCGGCGCCGGTCCTTCCAAGGTCCGCCCCGAGCAGATCGAGGCCCTGAGCGCCGCCGCCACCACTCTGCTGGGCACCTCGCACCGGCAGGCCCCGGTCAAAAACCTGGTGGGCTCCGTGCGGTCCGGGCTCAAGTCCTTCTTCAACGCCCCGGAGGACTACGAAGTGGTCCTCGGCGTCGGCGGCTCCACGGCTTTCTGGGACATCGCGACGTTCTGGGCTCGTGGAGAAGAAGGCCCAGCACCTCTCCTTCGGCGAGTTCGGCTCCAAGTTCGCCTCCGCCACCAAGAAGGCCCCGTTCCTCGAGACCAGCTCCATCATCACGGCCGAGCCCGGCACCCGGCCGGAAGCCGTGGCCGAGGACGGCGTCGACGTCTACGCCTGGCCGCAGAACGAGACCTCCACGGGCGTCGCCGCCCCCGTGCGCCGGGTGAACGGCGCCGATGACGGTTCGCTCGTGGTCGTGGACGCGACGTCGGCGGCCGGCGGCCTGGATGTCGACGTCCGCGAGGCGGACGTCTACTACTTCGCCCCGCAGAAGAACTTCGCGTCCGACGGCGGCCTGTGGCTCGCGCTCTTCTCCCCCGCGGCGCTGGAGCGCGCCGAGCGGATCGCGGCGAGCGATCGCTGGGTCCCGGACTTCCTGAACCTGAAGACGGCGATCGACAACTCCGTGCTCAACCAGACGTACAACACGCCGTCGCTGTCCACGCTGGTCACGCTGAACGCGCAGGTCGAGTGGCTCAACGCGCAGGGCGGCCTGGACTTCGCCAGCAAGCGCACCGCCGACTCCGCGGACCGCGTCTACTCGTGGGCCGAGGCGAGCGAGTACGCGACGCCGTTCGTCCAGCGTCCCGAGGACCGCTCCAACGTCATCGCCACGATCGACTTCGACGACTCCGTGGATGCCGCCCAGGTCGCCAAGATCCTGCGCGCCAACGGCGTGGTGGACACCGAGCCGTACCGTAAGCTCGGCCGCAACCAGCTGCGCATCGCGACCTTCGTGGCGATCGACCCCGAGGATGTGAGCGCCCTGACCGCCTCCATCGACTACATCGTCGGAGAGCTGCGCAAGTAACTCAGGAACCACCGCGCAAATCCTCGCCGCAAACGCCTGTGGGCCCGGGAAACCGGGCCCACAGGCGTTTGACGAGCCGTTCGGCGGCTCAGGATCTTCATAGCATGGGTGTGCTATTCAGTGTCGTCCTCTTCGGCGTCTTCCTCAACGTCTTCTTCAGCCGAGTCGCCGTCAGCATCAGAGGGCGCAGCGGCATCCTCGACGGAGTTCTCATCCGCGTCCGCGACGGTCGCACCGGACGCCGCCTCGCCGTCGTCGGACTTCTCAGTGCCGCCCGTTTCTCCGGCGGCCTCCGCCTCCCCCGCCTGCATGGCCTCGACGTCCTCGGGACGCACCCGCTCGGACCATGGCACCCATGGCGGCGCCAGGACGGAATCATCACTGGGCAGGAGCCCGATCTCGCTGACCGTCACCACCTTGGACCGGGAGTTGCGGGTCAGTACGGCGAACCACTGCCAGCCGACGTACCCGGCCAGCCGCGAGGCGAAAAGGTGGGTGACCACCCGGTCCTCCTCGCGCTTGGCCCCCAGGTGGTCGCCGATGGTGCCGGCGGGGGTGATCGTTTCCAGCTCACGCCGCGCCTGGTCCACTGCCGCAGCGAGCATCGCGTCCGGCTTGCCGGTCTTCCACTGCGGGACGCCCGGCTTCGGGGCGGTGGTGCGAAGGGTGTTCTGACGCTCGGCAGTCATGTCTCAGGCTTCCAGTTGATCTGCGACCTGGCGCAGGGCAGCCGCGATGGCGGCGCCCTTCTTGCCATCCGGGTACTTACCCGAGGAGAGCATCCCGGACAGGTTGTCCAGGACGGTGGAGAGGTCCTGGACCATGGGGGCCAGTTCCTTCGGAGAGGTGCGCTTGGCCTTCGACACGGAGGGGAGCTTGTCCAGGAGCCGGACGCCCATGGCCTGAGCACCGCGGCGGCCTTCGGCGACGCCGAATTCGATCCGGGTGCCCTTCCGGAGCTCCCCCACGCCGGCGGGCAGCGCGGAAGACGGCAGGTAGTACTCCTGCCCGTCTTCGGACGCTGCGAAGCCGAAGCCCTTGTCCTTGTCGTACCACTTGACGCTGCCGGTAGGCACTTCTTTACCTCTGTCTGTCTTAGCTTGTGGTCTGGCCATGCCCCACCTGGTTCAACCGGTCTGGGTGGCACGGCTCGCGGTCTGCGTATCCACACTATTTTACCCGGGCGTGGACGTTCGGCTCGCATATGTCGCGGACCGCTTCTCCCACGCGTACAGAAATCTTCCAGACAACACTCAGGGTCGGAGCGGAAGATGGAGGACATGAAGACTGAAACGCCTGAAGCCAAACTCCTGGTCGTTGACGACGAACCCAACATCCGGGAACTGCTCTCGACGTCTTTGCGCTTCGCGGGCTTCGAAGTGGTGGCTGCCGCGAACGGCCGGGACGCCCTCGCCAAGGCCGAGAGCGAAACCCCCGATCTGATCGTCCTGGACGTGATGCTCCCGGACATGGACGGCTTCAACGTCACCCGCAAGCTCCGCGCCGCCGGACGCCACATCCCGGTGCTCTTCCTGACCGCCAAGGACGACACCGAGGACAAGGTCACCGGCCTGACCGTGGGCGGCGACGACTACGTCACCAAGCCGTTCAGCCTGGATGAGGTCGTGGCCCGCGTGCGCGCCGTGCTGCGCCGCACGCAGCCTCTGCTCGAGGACGAGGCGATCATCCGCGTCGATGACCTGGAACTCGACGACGACGCCCACGAAGTGCGCCGCGGCGGGACCACCATCGAGCTGTCCCCCACGGAGTTCAAGCTGCTCCGTTACCTCATGCTGAACCCCAATCGTGTGCTGTCCAAGGCGCAGATCCTCGACCACGTCTGGGAGTACGACTTCAACGGGGATGCCTCGATCGTGGAGTCCTACATCTCCTACCTGCGCCGCAAGATCGACATCGTCCCGGACGCCCCCACGCTGATCCAGACCAAGCGAGGCGTGGGATACGTCCTGCGGACTGCCGAGAAGCGCTGACTTGCTCCGCCGGTGGAAGTCCGCGTCCCTGCGGGCACAGCTGATCGCAACCATCATGGGCCTGCTGCTGGTGGCCCTCGTGACCACCGGCGCAGGCACCATGGCGCTGCTGCACAGCTATCTTCAATCGCAGATCGATGACCGGCTGAGCGTCGCCACCACCAGCATGCAGAAGTACGGCGGCTACGCCCAGCTGACCAGTGGTCTGAGCAGTGTCCCCACCGACTATTCCGTGGTGGTCCTGCGCCCCGGCGCTCCCGTGTACCGGACCGGGGCGAATCAATCGGGCTACCCGGACATCGAGCAGATGAGCCTGGCACAGGCCACGTCGCTGCATCGGAAGCCCTTCGACATCGCGGGCACCACGGGCCACGACTGGCGAGCCGTCGCGGTGCCGTTCGTCGACCAGAGCGGCCATGGGTATGTGGTCGTGGTCGGGCTCCCCCTGGCACCGGTGGACGAGATCATGGAGCACGCCATCCTGGTGGTGGTGGGCGTCGGGTTGCTGACCCTCATCCTGGCGTTCTTCATCGCGACCTGGACGGTCACCCGGTCCTTCCGCCCTCTGGCGCGGGTGGAGCGGACCGCGGCGGCGATCGCCTCGGGCGATCTCTCCCAGCGAGTCGACATCCGCACGCCGCACACCGAGGTCGGGCGACTGGCGACCTCGCTGAACACCATGCTGGCCAACATCGAATCGGCGTTCGCCGCACGAACGGCCTCCGAACAGCGCATGCGCCGTTTCGCGGCCGACGCCTCCCACGAACTCCGCACCCCGCTGGTGACCATCCGAGGTTTCTCGGAGCTCTACCGTCATGGCGCCCTGCGCACGGACGCCGACGTGGCCACCGCCATGGGCCGGATCGAGAGCGAAGCCAAACGCATGGGGTCCATGGTCGAGGATCTGCTGACCCTCGCCCGCCTCGACGAGCAGCGGCCGCTGCAGGAGAAGCCCTTCGATCTCATGCTGCTGGGCAACGACGCCGTGGTGGACACCCGCGCGAGCGCGCCGCAGCGCGAGGTCCGTCTGGTGGGCCTCAACTCCGCTCAGCCCGTCCCGGCCCCCGTGCTGGGTGACGAGGCGAAGATCCGCCAGGTGGTGAGCAACCTGGTCGGCAACGCGCTCCGGTACACCCCGGAGGAATCGGCGCTCGAACTGGCCGTGGGCCGGCAGCTGGACGAGGACGGATCCTGGTCCGTGCTCGAGGTCCGTGACCACGGCCCCGGCATCTCCGAGGAGGATCAGGCCCGGATCTTCGAACGCTTCTACCGTGCGGACACCTCACGCACCCGGGAAACCGGTGGCAGTGGCCTGGGGCTGGCGATCGTCGCCGCCATCGTGGGCAGCCACGGCGGGACGGTGCGGATCCTCGACACCCCCGGGGGCGGAGCAACGTTCCAGGTCCGGCTCCCCCATTCCGCGGACGACGCTCTCGCATCCGACATCACCGAGTGACCCTCCCGCGCCTGCCGGCCATGACGCGCGACGACGGAGCGAACCTCCCCGGCGAGCCTGTGGACGGAGTGCCTGAGCCTCTGTCCACATAGGCCACTGCGCCCGCCCCGCCGGCAGCCTGAGTTCCTAGGCTGAGACGAAAGACCCTCCAGGGTCCGTCTCAGCGAAAGGAACACCATGAGCGTCATCTCCGTCGACACCGAACTTCTCCACCTGCAGTCCGGCCGGGTGCGCAGCACCATGGAACGCATCTCCGCGGACATCAGGGCCATGAACCAGGGACTGACCGCCCTGCAAGGCAGCTGGCGCGGGAACGCCTCCGCCAGCTTCCAATCCCTCGTCACCGAATGGGCCGCCACCCAGAACCGGGTGGAAGCGTCCATGGCGGCCATCACCTCCGCGCTCGCGCAGGCCGCGGCACAGTACCGGGACGTCGAGCTGACGAACGCGCAGCGCTTCGCCCACTGAGCGCAGCGCGGTTTCGCGGGCCACGCGATCCGCGTGGCCCGGAGCTCGCCGGGGCGGGGCCAGAGGCTGGTCCCTGCCCGGGGCTCGGGCCTGGCCGGCGCGCGCGGGGCCCGCCAGTCCTGTCCCGCGGCGGAGGCGGGGCGTTCCGGGGACTCTGATCGCCTAGGCGATCCCGGCCTGTTCCGGGCGGGCTGGTTACTCCGGCGTCCCCTGGTGGAACCGCAGTCGCCACGTGCTCTGGGTGGCGGTGTCCTGGGACCGGACGTTCTCGCCCGCGGCGCTGCGGGACCCTGCGCCACGGGAGGACGCCGGATCGGTCAGGACCCAGAGTGAGCTCCGGAGGACCGTGCGGCCGGCAGACCGCGTCCGGTACTGGAGCAGGATGGTGTTCTCGGTCAGGCGGGAGGCTGACAGAGGGGTGATGTCGATCGGCTCGTGATCCTCATCGGCCAGGGCGAGGAGCATCTCGTCGCGGGACCAGGTGCGGCCCGAACTTCCGATCTCCTCGAAGTCGGGATGCAGGATCCGCGCCACCTCGCCGAGGTCGGCGCGAACAGACGGCTCCAGGAGGCGCTTCTCCAAGGCGGTCACGATGGCCACCGCGTCCTGCTGTCCGGCGGGGTCCCGGAAGTCCTCTTCCAGGACCGAGAACAGATCGGGCTCCGCCTCATCCGCGCCGGACGCAGACAAAACCGCAGAAGCAGAAGCAGAAGCAGAAGCAGACTGCTGAGGCTGGACCGTCGCACTCGGCGCAGAGCCCGTCGCCGCGTGCGGGTTCTGGGATACGGCAGAACCTGCCGGTGCGGCGTGAGCGTCGGGACGCCGGCCACTCAGGTCCCGGGCTTCCGCGCTCTGGGACTCGGAGAGCTGTGCGCCCGGAAAGCCGGGGCCGGAGGGGATCGACTTGCCTCCGCGCTGGTAGGCGGTGGCGACGGCACGGGCGCGGTCGTCGGCAGCCTCATTCAGAGAGTGTCCGGCATGGCCTTTCACCCACTCGAAGGCGACGTTCCGTCCCTTGAGGGCATCGTCGAGGTCCTTGAGCAGATCAACGTTCAGGACGGGCTTGCCGTCCGCCTTGCGCCAGCCCTTGCGCTTCCAGCCCGGCATCCACTTGGTCAGGCAGTTGATGACGTACTGGCTGTCGCACAGGATCTTCAGCGGTTCGTCGGACCGGTGAGCCGTGCTGCGGAGCAGATCCAGCACCGCCATGAGTTCGCCCTGGTTGTTCGTGCCGTGCGGCCAGCCGCCGGCCCGCCACGTCTCATCGTCGATGTACCAGGCCCACCCCGCGGGTCCAGGATTGCCCAGCGCGGAACCATCTGCAGCAGCCGTAATCGTCACCCGACAATCCTGCCACAAGGCCTCCGTCATCCAGCCTCGCGCCCGGACGCGGCACCCGTCCTCCGGCGTGACCACGGCCCTCAAACACCGCCCTCAAACGCAGCCCGCCAACACCGCCTCATAGACGGCCCTCCACCCCAGCCCTTAAACGCCGCGGCGGGCCGCACCTCGAAAGGTGCGGCCCGCCGTCGTGCGCTGTCCGGTGAGTCACCGGCGAGCAGAGCAGGGGATCAGAACCCGCCCATGCCGCCCATCTCATCGGCGCCGGCGGCCGGAGCGTTCTTCTCCGGCTTGTCGGCCACGACTGCCTCGGTGGTGAGGAACAGACCGGCGATGGAGGCCGCGTTCTGCAGAGCGGAACGGGTCACCTTGACCGGGTCGTTGACGCCGGCAGCCAGCAGGTCCACGTACTCGCCGGTGGCGGCGTTCAGGCCGTGACCGGCAGGCAGGCTGCGGACCTTGTCGGCCACGACGCCCGGCTCGAGGCCTGCGTTGAAGGCGATCTGCTTCAGCGGGGCGTCGATGGCGACCTTGACGATGTTGGCGCCAGTGGCCTCGTCACCCTCGAGCTGCAGGTTGGCGAACGCCTTGGCGCCGGCCTGGATCAGAGCAACGCCACCACCGGCGACGATGCCTTCCTCGACAGCAGCCTTCGCGTTGCGGACGGCGTCCTCGATGCGGTGCTTGCGCTCCTTGAGTTCCACCTCGGTGGCTGCACCGGCCTTGATGACGGCCACGCCGCCGGCCAGCTTCGCCAGGCGCTCCTGGAGCTTCTCGCGGTCGTAGTCCGAATCGGAGTTCTCGATCTCGGAACGGATCTGAGCCACGCGACCGGCGATGGCTTCGGCGTCGCCTGCACCCTCGACGATGGTGGTCTCGTCCATTGGTGACGACGACCTTGCGGGCCTGGCCGAGGTCGGCCAGGGTGGCGGCGTCGAGCTTGAGGCCGATCTCCTCGGAGATGACGTTGCCACCGGTGAGGATGGCGATGTCGGCCAGCTGAGCCTTGCGGCGGTCACCGAAGCCCGGAGCCTTGACGGCGACGGACTTGAAAGTGCCCTTGAGCTTGTTGACGATGAGGGTGGCCAGAGCCTCGCCCTCGACGTCCTCGGCGATGATCAGCAGCGGCTTGTTGGCCTGCATGACCTTCTCCAGGACGGCGACCAGGTCCTTCACGGAGCTGATCTTGGAGTTCACGATGAGGATGTAGGGATCCTCGAGCACGGTCTCCTGGCGCTCTGCGTCGGTGACGAAGTACGCGGAGATGTAACCCTTGTCGAAGCGCATGCCCTCGGTGAGCTCGAGCTCCAGGCCGAAGGTGTTGGACTCCTCGACGGTGATGACGCCTTCCTTGCCCACCTTGTCCAGGGCTTCGGCGATCAGTTCACCGATCTGAGCGTCACCGGCGGAGATGGACGCGGTGGCGGCGATCTCTTCCTTGGTCTCGATCTCCTTGGCGGAGGCGAGCAGCTCTTCGGTGACGGCCTCGACGGCCTTCTCGATGCCACGCTTCAGGGACAGCGGGTCGGCGCCGGCCGCGACGTTGCGCAGGCCTTCCTTCACGAGAGCCTGAGCCAGCACGGTGGCGGTGGTGGTGCCGTCACCGGCGACGTCGTCAGTCTTCTTGGCGACTTCCTTGACCAGCTCTGCGCCGATCTTCTCGTAGGGATCCTCGAGCTCGATCTCCTTGGCGATGGACACACCATCGTTGGTGATCGTGGGAGCGCCCCACTTCTTCTCGAGCACCACGTTGCGACCACGCGGGCCCAGGGTGACCTTGACGGCGTCGGCGAGGATGTTCAGGCCCCGCTCCAGGCCGCGGCGTGCCTCTTCATCAAATGCAATGATCTTGGCCATGACGGCAAAGGTCCTTTCGGGTCAGTACGTTTCCGGACTGTCGTTGAGGGATGAAGGGTCCTGGCTGCCCAATGCCCGCGACGGACGGCACGGCCCGCCGGCATCCGTACGCCGGCGCACCGGGCCTCATTGAGACCGGGGTTGCCTTCTCTCCGGCGGGCCGGCCATCCTCCGCGGAACGGATTCATTAGCAGTCGGCACTCCGGAGTGCTAACTCCATAATTAGCACTCTCGCCAGGTGAGTGCAAGGCGTTCACGCCAGCGGCGAAACCTCGGGACCGCGTCGCTCCGCACCATCCGGCAGGGCGCGAGGGCCCCGGGTCCTGCGGAAGCAGCGTGTGACCTGCTCCGGCGTCCACGAACCGCACACCGGGAGCGCCGAGAGCGGCTCGGGTACGTCGGGAGCCGGTCAACGAGGCCGTTCACCCGACGGCGGCGGGAAAGGCCCGGCCGATGATGACCAGTGAGGACGATGGCCGCAGAAAGGGGTCGATCAGCCGGCGCCGGGGCCCAGGACCACGGCGAGCGGGTCCTGAAGGTTCGGGGCCAGCTCGACCCGGGCGATTCCCAGGGCGCCGGCCAGCTCGGTCGCCGAGGCTTTGAGGGTCTCGCCGCTGTAGAAGACCACCGAGCTCTGCTGGGCCACACCCTGCCAGTTGCCGACCGTTCCCAGGGTCCAGCCCGCCGCGGTGGCCTTGGCGCCGTAGCCGGCCGCGAGGCCCGCCGTCGTGGTGCCGTTGTAGATGGACACGGGGCGCGACTTGTCGACGGCGGCCGCGGTGGTGGGCGGAGCGGACGGGGTGGTCGCGCTCGGCGAGGTGGTCCGAGCAGAAGGCTTCGCCGACGGCTTGGCGGACGGCTTCGCCGAAGCGCTCGAGGAGGCGGACGGCGACGCCTTGGCCTCGGCGCGCGCTCCCATGGACGGGAAGGCGAAGTACGCCACGAGGCCGATCAGCAGGGCGACGACGCCGGACGCCAGCAGGGGACGCAGCGCGGCGCCGGCGGAGGCCCTGGCGACACGGTGCACCCCGCGGCGTTCGGTGCCTTCCGGCACATCATCGAATTCGTCCCGGGCGTATTTGGTCATCGAGGCGCGTCCTCACGGAGTGGCAGGTGGTCCTACAGGTTCACGCGCCGTTGCCCAGGCGACGAGCAGTCCTGGCCCGGTGGCGCGACGTACGTAGTCTACGCAATCTCTTGACGAGCATGGGGTCATGCGCCAGAGCGGCCTGGCTGTCGATGACCTGATTGAGCTGCTGGTAGTAATGCGTGGCGGAGAGATCGAACAGCTCACGAATGGCCTGTTCCTTGGCCCCGGAGTACTTCCACCAGGACCGTTCGAACTCGAGAATCCGCTGGTCACGCTCCGACAACCCGGGAACCGGCTGCGCACCGTCCGGGGATCCGGGGTGGGCCGGAACACCATCCGGCGACACTGCTGCCTCGGCCATGTTTCCTCCCTTCACCGTGCGTCCTTTCCATGATAGATCCGAAATCACAACGATGTCATTTGGCACAATCAAGGGTATGGACCAGCGCAGCTCTGCCCCCAGCCCCTTCGGTTCCCAGGAGGCCTTCGCCTTCCCCGGAGAGGAGACCGACCCGGGAGCCGTTGCGGGCGGGAGCGACTCCTTCCGGCGACTGGCCGACGGCGGCTGGGACGGCCTCGTGGAGAGCGGCGCCCTGCACCCGAGCTGGGCCGCGGCTCTCGCGGAGGAGGGACCCGTGGTCGGCGAAGTGATCCGGCGGCTCGCCGTCGAGGAAGAACGCGGCTCACGGATCCTCCCGCCGGCCCCTGCGCTCTTCACGGCCTTCCGGCGACCGCTTGATGACGTGAAGGTCCTCATCCTGGGCCAGGACCCTTATCCGACGCCGGGCCACGCCATGGGGCTGTCCTTCTCGGTCGCCCCGGACTGCCGCCCGGTGCCACGCAGCCTGGGCAACATCTTCCGGGAACTCCACGACGATCTGGGACTCCCCACACCGGCCCACGGCGATCTGAGCCGGTGGGCGGACCAGGGCGTCCTCCTCCTGAACCGGGTGCTCAGCGTCGAGGCCGGAAACGCCGGCTCGCATCGCCGGCGCGGCTGGGAGGAGTTCACGACGGCGGCGATCCGGGCCGTCGTCGCGCGCAGGACTCCCGACGGGAAGCACCGTCCCCTCGTGGCGGTCCTCTGGGGCCGCGACGCCGCGGGCGTCACCCCCTTGCTGGACGGCTGCCCGACAGTGAGCAGCGCCCATCCCAGCCCGCTTTCGGCGTCGCGTGGTTTCTTCGGTTCGCGACCCTTCAGCAAGGTCAACGCGCTGCTCGTGGAGCAAGGGGCGGACCCTGTCGACTGGAGCCTCTGACACCTGCTCGAGACCGGCCTGAGCAGGCCCTTAGGGTAGGCTCACCTCATGACTGAAACCCCCGCGCGCCGCCCGTCGAAGCCCTGGTGCACCCTCGAAGTGCTCCGTACCGAACGGGTCAGTGAACACATGGTGCGGGTGCATGCGGGAGGCCCGGGATTCGCCGGTTTCGTCCTGAACGACTTCACGGACCGCTATGTGAAGATCGCCTTTCCCCGCCCCGGCGTGACCTACCCGGATCCGTTCGACCCGGCCTGGGCGCAGGAGCACCTCTCCCCCGCGGAACAGCCCGTGACCCGGACCTACACGATCCGGCACGTGGACCTGGACGCACAGGAACTGTCGATCGACTTCGTGGTGCACGGTGACGAGGGGCTCGCGGGACCGTGGGCGGCCCGCGCGGTCCCTGGCGACCGGTTCACCTTCCGCGGACCGGGCGGCGGTTACTCCCCCAGCCCCGACGCCGACTGGCACCTCCTGCTGGGTGACGATTCGGCGCTGCCCGCCGTCTCGGCAGCCCTGGAAGCCCTGCCGGCCGATGCGCGCGGACTGGCCCTGATCGAAGTGGACACCGAGGCCGATGTCCAGGAGCTCACGGCGCCCGCCGGCGTCGAGCTCTCCTGGCAGTTCCGCCGTGGCGTGCCTGCCGGCGAGAGCACGGCACTGGTCGACGCCGTCTCCGCGCGCGAGTTCCCGGAGGGCAAGGTCCAGGCGTTCGTGCACGGAGAGCGCGGGCTGGTCAAGGCACTACGCGACGAACTGATCAAGAGGCGCGGCCTGGACCGCAAGGACGTGTCGATCTCCGGCTACTGGGCCTATGGCCGGGTCGAGGATCAGTTCCAGGCAGAGAAGAAGACGGAGATCGGCAAGATCTGACGCCCAAGGTCAATCGAGTGCTCCGTAGGACGCCGAAAACCCCCGGATTCCGGGGGTTTTCGGCGTCCTATGGAGCGATCGATGCGTGGAGGGGTCAGCGGCGGCGGGTCCTGCGGCGCTCGTTGCTGGACAGCCCGGACGTCAGCGGCCTGGCGAGACTGTCGCCGAGCACGATGCCCGCGGCGATCCCGAGCACCACGGCGACGGCGTTGAGCATGCCGCCCGCGCCGTTGAGGAAGTCGTCCCCGTTGATCGTCAGGGTGTACATGGACCGGAAGATCCGTAGACCCGGCAAGAGGATGAGCGCCGCCGGGACGGCGACCACCAGCTGAGGGGCGCCCATCCGCAGGGCCACCACGCGGGCGAGGAATCCGATCACTACGGCCGAGACCGCTGGTCCCATGCGGTCCCCCACGCCCACCTGGGCGATGCCCAGCAGCACGAAGTACCCGACGATCCCCACCGCCATAGTCGGGAGCACGAGCCGCACGGGCGACTGCTCCGTCACGGTGATCGCCACGAGAGACACCGCCACCAGGACCACCTGGAACCAGAAGTCGTACGCCGGAGGGAAGGTCGCCGTGACGTTGATGTCCGGCATGCCCGTGAGGTTCCCCGCCACGAACGCCACACCGATGCCGGACACGATCGCGCCGAATGTCAGCATGGCCGAGAGGAGACGCCCGGCGGCCGTCACGGGGAAGCCGTTGATCGCATCCTGCACCGCGGAGACCAGACGCCCTGTGGGCAGGAGCAGCAGAATACCGCCGGCCACCACGATCGAGGGTGCGATGTTCGCCCCGAACCGCCAGAGCAGCAGGGCCAGGAATGTCACGAAGAACGACGACGCCGCCGTGGCATAGAAGTCCGGGACTCGCCAGCGCGCCAGTTGCCGGGACACCAGATCCACTACGAGGGACGACACGAACGCGATCGACGAGGCCAGGAGGCCGCCGCCCAGGACGCCCACGAACGCGGCGGCGAACACGCCGAAGGCCAGCGTGACCATCCAGCGGGCGAAGGGCTTGGGCCGCTTGAGGATCTCGTCGAGCCGCTTATTGGCCTCCTTGCGGCTCACGCCACCCGCGGCGATGTCCGAAACGAGCTGATGCACCTCGGACAGCCCCGCGTAGTTGCTGGTCCAGGAGCGCACCACGCGGAGCAGCGTGATGGGGGTCTGATCCTTCGGGGCGTAGTTGATGGACACCGACTGATTGGTGATGTCCACCTCGACGTTCTTCAGCCCCAGCGCCGCCGTGACCGCGATGATGCTGGTCTCGACCTCGAGGGCGCCGGCTCCGTACCGGAACATCGTCTCGGCCAGGCGGAGCGCGAAGTCGATCGTCTTGCGCGCCGACTCGTCGACGCCGCCCACCCGGATGGTCGGGTTGGCGTACGGGCTTCCGGCCAGCCGGTCCACGATGCTCAGCGGGGCCGTCGGGGGCTGTTCGCCGCGCACGAGATTCCGCAGCATGCGCTTGGCCGAGGTGGTGGCGCGCAGTTCGGCCGGGGTCAGCGGTTCGGTCTTGGGCAGGCCGTCCGTGGTCGGCCGGGACTGCGCGGCCGCGCCCTTGCCGGGCCGTGTTCCGGACCGTGCGGGACCGGCGCCGCGGCCGGGGATACGCGCAGGAGTGCGGCCGGGCGTGCGGGGCGTGGAGGCGCCCGCGGCGGGCCGTGCCGGGACGGGGACGGGAATGCGTCCCGTGCCGGCGCTCTGAACGGGCGCTTTCGGGACGGGCACGTTCGGGGCAGGTGCGTTCGGGGCAGGTGCGTTCGGCACGGGCACGCGGGGCATCGGGCCCGCGGCGTCCAGGGGGCGGTCCGTGCGCGGACCGGACGACGACGGCGCGCCCTCCCCGGACTGCGCCGCACCCTCGGCGGGGCGCGGGTCGGCGGCGGGCGGCTGCGCGCCGTCGTCGTCGCCGCGGTGGGGGCTGGTGGCGGCGGACGTCGTCCTGGCGTCCGGATCGCTGCTGTGCGGCTCTCTGGCGTTCATGAGGACTCCCTGCGCTTCGGTGCCGCGGTGCGGCTCAGTAGAACTGCTGACCGGTGCGGCGGGTGTGGATCTGGCGGACCACCCGTTCACCGATCCTTGCCCACACTGTGTACTTCATGGGGCTGAGCACTTGGTCATAACAGCCCACGAAGTCCGTGACAGTCTTCGAGAAGCTGGTCTTGAACAGGCCGAGCCCGTAGTGCGGGTGCTCCGGGTCCTTGATGCTCGCCGCGGGCGGGGTGCCGCAGAGGTCGTATTCGGTGCAGCCGAGGGCCTTCATGTCGTTCATGGCCTGCCACTGGACCAAGTGCGAGTCACCGTACTGGTTGCGCTTCTGCAGCGACCCGCCGTCCTTGTACGTGCCCTTGTGGCCGTAATTGATGACGAAGGCTCCCACCGAAGGCACACCGTTTTCGTGGACGAAGTACAGGTGACCCTGCCCGCGCTCCATGAAACCGCCCCAGAACCGGCGGAAGTAGTCGTACTCGCGGGGCCGGACGGTGGCCTTGGTCTCGAGGGTGCCGTTCATGAGCGAGTACATCGTGCGGAAGTCGTCTTCCGTGGCGTCGCCCTGACGGACCTCGACGCCCTCGCGGAGGGCGCGGCGGACCGCGTTGCGGCCGCGGGAGGAGAAGCTCTTGAGGATGTCCTCGGTCTCCGGCGAGATGTCCAGGATGACCGTGTGGTCGTTGGGCTGCAGGTTCGGCATCTTCAGCGCGCCCAGGCCGTTGAGCACGGCTCGCGAGGTGTCGGTGGCCACGAGGTCCGGTTCGATCTTGATCGCGAAGACCCCGAGGCGCTCACGCTTCACGAACTCGGCGTTGGCGGTGAAGATGCCGGGAAGGTCCTGCACGCCGGACACATCCGGGCCCTTGATCATGTACCAGTAGCGGCCCAGGAGCGGGATGCGCTTCTCCAGCACCAGGTTGTAGCTGCTGTACTCCGCGCACTCGTGGACCACGTGCCGGATGTCCCAGCCGTAGTGCTTCTTGACCGACGCGTAAGCCTCGGACTGCAGCAGGTTGCCGCCGTTCGGGTTGGCCGTGACCAGCTCGTCCCAGCGCGCGATCTCATCGTCGGTGGCAAAGCGGGCGGTGAAGGTTCGCAAGGTCACGGCTTCCAATCCTGAGGTGGCTGAACGGCTGTCGTCAGTCTATCCGGCGACCCCTGTCCGGATGCTGTGGAACGGGTCTCAGAGCGCCGCCTGGAACGCCACAGGGCGGCGGGGATCCGCCGCCCTGTGGCAGTCCCGGAGCCTTGAGCTTTTCAGAGGTGATCTTGCTCCCAGGCGTGTCCCGGGAACGCCTGCAAAGGCGTCCTCAGCACTCCACGACGTTGACAGCGAGTCCGCCCAGCGCCGTCTCCTTGTACTTGGTGGACATGTCCTTGCCGGTCTCCCGCATCGTGATGATGACCTCGTCCAGGGACACCCGGTGCGTGCCGTCGCCCCAGAGCGCCATCTTGGTGGCGTTGATGGCCTTCGCCGCGGCGATGGCGTTGCGCTCGATGCACGGCACCTGAACCAGGCCGCCGATGGGATCGCAGGTCAGGCCCAGATTGTGCTCCATCGCGATCTCCGCTGCGTTCTCCACCTGCGCGGGAGTGCCGCCCATGACCTCGGCGAGTCCCGCCGCCGCCATGGAGGAGGCCGAACCGACCTCGCCCTGGCAGCCGACCTCGGCGCCGGAGATGGAGGCCTGCTCCTTGTAGAGCACGCCGACGGCGCCGGCGGCCAGCAGGAACCTGACCACCACGTCGTCCTTGTCCTGCTGCGTGGCGTTCTCCATGCCGGGCGCGTAGTTCAGCGCGTAGTACAGCACGGCCGGGATGATGCCCGCGGCGCCGTTGGTGGGCGCCGTGACGACGCGGCCGCCGCTCGCGTTCTCCTCGTTGACGGCCAGCGCCACGAGGTTGACCCACTCCTGCCAGTACTTGGGGTCGCGGTCCTTGTCCTCCTTGAGGAGGCGGTCGTGCCAGTCGGGAGCGCGACGGCGGACATTCAGGCCGCCAGGCAGCAGGCCTTCGCGGTGGATGCTTTTCTCGACGCACGCCTCCATGACGGCCCAGATCTTGAGCAGACCCTCGCGGATCTCCTCCTCCGTCCGGCTCGCCTTCTCATTGATGAGCATGATGTCGGAGATGCCCAGCCCCTTGCTGTGGCAGCGCCCGAGCAGCTCGGCGGCCGTGCGGAACGGCAGCGGAAGCTCCTTCTTGGACTCTTCCAGCTCCTGCTTCGCCTGCTGCTCCTCGCCCTCGCGGACGATGAACCCGCCGCCCACGGAGAAGAAGGTCGCCGCGTGGAGGATCTCGCCGTCGGCGTCCTTCACGGCGAACTTCATGCCGTTCGTGTGGCGCGGGAGCACGGTCAGCGGGTGCTGGATCATGTCCGCCACGCCGTAGTCGAGGCGCACCTCGCCGGCGAAGGTGACGGTGCCGCTCTCCTCGATCGCGGCGAGCCGCTCCTCCACCTCCTCCGGCAGGATCTTGTCCGGGTAGTAGCCCTCCAGGCCGAGGAGCACGGCGGTGAAGGTGCCGTGCCCGCGGCCGGTGGCTGCGAGGGAGCCGTAGAGGTCGACGGCGAGGCCTGCCACGCGGGGCAGCAGGCCGGCGTCGCGCACCTCCTGGGCGAAGACCGCGGCCGCCAGCATCGGCCCCACGGTATGGGAGCTGGACGGGCCCACGCCGATCTTGAAGAGCTCAAAAACACCAACGGCCACGGTTCTTACCGCCTAACGCTCACGCTTGTAGAAGGGCAGGGAGACCACTTCGAACGGTTCCGCCTTGCCGCGCAGATCGATGTCCAGCGCGGTGCCCGGTTCAGTGTAAGCCACATCCACGTAGGCCAGAGCCACCGGATATCCGAGGGTCGGGCTGGGCTGACCGGAGGTGACCTCACCCACCACGACGCCGTCTTTGAGGACGTCGTAGTGGCTGCGGCCGGCGCGGCGGCCCAGGCCCTTCAGACCCACCAGGCGGCGGCCCGAGGTGGTCCCCACGCCGTTCTCCTTGGCGGCTTCGAGGGCGGCGCGGCCGACGAAATCGCCGTCCTTGCTCTTGAGCGCGACCACGGGGCCGAGACCCGCGGCGAAGGGGGTGCCTTCCCGGGAGAGCTCGTTGCCGTAGAGCGGCATGCCGGCCTCGAGGCGGAGCGAGTCACGCGACGCCAGACCGGCCGGCACCAGACCGTGGCCCTCGCCGGCGGCCAGGAGCGCCTGCCACAGGGCCGGAGCGGACTCGTTGCCCACGAAGATCTCGAAGCCGTCCTCGCCCGTGTAGCCCGTGCGGGCCAGCAGGAGGGACTCGCCGTTGATGGTGACCTCGACGGCGGCGTAGTACTTCAGCCCGGTGACGGTCTCGTGCTCGTCCTCCGGCACCAGGGTGAGGAGGATCGCTTCCGCGTTCGGACCCTGAACCGCGATGAGGGAGATGTCGGCCGAGGCGTTCGTGACGGTGACGTCGAAGCCCTCGGCACGCTGCTGGAGCTCCTCGGCGACGACGGGTGCGTTGCCCGCGTTCGGCACCACGAGGAACTTCTCCTCGCCACGGCGGTAGACGATGAGGTCGTCGATGATCCCGCCGTCCTCCTGGCAGATCAGCGAGTACTTGGCCTTGCCCTCCGCGATCGCGGACAGCTTGCCCACCAGGGCGTAGTCCAGGAAGGCGCCCGCGCCGGGGCCCTCCACCCAGACCTCACCCATGTGGGAGAGGTCGAAGAGGCCGGCCGCCTGGCGGACGGCGTGGTGCTCCGCCAGCTCAGAACCGTACTTGAGCGGCATCTGCCAGCCGCCGAAGTCGGTGAACGAGGCGCCCAGTTTCTCGTGCTCGGCGTACAGGGCTGTGTGGTTCTCAGTCATGGAGTGGATGTCCTTCGGTCCTGTGCGGCGGGTTCAGTTCTCGAACGCTTCGATGGGCGGGCAGGAGCAGACCAGGTTGCGGTCCCCCGAGGCCCCGTCGATGCGTCCCACCGGCGGGAAGTACTTGTCCTGGCCGTGAGCGTGACCGGAGTGGTCCGGACGGGCCGGGAAGGCGGCCTGCTCGCGGCTGTACGAACGGTCCCACTCAGACGTCACGACGGCGGACGCCGTGTGCGGCGCGTGGCGCAACGGGCTGTCCTCGACACTGAAGTCACCGTTGCGGACCTGCTCGATCTCACCGCGGATGACGATCATGGCGTCGATGAAGCGGTCCAGCTCGCCCAGGTCCTCGGACTCGGTGGGCTCCACCATCAGGGTGCCGGCCACCGGGAACGCCAGGGTCGGCGCGTGGAAACCGAAGTCGATGAGGCGCTTGGCCACGTCCTCCGCGGTGACGCCGGTGTCGGCGGTCAGCTGACGGAGGTCCAGGATGCACTCGTGGGCCACGAGGCCGCCTTCGCCGGTGTAGAGGACAGGGAAGTGCTCGTCCAGGCGCTTGGCCACGTAGTTGGCCGCCAGGAGGGCGGACTTGGTGGCCTCGGTGAGACCGTCGCCGCCCATGAGGCGGATGTAGGCCCAGGAGATGGGCAGCACGCCGGCCGAGCCGAAGCGGCTCGCGGAGATCGGGGCGCCGCCGGCGCCGTTGGCCGGGTCCGCCGCGTTGCCGGGCATGAACGGCGCCAGGTGGGCGCGGGCCGCGACCGGTCCGACGCCGGGGCCGCCGCCGCCGTGCGGGATGCAGAACGTCTTGTGGAGGTTCAGGTGGGAGACGTCGCCGCCGAACTTGCCCGGCTGGGCGAGACCGACGAGGGCGTTCAGGTTGGCGCCGTCGATGTAGACCTGGCCGCCCGCCTCGTGCACGGCGTCGCAGATGTAGCGCACATCGGCGTCGTAGACACCATGGGTGGACGGGTAGGTGATCATGATGGCGGCGATCGCGTCGCGGTGCGCCTCGATCTTGGCCTTGAGGTCCTCGTGGTCGATCGTGCCGTCGGGCGCGGTGGCCACGACGACGACCTTCATGCCGGCCAGAACGGCGGAGGCCGCGTTGGTGCCGTGAGCCGAGGCGGGGATGAGGCAGATGTCGCGCTGCTGGTCGCCCCGGGAGTGGTGGTAGCCGCGGATGGCCAGCAGACCGGCCAGCTCACCCTGCGAACCGGCGTTCGGCTGGATGGAGACCTGGTCGTAGCCGGTGATCTCGGCGAGATCGGCTTCGAGGCCGTCGATCAGCTCACGCCAGCCGGCGGTCTGGGAATCCGGGGCGAACGGGTGGATGGAGGCGAACTCCGGCCAGGAGATGGCTTCCATCTCGGCGGTGGCGTTGAGCTTCATGGTGCAGGAGCCCAGCGGGATCATGGTGCGGTCCAGCGCCAGGTCGCGGTCCGAGAGGCGGCGGATGTAGCGCAGCATCTGGGTCTCGGAGCGGTGCGTGTTGAACACCGGGTGGGTCATGAACTCGGTGTTGCGGCGCAGGGCCAGCGGGTACTCGGCGCCGGAGGCCTCCACGGCGGACGCGTCCGCGCCGAAGAAGGACGCGACGGCGGTGACCGTCTCCGGCGTCGTGGTCTCGTCGAAGGAGACGCCCAGGGTGTCCGCGTCGATGGCGCGGAGGTTGTAGCCGGCTTTTTCTGCGGCCGCGAGGATTTCGGCGGCGCGGCCCGGGACGATGACCGTCACGGTGTCGAAGAATTCGGTGTTCGCGGTCTGCACACCGGCGGCGCGCAGGGCGGCGTCGAAGCGTGCGGCGTGGGCGCGGACCTGGGCGGCGATGGCCTTCAGACCGTCGGGGCCGTGGAAGACGCCGTACATCGAGGCGACGATCGCCAGAAGCGCCTGCGCGGTGCAGATGTTGGAGGTGGCCTTCTCGCGGCGGATGTGCTGCTCGCGGGTCTGGAGGGCCAGGCGGTAGGCCGGGGTGCCGGCGTCGTCCTTGGAGACGCCGACCAGACGGCCCGGCAGGGAGCGCTCGAGGCCCTTGCGGACGGCCATGTACGCGGCGTGCGGGCCGCCGAAGAACAGCGGGACGCCCAGGCGCTGAGCGCTGCCGACGGCGATGTCCGCGCCCTGCTCACCGGGAGGGGTGATGAGGGTGAGGGAGAGCAGATCGGCGGCGACGGTGACCATGGCGCCGCGTTCCTTGGCGGCGGCGATGACCGGTGCGTGGTCGAAGACCTTGCCGGAGACGCCGGGCTGCTGCAGGACGATGCCGTTGATGGCGCCCTCCGGGAGGCCTGCGGAGAGGTCCGCGACCTCGACCTCGAAGCCGAGGGCCTCGGCGCGGCCCTTCACGAGGGCGATGGTCTGCGGAAGGAGGTCGGCGTCGAGCACGGTCTTGCCGTCGGCGGCTTCCTTCGCCTTGTTGGCGCGGCGCATGAGCAGGACGGCTTCGACGACGGCGGTGCCTTCGTCCAGCAGGGAGGCGTTCGCGATGGGCAGGCCGACGAGGTCCTGGACCATGGTCTGGAAGTTCAGGAGCGCTTCGAGACGGCCCTGGGAGATCTCGGGCTGGTACGGGGTGTACGCGGTGTACCAGGCCGGCGCCTCGAGGATGTTCCGGCGGATCACGGCGGGCGTGACGGTGTCGTAGTAGCCCTGGCCGATGAGCTGGACGGCGGTCTTGTTGAGCGAGGCCAGACGGCGCAGCTCGGCGAGGACCTCGACCTCGGAAAGGGCCGGGCGCAGCGTGAGCGGGGTGGGCTGCTTGATGTCATCCGGGACCGCGGTGTTGACCAGGGCGTCGACCGAGCTGTAGCCCACGGCCTGCAGCATGGCGTCGATCTCGGTCTGACGGCGTGAGCCGATGTGGCGGTCCACGAAGCTGCCGGACTTCGCCAGATCAAGGACGGCGGAGGGATTCGTCACGAAGGAACTCCAGTGCTTGGCCGGCGAATGGTACGCCGGAACGGGTTGGGCTCCTCCCCGCTCTGTGTGGGACCTGAGAGTTTTCGTACCCACCGCAAAGGGCGGGCACCTGCACCGTCGGTGAGCCGGGTGACCGGCTGCTTTCCAGAGTTGCCTCGGCGCGGCGGTACGGGGGCCTGAGAGATTCCTGGGGAGGTTTTGCTCCTACGGCGCCTGCGTATTACCCGTTCGCAGGACTCTCCCGCCGCGGATCGATGGCTTATTCACTTGTGCGCGACCGCGGTGATAGCAGTCACAACGTCAATTGTCTCCCCTGCGGCCTGGGAGGGCAAACGGGCCGGGGCCCGCGGGCTCACATCTTGCCACGGACCAGCTCGAGCACCCGCAGGAGGCTCTGCACTTCGGCGTCGGTCTTGGCGCGGTCCATCTCCTGGCCGCCGCCGTTCTCCAGGACCGCATTGAAGTACAGCCCGTCGGACATGTACCGCACGGCCCGCGCCAGGTCCTCGCCGAGTTCCTCCGTGAGCACCTCGAGCCACTGCTTCTGGATTCTGGCGAAACGGCGCTGGGTCTCGGCGTGGGCCACTTCGGCGAGGCGGGTCGCCGCGACGAACGACCGGTCCAGAGGTCCACCGTCCCAGATGGCCTCCTTGATGAAGTAGACGCCGGCGCCTTCCGGAGCCGTCTTCATGGCTTCGATCTCCTCCTGGGCCAGGGTGTCGAAGCGGTCCAGAAGGGCGGCGACCAGCGCCTCCTTATTCGGGTAGTGGTACAGCAGACCGCCCTTGGAGACCCCGGCACGCGCAGCCACCGCATCCAGGGTGGCGCCCCGCTCCCCCACTTCGATCAGCATCGATTCGAAGGCGTCGAGGACGGCGTTCCTGGCTACGGGCTTTCGTGACATGGCTTCCATTCTGCATGGTTCGGTGGTGGCGCGGGAGGATGACGCCCGGATTGAAACTATACAGTCCAGACGGTACAGTTATGATCATGACGACCAAGACCTTGACTCCGAACACGAGCAACGGGACGGCGCCATGGCAGAAGTGGGCGGCCCTGGCACTGCTCATGGTGCCCGTGCTGCTCGTGGCAGTGGACAACACCGCCCTCACTTTCGCACTCCCCGCCATCGCCAGCTCCTTGCAGGCGAGCGGCGTGGAACTGCTCTGGATCATCGACGCGTACCCGCTCGTCCTGGCCGCGCTCCTCGTGGCCATGGGCAATCTGGGCGACCGCATCGGGCGCCGGAAGCTCCTCATGATCGGCAGCGCCGGCTTCGGCCTGGCCTCCATCGCGGCGGCCTTCTCGCCCACCGCCGGCGCCCTGATCGCCGGACGTGCGGCCCTCGGCCTGTTCGGCGCCACCCTCATGCCGAGCACGTTGTCCCTGATCCGGAACATCTTCACGGACAACAACCAGCGCCGGCTGGCGATCGCCATCTGGGCAGCCTTCTTCTCCGGCGGCGCGGCCCTCGGCCCGATCGTCGGCGGCTGGCTCGTGGACCACTTCTGGTGGGGCGCGGTCCTCATGATGCCCGCCTTCCTGCTGGCGCCGCTCCTGGTGCTGGGCACCCGGATGATCCCGGAGTCCAAGGACAACTCGCCGCACCCCATCGACGTCCCGAGCGTCTTCCTGTCGATCCTCTCGATGGGTCCTGTCGCGGTGGCCATCAAGGAGCTCACGGTGCACGGCTTCGAGCCGCTCCCGCTGGCCCTGGCGTTCTTCGGCGTGGGCATGGGCGTGCTGTTCGTCCGCCGCCAGCGCCGGATCCCGGCTCCCATGCTGGACGTCACGCTGTTCACGAACCCGGTGTTCAGCACGTCGATCGCGGCCAACGTCCTGTCCTTCGTCTCCATGACGGGCTTCATCTTCTTCTTCTCCCAGCACTTGCAGCTGGTGGAAGACATGAGCCCGTTCCAGGCCGGCATCACCCTGCTGCCGGCCTCCGTGGCGACGATCATCGCGGGCCTGTCCTCGGTCCCGCTGGTGCGCGCTCTGCGCCCCGGCACCGTGGTCACAGCGGGCCTCGCCTTGAGCACCACCGCCTACGTCCTGGTGGCACTCTTCGGCAACAGCGTCGGCATGCCAGTCTTCCTCCTGGCCGTCTACCTGCTGTCGATCGGCATCGGCGCGGCGGAGACCATCTCCAACGACCTCATCATGGGGTCGGTGCCGCCGGAGAAGGCCGGTTCGGCCTCCGCGATCTCGGAGACCGGCTACGAGTTCGGAGCCCTGCTGGGCACCGCGATCCTCGGGTCGATCCTGACGGCCAGCTACCAGCAGCACCTGCGGCTGCCGGCCGGACTGAGTGAGGCGGACGGCCACGCGGCGAAGGAGACGCTCGCCGGCGCGATCGACGTCGCACACCACGTGGGCGGCGAGCTGGGTCATCAGCTCACGACGACGGCGCAGCACGCCTTCGACTCGGGCGTCACCCTCACGGCCACCATCGGCGCCCTGCTGATGGTCAGCGTGACCGTCGCCGCGGCGCTCGGCCTGAGGAAGGTCCCGCGCGCCACCAAGGAAAGCCGGCAGGAGCGTCCCGGTCACTGACCGGCTCCTGCGCACGACCGGTCAGTCTGGGGAGGCTGACCTGGGCCGGAATCACCTCCGACCCCTGGGGAGAAGCGCCCCGGGCGTCTGCCAGTGAATCCGCTGGTCAGACGCCCGGGACGTGCCGCCCGCCGTCGACGGCTTGCCAAATGTGAAGCGCACCACCCATACTAAATGAACATTGTTCATTTTTGTGGCCCTCCTCACAAGCTAGCCATCACACATTGGAGTCTGACGTGGCTGACGAAACCACTCCCGCCGACAACGCCCAGCGCTGGGTCATGCCTTCTGAGACCGCCGAGCAGGAACGTCTCTGGATGGCCTTCCCGCACGAGGGATACACCCTGGGCGAGACGGCGGAGGACGCCCACGCCGCCCGCACCACCTGGGCCGCCGTCGCCAATGCGGCCGTCCGCTTCGAGCCGGTCACCATGGTCGTCGATCCCGCGGACACCGAGATCGCCGCCCAGTACCCTGGACCCGCGCGTCGAGGTCGTCACCGCCGAGCTCAACGACGCCTGGATGCGCGACATCGGCCCGAGCTTCGTCCTGGACGCCGAGGGCCACCTCGGCGCCGTGGACTGGGTCTTCAACGGCTGGGGCGCCCAGGACTGGGCCGCCTGGGACAAGGACTCGAAGATCGGCGCGTTCGTGGCCGGACAGACCCCCGCGGAACTGATCTCCTCCCCGATCGTCAACGAGGGCGGCGGCATCCACGTGGACGGCGAAGGCACCGTGCTCCTCACCGAGACCGTGCAGCTGGATCAGGGCCGGAACCCCGGCGCCACCAAGGAGCAGATCGAGGCCGAGCTGGCCCGCACCATCGGCGCCACCAAGGCCATCTGGCTGCCCCGCGGCCTCACTCGCGACTCCGAGGAGTTCGGCACCCGCGGCCACGTGGACATCGTCGCCACGCTCTCCTCCCCCGGCACGGTCCTGGTCCACCACCAGGAGAACCCGGAACACCCCGACTATGAGGTCTCCCAGGAGATCATCGCGCTCCTCAAGGACAGCACGGACGCCGCAGGCCGCACGCTCACGGTCATCCCGGTGCCCGCACCCGCCACCCTCACCGATGAGGAGGGCTTCGTGGACTTCAGCTACATCAACCACGTGGTCCTCAACGGCGCCGTCATCGCCTGCTCCTTCAACGACGCCAACGACGCCCGCGCCGTCGAAGCCCTCTCCGCCGCCTACCCGGGACGCGAGATCGTCACCGTCGACGCCCGTGAGCTCTTCGCCCGCGGCGGCGGCATCCACTGCATCACCCAGCAGCAGCCGCGCGCCGCTCGCTGACCCGTCGCGCCAGGCCCCCGCCCGGCCCGGCCAGACCCGCCCTTCCGGGTCGGCGGGCAGGCCCTCTCCGGTCTGCCCACCGCGGCGACGCTGCCGCCTGGCCATGCACAGAAAGCCACCCATGGAACAACATCACCCCCGCAGCGCCCACCAGGATGTGGACGGCAAAGGGCTCAAGTCCGGTCAGCTCGGCCTGCTGGCGATCGTCGTCATCGGCCTCTCGACCATCGCCCCCGCGTACACCCTGACCGGCGCCCTCGGCCCCACGGTCCAGGAGGTGGGCGCGCAGCTTCCCATCATCTTCGTCATCGGCTTCATCCCGATGATCCTGGTGGCCCTGGCGTACCGCGAGCTCAACACCGACTCCCCGGATTCCGGCACCACCTTCACCTGGAGCACCAAGGCCTTCGGACCCTGGATCGGCTTCATGGGCGGCTGGGGCCTGCTCGCCGCGAACATCATCGTGCTGTCCAATCTGGCGGGCGTGGCAGTGGACTTCTTCTACCTCTTCCTGGCGCAGGTCACGGGCGTGGCGGGGCTGGCCGATCTGGCGGGCAACCAGTGGATCAACGTGGCCACGTGCCTCGTCTTCGTGGTGGCGGCCGTGTGGATCAGCTACCGCGGGCTGGAGACCGCCAAGAACGTCCAGTACGTCCTGGTGGGCTTCCAGCTCCTGGTGCTGGGCCTCTTCGCCGTCATGGCGATCGTGAACTGGGAGAACTCCGGCCAGGGCATGGCCTTCTCCTGGGACTGGTTCGACATCACCAAGGTGGACAGCTTCAGCGCGATCACCGCGGGCATCTCCCTCTCGATCTTCGTGTACTGGGGCTGGGACGTCTGCCTGACCCTGAATGAGGAGGCCAAGGACGGCCGGAAGACCGCCGGCAAGGCGGGCACCATCACGGCCCTCTCCGTGCTAGCCATCTACCTGCTGGTCGCCATCGCCTGCATCATGTTCGCCGGCATCGGGGAACAGGGCTTCGGCCTGCGGAACCCGGAGAACTCGGGCAACATCTTCACGGCGCTCGCCTCGCCCATCATGGGCCCGCTCGCCATCCTGATGTCCCTGGCCGTGCTCTCCAGCTCGGCGGCGTCCCTGCAGTCGACCTTCATGTCGCCGGCCCGCGGCCTGCTCGCCATGGGACACTACGGCGCCCTGCCCAAGTCGATGGCCAAGGTCGACCCGGTGCACTTCACCCCGGCCAACGCCACCGTCGCGGCGGGCGTGATCTCGTGGGGCTTCTACGCGGTGATGCACATCGTGAGCCAGAACGTCCTCAATGACACCATCCTGGCCCTCGGCCTGATGATCTGCTTCTACTACGGCCTCACGGCGTTCGCTTGCGTCTGGTACTTCCGGAAGACCCTGCTGGCCAGCCCGCGGAACTTCCTCCTGCGCGGCCTGGCGCCGGTGGTGGGCGGCATCATGCTGTTCGTCGTCATGATCCAGACCGCGGTCGACTCGTGGGACCCGGCCTTCGGTTCCGGCACGGCCGTGTTCGGCGTCGGCCTGGTGTTCGTGGTGGGCGTGGGGATCCTGCTCCTCGGCGTCGTGGTGATGTTCGTGATGGCTCGCAAGCGGCCCGAGTTCTTCCGCGGGGAGACCCTGAAGATGGACACCCCGGCCCTGGTGGACTGAGCCGCCTGGGACCGGAGCCCGGGTTCGGCTGCTGATCCGTTCTGCTTGCTATCCCCGCGCGGAGTTGAATGCTCACGCCGCTGGCGGGGCGCGGGGCCCCTTTACGCAAGCTGCCACGGATCAGTAGCCGAACCCGCGCGGTAATGTGGAGCTCAGACACGATGACGGCGCCGCACCCCGGGAGGGTGCGGCGCCGTCGTCGTTCCGTCAGCCTGCTGTCAGGGCTTCATGTTCTCCGCGCCGATGAGCCAGGCCTGCTGCTCGAGTCCCTCGAGCACGGTGTGCAGGAGGTCCGCCGAGGTGGGGTCCTCCTCGTCCACCTGGTCGTGGACCTTGCGGGTGGTGCCCACGGTGGCGTTGATGGCCGCGACGATGCGGTCGATGGCGTCGTGCGTGGAGATCAGGCCCTCGGGGAAGGCCGCGAGGTTGGTCTCCTTCTCGACGGTGACGCTGCGGCCGTCCGGAACGGCCTCCAGGGCGCGCATGCGCTCGGCGACGTCGTCACTGAGGTTGCGGGCCAGGTCGATCAGGACGTCCAGCTGGAGGTGCAGATCGCGGAAGTTCGGTCCCACGATGTTCCAGTGGGCCTGCTTGCCCTGCAGGTGCAATTCGATCAGGTCGGTCAGCACGGCCTGGAGATTGGCCGCGAGCGTGGGTGATGCCTTCATGCTTCCTCCTGTGGTGTGAATTGTTCCGTACTTATGACGCTATCCCACTTCGGCGGTGGCGGGAGAACTCAGATTCCGAGGAACTCCTCCAGGCGGACCACGGTCAGTCCGGAGGCCTTCTGTGCCTGGTGAAACGCCGCGAGGTCCCGTTTGAATTCCGGCCGGAAGTGCATGAGGCAGATGTCACCCGGGCGCAGGCCGTTGCCCACCTGGTAGTCCATCCGCCCGGCGTTGGCCTTGCACTCCCAGTCGATGACGGCTTTCAGACCCGCGGCGGCCACGGCGGTGCGCATGGCGTTCGAGTACGCCCCTCCGGGCGGCCGGAACAGCGAGGGCGTGGTCCCGTAGTGACGTTTGATGTAGTCCTGCATGCCGGCGACCTCGCCGAGCTGGTACTCGTAGCTCGCCTGGACCATGGAGGTATTGTGACTGATGGTGTGGTTCTGGATGCGATCGCCGCGGGCCTGGAACTTCTTGAAGAAGTCCGGGTTGCCCGCGATCGCGCTCTTCGTCAGGAACAGCGTGGCCGGGTACCCGTACTCGTCCAGCAGATCGAGGGACTCCTGGGTCCTGACCACGCCGTCGTCGATCGTCAGGAACACCACCGGCTGCTTCGTCGTCACCCGGGTGATGACCGGCGCCAGGCCGTTCTGGACGGGCGGAAGCCTGAAGTCACCCACGAAGGTCTTGCGGGGTGTGGGGGTGGCGCTCGGCGTCTGGGTCGGCGTCGGAGTGGCCGACGACGTCGCGCCTCCGCTCGCGGACGGGCCCTGACCGCCGCCTGTTTTCGCGCCGGGAGCGGCGGTCGGCGAGTCGGCGCAGGCCCCTAGCAACGGGGCCGTGGCGGCTCCCAAGGCCAGCAGAGCCGCGCGGCGGCTGATGAATGATTCCGGCATGACTGGTGGAGCCCCCCTATGATGATGTCGAGCCGATCATAGAGCCCGAAGGTGTCGAAAACCTGCGTCGAATCCCCGGAGTTTTGCGCATGACCAGTGATTACGGATATCGTGTGAGCCGCATCACCGGCAGGTGATGCGGACGCTGTTGATCCGCGGCGGGAGAGACCTCCCGGCACCCCGGGCAGGCGCCGTAGGAGCAAACCCTCCCCGGGAATCTCTCAGGCACCCGTACCGCCGCGGCGAGGCAACTCTGGAAAGCAGCCCGGTCCGCCGGGCTCACCGACGGTGCAAGCGGGCCCCTTCAGCCCGCGGAATCTCTCAGGTCCCACACAGAGCGGGGAGGAACGCCTGTCATCGTGGCGCCTTCCGGGCGCCTGAGCCGAAGGGTTCCTCATGTCCGCCGGACCGACCGTCCTCACACCCTTGCAGCGGAATGCCGCACGCGCTCGCGCCGCGTCCACGCCGCAGCGGGTTCCGGCATCAGGACTCCTCTTCTCGACGATGCAGTCAGCACGGCCCTCACCTCCCTCGCCTCGGATGTCCGGGACCTTGGAAGGAACGGGCCGTGACGCCCAGCGCAGGAGCAACAGCGGAAAGAGGAAATGAAGATGAGCACAGTGGACGCCGGTCTGAGGTATTCGGCCGAGCACGAGTGGGTCGCGCAGGACGGGGACGGCGCCGTGCGCGTCGGCATCTCCGCCGTGGCGGCGGATGCCCTGGGAGACATCGTCTATGTGGACCTGCCCGAGGTCGGCGCCGTCATCACCGCCGGGGAGACCTGCGGCGAGGTGGAGTCCACCAAGTCCGTGTCCGATCTGTACGCCCCGGTCTCGGGCGAGATCACCGCGGTCAACGCCGCGGCGTCGGACGACCCGGCCCTGATCAACAGCGACCCGTACGGCGAGGGCTGGCTCTTCACCGTGGCCGTCACCGCTGAGGGCCCGCTGCTGTCCGCCGAGGAGTACGCCGCGGCCAACGGAGGCGAACTGTGAGCGCCGCCGTCTCCGAGTACGAGCAGGTCGTCCCGGCTTCGCTGAACGCGTCCCTCGCGGAGCTGGATCCCGAGGTCGCGGCGAAGATCGACGACGAACTGCACCGCCAGCGCGAGGGCCTCGAGATGATCGCGTCGGAGAACCACACCGCGTTCGCCGTCATGCAGGCCCAGGGCTCCGTCCTGACCAACAAGTACGCCGAGGGCTACCCGGGCAAGCGCTACTACGGCGGCTGCGAGCACGTGGACGTCATCGAGCAGCTCGCCATCGACCGGATCAAGGACCTCTTCGGCGCGGAGTTCGCCAACGTCCAGCCGCACTCCGGCGCCCAGGCCAACGCCTCCGTCATGCACGCGCTCATCAAGCCCGGCGACACCATCATGGGCCTGAACCTGGCCCACGGCGGCCACCTCACGCACGGCATGCGGATCAACTTCTCCGGCAAGCTCTACAACGTCGTCCCGTACGGCGTCCGCGAGGACACGCACACCGTGGACATGGCCGAGGTCGAGCGGCTGGCGCAGGAGCACCGGCCCGCCCTGATCGTGGCCGGCTGGTCCGCCTACGCCCGTCAGCTCGACTTCGCCGAGTTCCGCCGGATCGCCGACTCCGTGGGCGCCTACCTCATGGTGGACATGGCGCACTTCGCCGGGCTGGTCGCGGCCGGGCTGCACCCCTCGCCCGTGCCGCATGCCCACGTCACGACCTCCACGACGCACAAGACGCTGGCGGGCCCGCGCGGCGGCATCATCCTGTCCAACAACGCGGACATCGCCAAGAAGATCAACTCGGCCGTGTTCCCCGGGCAGCAGGGCGGCCCGCTGGAGCACGTCATCGCGGGCAAGGCAGTGGCCTTCAAGATCGCGGCGTCCGAGGAGTTCCGTGAGCGTCAGGAGCGCGTCCTGGCAGGTGCGCGGATCCTGGCCGAGCGTCTCACCCGGTCCGACGTGGCCGACAAGGGCATCTCCGTGGTCTCCGGCGGCACCGATGTTCACCTGGTGCTGGTGGATCTGCGCGATTGCGAGCTGAACGGCCAGCAGGCCGAGGACCGCCTGGCCGCCATCGACATCACGGTCAACCGCAACGCCGTCCCGTTCGACCCGCGTCCGCCGATGGTCACCTCGGGCCTGCGGATCGGCACCCCGGCCCTGGCCACCCGCGGCTTCGGCGAGGCAGCCTTCCGTGAGGTCGCGGACATCATCGCGGAGGCCCTGATCGCCGACGACGACGCCGACCTCACCGGCCTGCGGGACCGTGTGCGTGCGCTCGCCGCGGCCCACCCGCTGTACCCGGGCGTGAACGGCCTCAGCTGATCGTCTCCGGTGCTGCGTGGACGGGGGTCCGCGCAGCACCGGCGGCTACGCTGTTCCGAACTTGTTTTCTCGCGCCACCGCATCACTCGTTCCACCGCATCACCTGCCGCACCGCTTCACCCGCTTCACCCGCTTCACCCGACGACGAAGGACCCGTGCTGTGACTCTTGTCCCCGAAGGCCGTAAACTCCTGCGGATCGAACAACGCAATGCCGCGACCCCCGTGGAACGCAAACCCGACTGGATCAAAGCCAAAGTCCAGATGGGACCCGAGTTCGTCGGCCTGAAAAACCTCGTCAAAAAAGAAGGCCTGCACACCGTCTGCGAAGAAGCCGGCTGCCCCAACATCTTCGAATGCTGGGAAGACAAAGAAGCAACCTTCCTCATCGGCGGCTCCGAATGCACCCGCCGCTGCGACTTCTGCCAGATCGACACCGGCAAACCCTCCCCCCTGGACCGGCTCGAACCCACCAAAGTCGCCCGCTCCGTGCAGTCCATGAACCTGCGCTACGCCACCGTCACCGGCGTCGCCCGCGACGACCTCGAAGACGAAGGCGTCTGGCTCTACGCCGAAACCGTGCGCAAAATCCACGAACTCAACCCCGGCACCGGAGTGGAACTGCTCATCCCCGACTTCTCCGGCAAACCCGAACACATCCAAGCCATCTGCGACTCCGCCCCGGAAGTGTTCGCCCACAACGTCGAAACCGTCCCCCGCATCTTCAAACGCATCCGCCCCGCCTTCCGCTACGAACGCTCCCTGGATGTCATCACCCAAGGCCGCACCCACGGCATGGTCACCAAATCCAACCTCATCCTCGGCATGGGCGAAACCCGCCAGGAGATCTCCGAGGCCCTGCGCGATCTGCACGAGGCCGGCTGTGACCTGATCACCATCACCCAATACCTCCGACCCTCCGAACGCCACCTGCCCGTGGACCGCTGGGTCAAACCCCAGGAATTCGTCGACCTCGCCGACGAAGCCGAAGACATCGGCTTCCTCGGCGTCATGTCCGGACCCCTGGTCCGCTCCTCCTACCGCGCCGGACGCCTCTGGGCCACCGCCATGCGCAAAAAAGGACGCGACATCCCCGAAAACCTCGCCCACATCGCCGAAGGCATCCAAGACTCCGGCACCACCCGCCAAGAAGCCCGCACCCTCCTCACCACCCAGGCCTGACGGGATCGACTGACGTGGAAACCCCGGAAGCCCGCACGCTGTCCATACATCTCGAGGTCATCCCGGCCCCCGGCATCGTGGAGGCGGTGCGGAAGGCCGTGCCGCCGTCGTCGTCCGGCTCGATCAGCGTCACCTGCCTGCCCAAGCACGGCGTGGACGCCACGCTCGCGGTGGCCACCGAGCTCGCACAGGACGGTCACCGGGTGGTGCCGCACCTCGCGGCGAAGGGGCTGAGCAGCCGGGAGCGCCTGCGCCGGGTCCTGGAGGAATGCGCGGACGCGGGCATCACCGAGCTCTTCGCGGTGGGCGGCGACGCCGGCACTCCCGCCGGGCCGTACGCCGACGGCGAGGCGCTGCTGCGGGACGTCGCGGAGCTGGGTGGCGGGCGCTTCACCGTCGGCGTGGCCGGGTATCCCGAAGGGCACCCGGGGATCCCTGACCGCGTGCTGCTGGAATCCCTGCGGCGCAAACAGGAGCATGCGAGCAGGGTCGTGACGCAGATGTGCTTCTCGGTCGAGAGGATCGGCGAGTACGTCACCGGGCTTCGCCGCGAGGGAGTGGACCTTCCCGTCCGGGTGGGTGTGGCCGGGGCGGTCCCCACCGCCCGGCTCGTCACCCTCGCCGCGAAGATCGGGGTGGGGTCGTCCCTTCGTTTCCTCAGCGGCAAGACGTCCCTGGCCCGCAATCTCCTGCCCGGCAGCCGGTACGCGCCCGGGGAGATGATCGACCGGCTCCGGAGGACGCCGGGCATCGACAGCGTGCAGCTCTACACCTTCAACTCCCTCGACGGACTCCCGGCGCCCGGCGTAGGGAGAGCCCCTCACGCCTGAACCGAGGCGCGACTCGCAGAACCGTTCACGCCGCGTTCATCCAGCTGTATAGACAAGTGCAATCAAGAAGCGAATGCCCTTCACTTAGCCTTCCTATCGTGGAAGCGACCACTCCCCCAGTGAAGGATCCACTCCGCCATGAAACCCCTCACCCGCCGCACGGCGATCGCCACCTCCCTGGCCGGACTCGCCGCCGTGGGCACCGCATCGGCAGCTCAGGCCGGCAGCACGTCCGCACCCACCACGTCCGGCTGGGGCCGTGCCCGCAGCGTCTTCTCGGTCATCAGTGACATCCAGGGTGATCTGCACGATTTCGCCATGGCCCTGCAGGACATCGAGACCACCAACCCCCGCACCCGCAGCGCCGGCCTGGTGATCAACGGCGACATCACCCCGCGCGGCTACGACTTCGAATACACCGACGTCCGCAAGGTGCTGGATTCCAATCCGCACCCCCGCAACGCCCACTGGGTGATCGGAAACCACGAGTTCTACGTCCCGAAGTGGCTGAACCCCACCACACTCCGTCAGGAGACCTGGCCGAACGGGTGCACCGAGGAGAAGCTGTACAACAACTTCTACGACTTCACGGGCCGCAAGAAGGTCTACACCGAGGTGGACCTGGGCGGCGTCCCGGCGCTCCTGCTGGGCACCGAGAAGTACATGCACTACCACGACAGCAAGCTCTGGGACGAGGTGTGGCTGAGCGACGAGCAGTTCGCCTGGCTCGAATCGCGCCTGGCCTATTACGCCCGCCGCCGCAAGCCCGTGATGGTGTTCTGCCACCACCCGCTTTCCAACACCGTCTCCGGCACCCGGAACGCGCTCTACAAGGGTGATTACCTGCAGGCCGACCGGCTCCTCAACATTCTGGGCCAGTACAAGAACGTGTTCTTCTTCAGCGGGCACACCCACTGGGACCTGAACCTCTCCGACTGGGCCGTGCGCCGCGTGGTGCCCGGCACCAGCAACCCGGAGGGCTTCATGACCGTCAACACGGGCGCCATCCAGACCCTCTGGGAGGACGACGGCCACGGCAGCGAGCGCGCCCTGGACGGCCTGGAGGCCAGCGGCCTGCAGGTGGAGGTCTCCCACGACTCCGTGCTGCTCCGGGCCCGGGACTACCGACGCCGGCAGTGGATCAAGGAACTGCACGTCCCGCTCTCCTTCTGAGCGGTCTGCGCCTGAGTGGTCTGGGCCTGACCGGCCTGAGTGACGGCTCGCCCTTCGAGATGGCCCGCTCGTCGCATGGAGCAATAATGCTTCCGTGCGCGGGCGGGCCGTCCGTAGTCTGGCAGGGTGACCACTTCCACCAGCTCCGGATTGAAGCGGCTGTTCGCGTTCCCGAACCCGGTGAACGAGTACGCCGCGCGTTCCACCGCGGGCATCATCGTGGTGCTGAGCGTCGTCACCCTGGTCCTCGGCCTGACGGCCGGCTGGGGATGGCTGCTCTGGCTCATCGCCCTGGGCTTCTGGCTCCGGGTGGCCGGCGGCCCACGCTACTCGCCCGCCGGACGCCTCGCGGTGCACGTCATCGCCCCGCGCCTGGGCGCACCGCGTCTGGTGCCCGGCCCTCCGAAGAGGTTCGCCCAGACCATCGGCGCTGTCCTCTCGACCGCCGCGGCCATCCTCTGGACCGTCGGTCTCGCCCCGGTGGCGTGGGTCCTGCTGGGCCTGCTGATCGTGGCGGCGTCCCTCGAATCCTTCGCCGGGTTCTGCCTGGGCTGCTGGATCTTCGGCAAGCTCCAGAACGCCGGTGTCATCCCGGAGAGCGTCTGCGAGGCCTGCAACAACACCACCCTCCGCCGGGCCTGAACCCTTCACGGTCCCCGCTACCCGAACGCCGAACGGGCGCCCTCCTGAGGTTCAGGAGGGCGCCCGTTCGTCCTGTGACAGTGCCCGCGGCGGAAGCCGATGCTCAGGCGTCCCGGTGCTCCACATAGACGCGCAGGGCGTCACGCACGAATTCCGCTCCGCCCTGTCCGCCGTAGTTCGCCGCGAATCTCGGGTCCGACACGTACATCTCGGCCAGGCCGAGCAGATACTCCTTCGGAGCGCCGTCCGGATGTCCAGGCGTCCCGGGGATCCCGGAGAGCCAGGCATCGTGCCGTGCGGCGAGAGCCTGGGCCTCGTCGCTCGCCGGGTCGACGCCGCGGCCCGCCGCGGCGGTCCAGTCGGCGCCCAGCCGCTGCTGGCGTTCCTGCCAGACGCGCCGCCCGTCCTCGCCGAGCCCGCGCCACCAGGCATCCGAATCCGCGTACGCCTTGGCGCCCCAGCGCTGCTCGACCTCTTCCTTGTACTGCGTGTGATCGAATCCATCGAACATGTCCTGTGCCATGAGCCGACCACCTCCTTTCACTTGTCTGATCGTGTGCTCCACCGCCTGGATCTGGCGGGCCAGCCGCTCCTGGTCCTGCCGCAGCAGCTCCAGGTGCCGGCTGAGTGCCTCCGCCTGGTCGGACTGCCGGGACAGCACTTCACCGATCGCCGGCAGACCGAGTCCCAGTCCGCGGAGCAGGAGGATCCTCTGCAAGGTGACCAGGGCGTCGCGGTCGTAATGGCGATAGCCGTTGTGCCCCACTCGGCTCGGCTTCAGCAGCCCCACCTGTTCGTAGTGCCTCAGGGTGCGGCTGGTGGTCCCGGCCATGCGGGCCACTTCTTGGATGCTCCAGTCCTCGTCGTCCTCCATGATCACCAGCGTAGAAGTTGACGCTGCGTCAAGGTCAAGCAGGGGATGTCAGACGCTCGACGGCGGCGCCCCGACGTCGTCCCGCAGAGCGCCGCCGGGGCCTCTAGCATTGCCGTTATGGGCCGGAGCAGCAGAAGATCACGCAGCGCCACGAAGCGACGTCCGCAGAACAGGGCGGTGAGCGTCGGGTTCATCGTGCATCTGGTCGCCCAGTTCGGGCTGTGCGTGCTCGGGTTCTTCCCGGTGGTGGTCGCCGAGAAGGACACCAGCATCCTGGAACTGCTGGCCCTGTGGTGCCTGCTCGGGTCGATCTACGCGGTCATCATCCTGTTCCGCCTCAGCCGGGAGGCCCGCATCATCCCGCCGGCGTCCCAGGCGGTCCCGGCCGCGGCCGAGATCGCTCCCGCGGTCCGGATCCTCACCGTCGTCGGGACGGCGCTGGCCAGCCTGATCGGGCTCACCGCAGCGGCGCAGGTGCTCCTCGCCCCCAACGCGGGGGACGAGGATCTGCGGCTCCTGGCCGACACCGTGGGTGTGTGGAGCATGCTGCTGTCCTGGGCCCTCATGCAGTGGGGATTCGCCCAGATCTACTTCCAGCGGCACTACGGGAAGACCGGGCCGCTCCTGCGGGTACCGGGGACCACGACGCCCCGGATGGTGGATTTCGTCTATTTCGCTTTCACCATGGGAACCACGTTCGCGGCGTCGGACTGTGAAGTGCTGGACTCCCGCGGACGCTGGCTGGTCACGTGGCACTCGGTGCTCAGCTTCTTCTTCAACGGCTTCATCATCGTCCTCGCCCTGAACACGATCACCGGGAAATGATCATGGGAAAGTGAGCGGAGGGCTCACGTCCCCGATGCGTTACTCCACGACCAGCGCCGGCCCCTCAGACGTCCCTCGCCTCAGTCGGGCCACCCTTGAGAGCCGCGGAGCGTGAAGCAAGGGTTTTCTGGATGCCCGTATGGTCGAGGGCTCCGTCGCCGTTCTCCACCATGGCGCTGAACAGCTCGGTGACAGTGGCGCTGAGGGGCAGATCAAGGCCGCGCGCAGTCGCCGCATCGTGGACGAAACCGAGATCCTTGAGCTGATTCCTGGCGTTCCCCCCGCCGTCGAAGTCACCGGTGATCCACCGGGTACCCTTCTGCCGGAGGACTTCGGAATCGGCAAGCCCACCCCGCAGAAGTTCCAGCAACACGCCGAGGTCGAGGCCGCCGGCGCGGGCCAGCAGCATAGCCTCAGAGACTGCGGTCACCGTGGCCGCGACGATCACCTGGTTACAGGCTTTCGCGAGCGCGCCGGCGCCCGAAGGACCCATGTGGCGGACCGTCGAGCCCATGGCCCTGAACACCGGGTCGAGGTCGCGGACGACGGCTTCGTCGCCACCCACCATGATGCTCAGCGTCCCCTGGCGGGCGCCGGCGGTACCGCCACTGACAGGTGCGTCGACCACGCTCACGCCATGCTCCACGAACATCTGTTCCGCGAACGCAGCCACCGCAGTGGGGGAAACCGTGCCATGGACGACGAGGACCGGAGCCTCGACGCCCTTGTCCGCCCACCCCGCCAGGAGCCCGTCAGACCCAGAAAGGAGTGCTTCCACCTGAGCGAGATCCGGCAGAACAGTGAGGGTGATCGCCGCCGCTGCCTCAGCCGGGGAGGACGCGGCCCGCGCGCCCGCGTCGACGAGCGGCTGGGTCTTCGATGCCGTCCGGTTCCACACGACGAGTTCCGGATGGACGGCCAGGAGATTGCGGCTCATCGGGTCACCCATGGGCCCGAGCCCCAGGAGGGCGATCGAGGTGTCTTGTGCCATGACGGCATCCTTTCCTCCGGTCGCCACAGGAGACCGGTTGACGCGAGAGAAGCAGCCGAGGAGGGCTGCCTAGGGGCGGGAGACGCTGGAGCGTTCGACCAGTTCGGCCAGCACGCGGACAGCGGTCGGCTTGTCCGCGCTCTTCCCGCTCGCCTTGGCCAGGGCGAGCTGCACCGAATGCTTGGCCAGGAGGTCGACCGGCTGCCGGATGATGGTGAGCGGCGGGGACATGAGCTCGGTCCAGGGAGAGTCGTCGAAGACGATGACCGACAGTTGGTGCGGGACGGACACACCCGCGTGTGAGAGGCGGCTCAGCACCGTCGTCACCTGAGCCGTGTTGGCCACCACGAGCGCCGTGGGAGGTTCGTCCAGGTTGAGCAACGCCGTGACCGCATCTCCGCCGGCAGCTCCACGGAACGCGGCGTGTCTGATGAGATTCTCATCGACCGCGAGTCCCGCGGCCTCCAGAGCCTCACGGTACCCACCGACGCGGTCGCGACCAGTGGTGGAGTGGGCAGGTCCGGAAATGATCCCGATGCGCTGATGCCCGTGTGCCACCATCAGAGCCGTGGCTGAGCGAGCCGACTCGACGTTGTCGATACTGACGACGTCGACGTCGGGCAGCGCGGGAATGGAACGATCGACGAACACCACGTCGGTCCCCAGTTCCCGCAGCCTCTTCCAGATCTCCAGGTTGTTGCCCGTCGGGGTGGCGATGATGCCGCTGACCCTGCGCTCGATCAGGGTTTCCAAGCGCTCGGACTCGAGCCGGTCATCCTCCTGAGTGGTCATCAGCAGCACCTGGATCCCGCGGGCATGCGCCTCCTGCACCACCTGATCCGCCAGCCGGGCGAAAAAGGGATTGGAGACATCCGCCAGAAGCAGACCCAGGGTCGTGGGCGCGCCATGCTTGAGCTCCCGCGCGGCCGTGCGGGGGTGGTAGCCCATCGACTGCATGACGTTCCGCACCCGTTCCCGGGTGGCATCGGCAACCGGTCCTGAGCCGGGGTTCAGGACGCGGGAAACGACGGCGACGGAGACTCCGGCCGCATGAGCGACATCGCGGATCGTAGGCGACTTCTGCACTGGGCTCCTGACTTCTGCGCTCGGATTTCCGGAACCTGTTCGTCAAGGCTCGTGGAACTTTTTCAGACTAGGGTATTGACCTCGCCGGGGACGGCATGTCATAAAAGTGTAACCGGTTCCACTCTGTTTACTCAATCCGCCCTCACCCCGGGCGGCGTCCCAGATCACGCAGAGCCCGGGCCGACCAGCCCCTGTGGAACCCACCCATCCGACACTGACCACAGTGCAACCACGCGCATCCCGAGGCGCGTATCCCGAAAGGTAGTCATGAATCTGCACAAACTGCTGACCGACCGCGAGGCCGATGGCGCTCCGATCCGCGTCGGCCTGATCGGAGCGGGCCGTTTCGGCACCATGTATCTTGCGCAGGCTCGCAATATCCCCGGCATCCACGTGGTCGCCATCGCCGACATCAATGCCGAACGCGCCAAGGGCGCTCTCAAACTGGTGGACTGGCCGGAAGAGGCGTTCGTCGAAGACATTCCGACCGCACTCGCCAGCCGTGCCACAACAGTCTTGACCGACGCATCCGCTCTCTTCGACGCGGATCTGGACGTCATCGTCGAAGCGACGGGCAATCCGATCGTGGGGATCCAGCATGCGCTGCGGGCCATCGAAACCGGCAAGCACATCATCATGGTGACCGTCGAGGCTGATGCCCTGGCAGGGCCGGCACTGGCCCGGCGCGCCCGCGAAGCCGGCGTCGTCTATTCTCTGGCGTACGGAGACCAGCCGGCACTCATCTGGGAACTGGTCGACTGGGCCCGGACGTCCGGCTTCGACGTCGTATGCGCGGGGAAGGGCGCCAAATACCTCTCCCACTACCACCAGATGAATCCGGACAACGTCTGGGAGAACTGGGAATTCTCGAAGGAACTGACCGACTCCGGCCAGCTCAACCCTTACATGCACACTTCGTTCCGTGACGGCACGAAAGCCGCCATAGAGATGGCAGCGGTGGCGAACGCGGCCGGCCTCACGCCGTCAGATGACGGACTCACCTTCACGCCTGGGGACGTCGAGGAAATCGCCACCATCTGCCGGCCGGCGAGCAGCGGCGGTGTGCCTGGCGCTTGAAGGAAGCGTCGATGTGATGTCGAGTGTCACGCGCGAGGGGGACTGGATCCCCCACAACACTCAGGAAGGCGTCTTCGTCGTGGTCAAGGCGACCAATGACTACGTGTCGGGGTGCTTCCAGGAGTACCCCTGGCACCCGGACCCCACGGGTCAGTACGCCGCCCTGTACCGGCCGTACCACTATGTGGGTCTCGAGCTGAACGTCTCGATCGCGAACGCGGCGCTGCGCGGTATCGCCACCGGAGCCCCTGAAGGATTCCACGCCGACGTCGTGGCCTGCGCGAAGAAGGATCTGAAAGCAGGCGAGATCCTCGACGGCGAAGGCGGCTACACCGTGTGGGGCAAACTGATCTCCGCCGGAAAATCGGTCCGTGACCGTGCCCTTCCCGTGGCCATGGCGCATCATGTGAAGCTGCTTCACGATGTCCCCGAGGGCGGTATCGTCGGCTGGGACGACGTCGAGATCGATCATTCCCTGGAAGTGGCTCTGAAGTTGCGCCGCGAAACCGAGGCACTGGCCTCCGAAGCGGTCACAGCGCCATGATCGCCCGACGCTCCTTTCTGAGTGCCGCCGGGGCGACAGCCGCAGGGCTCCTCCTGACCGGCTGCGGGACCGGGACGGCGCTCGACCCGAACCGGCCCGCATCCGCCGGCGGCACCCTGAAATTCGGCAGCTGGCAATGGCTGGAACCTGGTCGCGGGCAGGCGATGTGGCAGGCCATCCAGGCCTATCAGAAGGCGAACCCATCAGCCGCACTGGCCCAGAGCACCACCCCGTTCCTCTCCTTCGCCGACAAGCTCAACACTGAACTCGGCGGCAAAGGGGGTCCGGACGTCTTCGTCGTCCAGGACGTGAACTTCTACCCCTTGGCTGATGCCGGCATCCTCGCGCCGCTCACGTCCGTGGTGGCGTCTCATCACGGACGGCCGCTGAACCACACCAACACGTCCGGCATCGTGAACGGGACGCAATACGGGATCACGTGGGAGCGTCTGAACTGGAACTTCTTCTGGAACCGCAAACTCCTGGAGAAGGCGAAGGTCACGCCGCCCACGAATGTCAAGGAACTGATCGCCGCATCAGCTGCGATCCGCTCAGCCACCGGCCTGGACGGTTTCGGGGTGCGTCATCAGATGACGGAGTTCGACTCCTGGTTCATGGACTTCGACGTCTGGACTTACGGTCACGGAGGAGCCTGGTCCGACGGGTCACGCCCCACCATCGACACGGCGGAGAACCTCGCGGGAGTCGAGGCGTTCGGTGAGATCTACCGTTCCGGTGCGATGCCCATCGGTGATGACGCCTCCACGATGCGCACCAAGTTCCGCGAGGGCCGCCTTGCCATGATGATCGACGTCTCATCGACGGTCGCCGGCATTCTGCGGTCCTCCAAAGTCGTCACCTCCGACGACATCGGCTATGCGGAGCGCATCCCGCTTCCACGGCCCTCGGCCCATCAGGAGATCGTGCTCGCGGTCAACGGGTACAGCAAAAACCGCAATCTCGCCGTCGACTTCGTCGGCTGGGTGGGATCTGACGAGGGGCAGAGTGCGCTGAGAAAGGCCATGGGTCCCTCCACTCTCGCCACGGACATTCCGCTGGATGCCGACTACGCCCGTGCCAACCCGTGGGCGGAGTCCTTCATCAATCTCGCCAAGGAATCACGAAGCCCCTTGATCAAGGGATTCGAAGCACAGACCAAAGCGATCATGCGCGAGGTGATGACCCAGGTGGAGCGCTACCTCGTGGACGGCGGGAACGCCGCGACCGCGCTGTCGACAGCGCAGACCCAAGTGACTCAGCTGATCGGCTGAACGGACCAAGCAAAGGATCAGGGCAATGTCGCTCCGAACTTCCACGTCCCCGCCCCTCGCGGCTCAGGACCACCTCAAGGAGGCTCCGTCACGTCACCATCTGTGGCAGCGGATCTCCCCTTACCTCTACATCGGGCCAGCGGTGATCTATCTGGTCGTCTTCATGATCATCCCGGTCATCCAGGGACTGCGTCTCAGCTTCACCAGAACACCGCTCGTCAAACCCGACGGCGGGACTGAGGTCGGTCTGGACAACTACACACGGCTGCTGAGCAGCAGCCAGTTCTACAACTCCCTCGGCGCCACACTCCTCTACACCGCGGCGACAGTCCTCATCGCAGTTGCGATCGGAGGCGGGGCCGCGCTGCTTCTGAATCGCGCCTTCAAGGGCCGGACCATCGTCCGAGCGATCATCACCTTCCCCTGGGCTGTTCCCACCGTGGCGACGGCATTGATTTTCAGCTGGATCTTCAACCGGTCGGACGGAGTTCTCAACGAAGTGGTCGGTGTGATGGGAGTCGGCCAGCAGGGATGGCTGGTGGACCCCAAATATGGGATGGCCGCCGTCGTCCTGACGTCCGTCTGGAAAGTCATGCCATTGGTGATGCTGGTCGTCCTGGCTTCGCTGCAGTCGATCCCCGGGGAGCTCTACGAAGCCACCCGGATGGACGGCGCCGGCGCCCTGGAGACCTTCAAGGCGGTCACCTGGCCGCACATCGCACCCACGGTGCGTGTCGTCACCCTGCTCATGACGATCTGGTCCATCCGACGCTTTGAGATCATCTACCTCCTCACAGGCGGTGGTCCGGTGGACAGCACGAACACCCTGGTCGTGAACGTCTACCGCCAGGCATTCAGCAATCAAGAGCTGGGCCGCGCCGCCGCCATCGGCGCCCTGGGGCTCGTGCTCTCTCTGCTGGTCACCGTCGTGTACTTCATCATCGAACGGCGCAACACCGCCAAGGAGGCCTAGAACCATGACCATCCGTCAAACCACCAGTCCCCCACAGCAGGCTCCCTCGCGGCGGCGGGCCAAGGCCCCCGGACAGCGCCACTTCAGCAAACCGGCACGTTATCTCATGCTCGCCGCCCTGGTGCTGTTCTCCGGATTCCCCCTCTACTGGATGCTCAACACGGCACTCAGTGAGGACTCGGAGCTGTACGGTCAAGCGCAGCGGTGGTGGCCGCACTGGGAGCGCCTCGGCGACCTCGGCGCCGTCATCGGCAACGTGCCCATTTTCAAGTGGCTCACCAATTCGCTCATCATCGCCGGCGGCACCACGTTGCTGTCCCTGATCTTCGCTGTTCTTGCCGGCTACGCGCTCTCCCGTTTCAAGTTCCACGGCAAGGGAGCCGCAGGGTTCCTCCTGTTCGCCACCCAGATGCTTCCGGAAGCGCTTCTCGTGGTGCCGATCTACTCGCTGTTCGCTTCGCTCGGCCTGCTCAATGGCATGGGAGGACTCGTCCTCGCGAATGTCGCATTCACCATGCCTGTCAGTGCATGGATCATCAAGGGGGCCGTGGACGCGATCCCCTACGAGATCGAGGAAGCGGCATCCGTGGACGGATGTCCGAGGGTCACCACCCTGTCCCTTGTTCTGGTCCCCCTGATCCTCCCGAGCATTGCGGCGGCAGCGGTCATCAATTTCTTCGACGGCTGGAACGAGTTCCTTCTCGCGAAGACCTTCATCGCAGAGCGGGATCTCTGGCCGGCCTCAGTGGGTCTGGCCTCCTTCATCGGCCAGTATCTGACCTCGCTGAACTCCGTGATGGCCGCAGCACTCCTCTTCACCCTCCCGGCATTGATCTTCTTCCTCCTGGTCCAGCGACGCATCGTCTCCGGACTCACTGCCGGCTCAGTCAAAGGTTGATCATGACAAAGCTTTCACTGCGAAACATCGGCAAACGATTCGGTGACACCAAGGTCATCCAGGACTTCAATGCCGAAGTGGACAACGGCGAGTTCCTGGTCCTCCTGGGCGCTTCGGGATCGGGGAAGTCGACCCTGCTGCGTATCATCGCCGGACTCACCGATGCCACGACGGGCGACATCGTGTTCGACAACCTCCGGGTGAACCGGCAGAGCCCCCGTGAACGTGACATCGCCTTCGTCTTCCAGTCGTATGCGCTGTATCCACACCTCAACGTCCGGGACAACATCGCCTTTCCCCTCGCCCTGGACAAGTTCAAGGCCTGGCACCACGTCCCCGGTGTCAGCCCCATCGCCCGGCGGGTCTTCAGCACCGGCAAAGACGTCTCAGCGAAGGTGGCAGAGGTGTCGGCGATGCTCGATCTGGATCAGTTCGCCCTGCGCAAGCCCGGCGAACTTTCCGGAGGGCAGCGGCAGCGGGTCGCCCTGGCCCGCGCCCTCATCCGTAACCCGTCGATGTTCCTCCTGGACGAACCGCTGTCCAACCTGGACGCCAAACTCCGAGCAGAGCTGCGCGGAGAGATCGTCCGTCTCCACCGGCACACCGGGAAGACGTTCATCTACGTGACTCACGACCAGGTGGAAGCCATGACCATGGCGACCACGATCGTGGTGCTCCACAACGGAGTGGCACAACAGCAGGGAAGCCCGCAAGAGATCTACAGCACGCCGGCCAACACCTATGTCGCCCGGTTCATCGGCAGTCCTCCCATGAATCTCCTCCACGGGACGGTCACGGACGGCCGCCTGATCCTGGGTGACCTGCACCTGCCACTGCCCGCCCGGGCCCCGTCTTCCGGGGGGATCACCGTTGGACTGCGGCCAGAACATCTCAGCCTCCGCACCACTGGTGACGGGCAAGGCCTCGAGGCCACCGTGCGACGGATCGAGGACCTCGGCGCCGACACCCTGATCGGCGTGCAGCCGAAGGCCACCCTCGGTCTCAGATTGTGGGATCTCAACCAGGACGAACTCCTCTGGATCCGTCAGCCGGGTCAGACCCGAGCCATGGTCGGCGACCCCTGCGCGGTCGGCGTCGATGCCGGAGCCGCCAGCTATTTCGACGAAGAGTCCGGGGTTAACCTGGAGTCGATTCCCCGTGAATCGCCCGGCCGCGCGCTGCCTTCCATCGCATGAACACCGCAGACCTTGATCCGGTCGTGTCCGCGGAGGCCCTGGGCCTTCCCGCGGGCAAGGCCACCTTCCCTCCGCACCCGAAAGGCCCCTGATGTCCGTCGTCGTCACCGCAATCTTCACTCCGCTGCCGGGAGCACACGAGCAGGTGGTCGGAGCCTTGGCCCCCGCCATCTCTGAGGTACACCAAGAGCCGGGCTGTGAGCTCTACGCCATCCATCAGGCACCGAATGGGCAGATCGTCATGATCGAAAAATGGTCGGACGAAGAACTCCTCGACCGGCACGGCGCCGGAACCGCGGTCGCCCGGCTCAATGCTTCGCTGGAAGGATTGCTGGAGGCGGCCCCAGTGGTCACCCGGCTGATCCCGATTCCCGCCGGCACGGCAGGTCAAGGCCGGCTCTGAGAGACGCTCGGATGAAGTAGCGGCCGCGTGTGCAAAGGCATAGCCCTTGCTCACGCGGCCGAGAGGCTCCCCCACGTGCCCGTCCTCAGACCGCCTCGCGGTAGCAGGGTTCGGCGCACACTCTTTGAAACGGCCCTAAACCAGCGCCGGCTGCCGGAGCCCCGTGAAGGTCGAGGAGTGGAACACGAGCGGGTCCACGTGCCCCTCCCGCACTTCGTGCCCATGCACGCGCAGCAGCACGACGGCGTGGTCCCCGGCCGGGACCTCCTGCTCCACCGAGCAGTCGAGCCAGAGTGCGGCCCCCGGCAGGAGCAGCGCACCTTCGCTGCTGACACTCACGGGAAGCCCGGCGAAGCGGTCCCCGTCCTTGGACGCGATCTGCCGTGCGGCGTGCTCCTGATGGGCCGAGAGGACGGAGACCCCCAGGCGGGCCGAGCTCCGCAGGACAGGCCAGGTGCGGCTGGAATTCTGCACCGCGAACATCACGAGTGGCGGGTCCAGCGACACCCCGACCGTGAACGTCGAGACCACGAGTCCCTGCGGGGCGCCGTCCACGAGGGCGGCGAGCGCCGCCACGCCACTCGGCACCTTGGCGAACGCGTGGCGCAGCTGGGTGCTGTCCGGATCACTGACGAGCGGCACGGGCGGCACCTCCCCCGAGCAGGACGGGCTGTTCCCCCGCAGCGCCGCCGCCGGGGCTGCCGGGCGAGGCGGCGTCGTCGTGCTCCGCGGAGTCGTGGCGGGCGGCGAAGAGGTTCGCCGGGCGCGGCAGGCCGTAGTGTTCCCGCAGCGTGGTCCCCGTGTACTCGGTGCGGAAGAGCCCGCGCTCCTGGAGGATCGGGACCACGTCCCGGGTGAAGACGTCCAGGCCGGACGGCAGGACCGGGGGCATGATGTTGAAGCCGTCGGCGGCGCCGGTGGTGAACCAGTGCTCGATACGGTCGGCCACCTGCTCGGCCGTCCCCGCGAAGGTCTGATGTCCCCGGCCGCCACCGAGCCGGCCGATGATCTGCCGGACCGTCAGGCCCTCACTGCGGCCCAGCTCCACGATCAGGGTGCGGCGGCTCTTGTTCGCCTCGATCTGGGACTCCTCCGGGAGGTCGTCCGGAAGCTGCTCGTCCAGGGCCAGGCGCGACGGGTCGACGCCGATGACGCCGGCGAGGTGCCGCAGCGCGTGTTCGGGCAGGATGAGACGGTTCAGCTCCTCGTCGAGGGCCCGCGCCTCCTCCTCGGTGGCGCCGATGACGGGGACGATCCCGGGCAGGATCTTCACCGCATCGGCGTCGCGGCCCGCGAGCGCCACCCGACGCTTGAGGTCGGCGTAGAACTCCCGCGCGCTCTCGACGGTCTGGTGCGCCGTGAAGATCGCCTCGGCCCAGCGGGCGGCGAAGTCACGGCCGCTCTCCGAAGAGCCCGCCTGGATGATGACCGGGCGGCCCTGCGGCGAGCGCGGCGCGTCGAGGGCACCTTCCACCTGGAAGAACTCGCCACGGTGCAGCACGGGGTGGACCCGGGAAGGATCGCCCCACACGCCGCGGTCCTTGTCCCCCACGTGGACCTCGTCCTCCCAGCTGTCCCAGAGCTTCTCCGTGACCTGCAGGAACTCCTCGGCCCGGGCATAGCGGTCGGCGTGAGCCGGCTGGCTGTCCAGGGAGAAGTTGCGGGCCGCGGCGTCGCCGGCCGTGGTGACCACGTTCCAGCCGGACCGTCCGCCGCTGATCTGCTCCAGCCCGGCGAACCGGCGGGCCAGGTTGTACGGCTCGTTGTAGCTCGTGGAAGCCGTGGCCACGAGTCCGATCCGCTCGGTCACCGCGGCGATGGCGGCCAGGAGCACGGTCGGCTCGATCACGCCGTAAGGGCGCTGAGTGACGTCCCCGTGCAGCAGCGGCGAGTCCGCGAAGAACACGGCGTCGAAGTGCGCCTTCTCCGCGGTCTGCGCGAGCCGCTGGTAGTGCTTCACATCGGTGGCGGCCCGGGTGTCGCTCTCCGGCAGCCGCCAGGAGGCCTCGTGGTGCCCATTGCTCATGAGGAACGCGTTCAGGATGAGTTGGCGTGGCATGGTGTTCCTTCCTCTTCAGACAGGTGGAGTTTTCAGCGGCTGGACTCGGCCAGGCGCCAACGGGAGAAGTGGCGTTCCACGGCCACCAGGAGGTAGTTCACGGTGAACCCCAGCACCGCGACGGTCAGGATGCCCGCGTACATGTCGGGGATCAGGAAGCTCGACTGGGCATTGGTGATCAGGTAGCCGAGCCCGGCCTTGGCCCCGACCATTTCCGCGGCGATCAGGACGAGCACGGACGCGGTGCCCGCCATCCGCACGCCGGTGAAGATGGTGGGGACGGCGGAGGGAAGGATGACCTTGAGGAACAGCCGCCCGCTCCCGAGGCCCAGGGTCCGAGCGGCCCGGATCAGGAGCGGGTCCACGCTCCGGGCGCCCAGGATGGTGTTGAGCAAGACCGGGAAGAACGCCGCATACGCGACGATGCTGATCTTCGAGACCTCTCCGATGCCGAGCAGCAGCGTGAACACCGGCAGGAGTGCGAGCGCCGCGGTGTTGCGGAACACCTCGAGCAGCGGGTTGAGGAAGCGGTCGAGCCCGCGGTACCAGGCGATGAGGAGCCCGAGCGGCACACCCAGACCCACCGCGATGGCGAAGCCGCTCACCGACCTCCCGAGGCTGGCCAGCACGTGTTCCTGCCACTGCCCGGACTCGATCAGCTTGCCCAGAGCGGCGAGCACCTCGTGCAGCGGCGGCAGGAAGACCCGCGTGGCCTCGTCGAGGAACAGCCCCGGGCCGAACTCCCACAGGAGCAGGAACAGCGCGATCGCGCCGGTGGACCACAGCACGCGGCCGGAGACCCTGCCGATCGCGCCTGCCACCCGCCGAACGTTTGCCCCTGTGGACGACGCCGGCTCCCCCTCCCGCGCTCCCTGACCGGCCGTCGTGGGACCGTCAGCCGTGGTCACCCCACCGGGAGTGCCGTCCGCCGCCGCGGTGGCGGGCTGCGCGGACGCCGCGGGACCAGCCTGTTCCGCGGCCGCCTCCCCGGCCTCCGCCGTCGTGATGATCTCGTCGTTCACCGTACTCGTGCTCATCAGGCCGCACTCCTTTCACGTGCCGCGCCCGCTCCGGCTGCGCCCGCTCCCGACGAGGCCCCCGCCGGGACCTCATCCGGGGCCGAGCCGTCCGGGCGGATCTTGGCGTGGCCGGAGGCCTGAGCCCGCCGGACCTCGTCATGCAGGAGTTCCCAGAGCAGATGACGCTGGCGGACGAACGCCGGGCTGGACCGCAGATCGCCCTCGGCGTCCCGGTCCCCCAGGTCGATGTCCACGATCGTCTTGACCCGCCCGGGACGCGAGCTCAGCACGGCGACCCGCTGCCCCAGGTACACCGCCTCCTCGATCCCGTGGGTGATGAAGATGATGGTCTTGCCGGTCCGCTGCCAGAGCCGGACGAGTTCGTCCTGGAGCTGTTCGCGGGTCTGGGCATCCAGCGCCGCGAACGGCTCGTCCATCAGGAGCACGTCCGGCTCGTACGCCAGGCTCCGGGCGATCGCGACGCGTTGCCGCATGCCGCCCGAGAGCTCGTGCGGGTACCGGTCCTCGAACCCTTCCAGGCCGACGAGCGAGAGGTATTCGAGGGCCCGCGCCCGGCGTTCCTTCCGGTTCAGGGACTTGCCGTCGAGCTGACGGTCCTCCAGACCGAACGCCACATTCTCCGCGGCGGTGCGCCACGGGAACAGGGCGTACTGCTGGAACACCACGGCCCGGTCCGGACCGGGACCCGTGACGGGACGGCCGTCCAGGAGGACCTCCCCGCTGTCGGGCGAGGCGAGGCCCGCCAGGATGTCCAGCAGGGTGGTCTTGCCGGATCCGCTCGGCCCCACGAGGGTCAGGAACTCCCCGGCGGCCACGTCCAGGCTCACGTCCTGGAGCGCGGTGAGGCGGACCCCTTCTCCGGACTTCGACCCCTTGCCGGGGCGCAGGCGGAAAGTCTTGTTGACGTTCCGGAGGCTGATCTTCGGGGTGCTCATTTCTTGCCCTCCGTCCCGGTGCCCGCGAGCGCATTGAACTCATTCGTGTAGTACTTGGACGGCTGCACGTCCTTGCTGAGGATGCCGGTGTCCTTGAGCCAGTTGTTCCAGCGCTGGAAGTCCTCGTCCTGGATCGCGCCGTTCGCCGGGATGGCGATGCTCTTGAAGTACTTCAGGGTCGCGGTGCTCTCGTTGCGGTGCCGCTTGGTGATGATGTCCGTGAACCGCTGAATGACGGTGGCGCGCGGTGTGGTGCTCGCCCACTGGATCGCCTTGGCCACGCCGGTGGTGAAGGTGCGGACCGTGTCCGGGTTCTTCGCGATGAAGTCGTTCCGGAAGACGTACTGGCCTCCGGCGAACGCGCCGAACAATCCGTAATCGCTGAAGAGGGACCGCAGACCGCCCGTGGCCACCGCGTTGTCCTGCAGCACGCCGCTGAGTGCCCCGGCGTCGACCTGTCCACGGCGGATCGCCTGTTCGGTGTCGTTCGGCGCGACCACCACGAGCTGGACCTGCTTGATCTCGTCCTTGCTGAGGCCGTTCTTCTGCAGATACGTGGTGATCACGGCATCGGCATGGGCGCCCAGGGTGTTGACGGCGATCTTCCGGCCGATCAGGTCCTTCGCGGTCTTGATCGGGCTGTCCGCCTTCACATAGAAACCGTAGAAGGACTTCGCGTCGGAGCCGTAGTAGTTGACCACGGCCTTGACCGGGGCGCCGGCCTCCTGGAGCTTCACGACGGCCCCGGCGAACGCGCCGCCGAACTCCGTGTTGCCCGTGGCCGCGTTCTGGATGCTGGCCGGTCCGCTGATGGTGTTGCCCACCCAGTCGAGCTTCAGATCCCCCAGGTAGCCGAGGTCCGCCGCCAGTTCCGGCAGCGTCACGCTGTTGGCGCTGCCTTCGTAGCGGAGGGTCTTGACCTGATCCTTCGCGCTCTGGGCCGTGGCGGCCCCGCCGCAGGCGCTCAGCACGAGTGCGGTGGCACTCATGATCGCGGCTGCGATCACAGTCCTGCTCACGGTTCTCTTGCTGGTGCGCTGGCCCACGGGGCTTCTCCTCGATTGCTCTGGCGGACCCGGTGGCCCGCCGTGTGGGAACCATCTGAGCAGAAGCAGGGCGGAAATTCGCGGGTCCGTTCACGGGAGGAAAGGCGGCTCAACATTGCGCATCAGGCGAGCGTGCGACGGCGGATGACGCCCGGCGTCGCTCCGTGAGTTCCGGACCTGGGAACCGCCCCCGGTACACGCGCGCAGGCGCGCCCGGTGTGACGCTCCGTGGCTCACGATCACGCCGTGTGAAGCCGCGTCACGGCGGATGGCGCGACGCCGGCCGCACCCCGCGCCGCCGGATGGCGGCGGTTCGTGACGGAGAAAGTCGCTCCGTGACCCGGCTGCCGCTCACGGAAAAGGGGACGGCCTGAAGCCGTCCCCTCGTCCGCTCGCATCCTGCTCTCACCAGTAATGCGCCACATCCACCACCAGGCGGGATCCACCTCCGGGTCCGTCCAGGATGAACGCCCTGAACGGCAGCCGGGCCCTCACACCTAGGCCGATCGACGTCTTGCCCTCGAAGGATCCGGCGAACGCCACCTGGCGGAAGGCCGAGTAACCGGAGACATTGGACAGTTCCCGGGGATTGGCCGGGGTGTAGCTCGCGGTCCCGTCCGACCGGTAGGCCGGGTCGTTGACCACGATGTTCAGGAACGCCCCACCGCGCAGCGGGACCACTTGCCCGCTGGCGATCTGCCGCACCTGAGTGACATAGCTGACGGTGTATCCCTTGGCCTTGCCCTGGAGGTCCACCACGAGGCGGTCGTAACAGGTCTGCTGGCCTGTCCGGACGTTCGTCACGGGTGCCGTGGACATGCCGCCGGCGCTCTTCGCCAGCGACCCCCAGGTGATGCCGCAGTACGGGCTGGCCTGCGCGCCCGCGGGGGCGATCAGACCGAGTCCGGCCAGCAGGAGAAGTGCCATCAGCAGCGCACGGATCTTTTTCATGACCGCTCCTCCGCAGAATGAACGCTGATAGGCCCACGCTACGCCCGTTCGGGCCTCCGGGATCCTGCTGGAGCAGCGATGAGCACCGGATCGTTAAACGACCGGGAAGGCCGAGTCCGAACAGTGATCCGGGACGGGAACGCACGACGGCGGCCGGCGGCTCGGCGCGCGGCCGCCCGCCGTCGTCGTGCGCTCCGGAGAGGGCGGCGAGGGCTCAGATCCAGGCGCCGAAGCGGCGGATGAAGAGCCGCTTCGCCAGCTGGACCACGCCGCAGTACGCGGCCAGGGTGAGCACGAGCCAGGGGAAGTACGTCCACGGCAGCGGCACCAGGCCGAGGCCCGCGCCGAAGCCGGTGAACGGCAGGACCAGTCCGAAGACACACACCGCCAGGGTCGCGATCAGCACGGGCAGGCTCGCCCGCGAGCGCAGGAACGGCACTTTCCGGGTGCGCAGGAAGTGCACGATCAGGGTCTGCGAGATGATCGACTCCACGAACCAGCCGGACTGGAAGAGCGCGGCGTGCGCGGGGGTGCTGGCCGCGAACACGAACCACATCAGGGCGTAGGTGCTGATGTCGAAGATCGAGGACAGCGGCCCGATGCGGATCATGAACCGGGACAGGCTCTCGGCCTCCCAGACCCGGGGGCGGCTCAGTTCCTTGCGGTCCACGCGGTCCCACGGGAGCGTCAGCATGGACACGTCGTAGGCCAGCCCCTGGATGAGCGCCACCACGGGGATCATGGGCAGGAACGGCAGCATGGCCGAGGCCACCAGGACGCTGAACATGTTGCCGAAATTGCTGGACGCGGTCATCTTGATGTACTTCATCGTGTTCACGAACGTCCTGCGGCCCTCGATCACTCCGGCCTCCAGGACCGTCAGATCTTTGTCGAGCAGGATGATGTCCGCGGACTCCTTGGCGATGTCCACCGCGGTGTCCACAGAGATCCCGACGTCCGCGGTGCGGAGCGCCGGGGCATCGTTCACGCCGTCGCCCAGGTACCCGACCGTGTGGCCGTGCTCGCGCATGGCCTCGAGAATGCGGGCCTTCTGGGCGGGGTTGACCTTGGCGAAGAGCGTGGTGCGCTCCGCCAGCTCACCCAGCTGCTTCAGGTCCAGGGACTCGGTCTCCTGACCGAGGACCACGCGGCCGGTGTCGAGCCCGACGTCGGCGCAGACCTTCTGCGCCACGAGCGCGCCGTCACCGGTGATCACCTTCACGGCCACACCGTTGCGGGCCAGGCTCGCCAGCGCAGGCCCGGCGCTCGCCTTCGGCGGATCCAGGAAGGTGAGGAATCCGAGCAGCGTCATGTCCCGCTCGTCGTCCACGGTGTACTCGGTGCGCGGCAGGTCCTCCTCCGCCCGCGGCCCGTCCGCAGAGAAGGGGATCTCCCGGACCGCGACGGCCAGCACCCGCAGCCCGAGCGCGTTCTGGGCGGCCACCAGCTCCTCGATCTCCCGGCGGCGTTCCTCACCGAGTGGCGCCGCACGTCCGCCGGGCACCCGGCCCACGAGTTCGTGCGTGCACAGCGAGAGGACCTCTTCGACCGCGCCTTTCGTGACCACGGTGTGGCCGTCCAGGTCCTCCACCACCACGGAGAGGCGGCGGCGTGCGAAGTCGAACGGCATCTCGTCCACGAGGGTGAACGCTCCCGTGATCCGGGGCAGCTCGTCTCCCGCCGCGTCGAGGACGGCACGGTCCAGCAGGCCGCGGAGGCCGGTCTGGAAATGGGCGTTGACCGCGGCCGAGAGCAGGGTCCGCTCGCTCGGGCGGCCCGTGCTGTCGAGGTGCTGCTCCAGGACGATCCGGTCCTCGGTGAGCGTGCCGGTCTTGTCCGTGGCCAGCACGTCCATGGCGCCCAGGTTCTGGATGGAGTTCAGACGCCGGACGATCACCCGGTGCTTCGCCATGAGGTTCGCGCCCTTGGCGAGGTTCGCGGTCACCACCAGCGGCAGCATCTCCGGTGTCAGGCCCACGGCGGTCGTGACGCCGAACAGGAACGCGCTGGTCCAGTCCTTGGTCAGCCCGTTGATGACGAACACGGTGGGCACCATGATCAGCATGAACCGGATCAGCGTGGTGCTGACCTTCCGGATGCCGACGTCGAACGAGGTCTCGGGACGGGTGCCGGACAGGGACGCGGCGAGGGAGCCGAACGCGGTGCGGTTCCCGGTGGCGACCACCACGGCGGTACCCGACCCGGACACCACCGACGTGCCCATGAAGCCGAGGTTGTCGGCGTTCAGGGGGTCGACGTCGTCGGACGCGTCACCCTCTTCGCCGGCCGCGGCAGGCGGCAGAGGCGCCGCGCTCTTCTCGACGGGCATGGCTTCGCCCGTGAGCATGGACTGGTTGAGCTGCAGATCCTTGGTCCGGAGGAAGCGCACGTCCGCGGGGAGCATGTCCCCCGCGGCCAGGGTCAGGATGTCCCCGGGGACGATCTCCTGGATGTCGAGTTCGCCGCTCACCGGCTTGCCACTCACACACCGGGTCACGGCCGCGGTGGTGGTGACCATGGCGCGGAGCTTCTCGGCGGCGTTCCCGGCCCGGTACTCCTGCCAGAAACGGAGGACGGCGCTGATGGTCGCCATGACGGAGACGGTCAGGACGCCCTTGTAGTCGGGGCCATCGGCCGGATCCGCCATCACGACGTCGGTGATGAACAGGACGCCCCCGCCAGGAACAGCAGGATCAGCACGAACGGGTTCCCGAACGCCTTCACGAACTGGACCGAGGCCGGGGCCGGGCGGTCATGGCGGATGTCGTTGGGGCCGAAGCGCTGCGTCAGTTCGAGGACGTCGTGGGCCGTGAGGCCTTCGGGGGCGCTGCCCAGGTGGCGCAGGGCCGCGTCCGGGGTCATCCGGGCGACGTCCAGCAGTGCGGTGGAGCGGCGGGCGGTGGCCTGCCGGGTGGTCTCGGAGAACGCGGTGCGCTCGGCGCCGCGGGTGAGGAAGGTCAGCATGAGGTACTCCTTGGCTGCCGCAGGGCCGGATGGTGACCGGCGGGCGGCGGGGCAAGGGGATCCGGCTCGGCGCTCGGCCGCTCCTGGCCTGTCCGTGCTGAAGCGCACGACGGCGGACCACGGACAGGCGCCGCCGTCACCGGTGCGGTGGACGGGGCTGCCGTGGGCAGGAGAAGTTCAGGAGCGGAGGCTGCGCGCGGAGGCGGTCCCCTGGATATGACGGGGTTGACTGCAACTGTCCGCTGACATGGGACTCACCTCCTGTGAAGCTCGTGCGCGCCTCACGAACGGGGAGGTCCCGGGCGCTGTGGTCCCGGGCTGGTGGACTGGCGTGGCCGGACAGGGCATGGCGTGTGTCATGGATGATCCGGTGGTGCCGTAGTCGCCTCCACGTAAGAGCTTTGGCACTGCACGACGTATCCGCTGCCCTCGGCAACCGGAAGCCACTTTGGGTCAACCCTTAATCCGGGAGGACCTGTCCTAACCTTGGGCGTCTCTCGACGTCGTCAGATCAGTGGCCTGTATTCGTGCAGGAACCTCGCCTAACGAAGCGCTGCCTTTTCAGGCTAGGCCGGTCCGCCGGGAATGGCAATTCGGGGTGGGGGTGACGTGAGTGACGAGGCGCCGGACCGCGCTGGCCCCGCCCCACCCGCCGAGTCCGCTGTCGAGGTGGTGAATCCGCTATCAGATGTAACGGATTCACCACCTCGACAGCGGACTCAGGGTGCGACGAAGGCCCCCGGAATCACGCGGATTCCGGGGGCCTTCCCGTGGAGCCCCCTGCCGGATTCGAACCGGCGACCCCCTGTTTACAAGACAGGTGCTCTGGCCAACTGAGCTAAGGAGGCAGGCGCCGCGTGAAGCCACGGCGGCGCGGCTTAAAGCGTAGCCGAGAGCGGGAGGACTCCCCAAACGGGCGGCCCGGAGGCCGCCCCGCACCCACCCGGGACAGCACGACGGCCCGCCACCTCTCAGGGTGACAGGCCGTCGTCGAGCGCTGGATCCATCCAGGGGACGCGAGCGCCGCGCTTACTTCTTGGCGGTCCTACTTCTTGGCGGTCTTGGCGGCGATCGCCTGGGTGATCATGTCCGGGAACTGGACGTTCGCGGAGTCGCCGACGCCGTACTGCTTGCCGTCCACGAAGATGGTCGGGGTGCCGTTCACGCCCACCGCGGTGGCCTCCATGGTGGCGACCTTTACGAACGGACGGTACGTGCGCTCGTCCACGCAGGTGGCGATGTCCTTCGCGCCGACCTCCTGCGCGATCGACTTCAACTGATCGTTGGTCAGACCGGCGCTGCCCTCGGCGGGCTGCTTGTCGAACAGGGCCTTGAAGTACGCCGGGTACTTGTCCGGGGACACGTTCAGGACACAGGCCGCGGCGGCGGCGGCGCGGGACGAGTAGTTGGTGGTCGAGCGCGAGTCGAGCAGACCGATCGGGCGGTACTCCACCGTGATCTTGCCGCTCTTCACGTTCTCATCCAGCAGGGAGCCGTACGTGGTCTCGAAGTTCTTGCAGACCGGGCAGATGAAGTCGACGTAGGCGACCACCTTGACCGGCTTGCCGGCCTCCGCCTCGACACCCGGGGCCTTCGCAGCGGCGCCCTGGCTCGGCGCGGCCGTCGGCTGAGGAGGCAGGGTCGCGGTGTTGACCTGAGCCGCCGTCTGAGCGGCGACTCCGTCCTTGGTCAGGATCACGCCGCCGTGGATGGTTGGCGTTGGCGGGGGTGCTGCCGGAGTCCGGGATGGGCGCGTTGTTCGCGTTGTTGGCCATGATGGCCCAGATGACGATGGCGACCACCAGCACGGCGGCCACCACCACACCCCAGATGAGCAGAAGCTTGTTCCGCTTCTCCTTCTTCACCTGCTGTTCACGGATGATGCGGGCCTGCTCACGGGCCTGCGCGGTACGTTCGGCCTTGCTGGGGCGCGGTTCATTAGAAGGGCTCATGCTTCCTCAGGGGGATAGTGGGCCTCGGGGCCCTGGGCTACCTCATTCAGCACGATTTTAGGCCAGATGTCTGGGAAACCGCTGGTCGGCGACACGAGCGGGCCTCCGAACCGGCCGTCCGCCCCCTGCTGACCCGCACGGTCACACATCCACCCCGCGCCCGACGTGCGACTAGGCTGGAAGCAGGAATCGAGAAGCCAACCTCTGAGGGGGCGCCGTGCACGCCGAGGACAACAGCAGTACCGCGGGGAAATCCTCGCGTCAGTTCGATTTTGTGGTGGTGGCCAACCGCCTGCCGGTGGACCGTGTGGTGGACGACGACGGCGGCGCGCACTGGCGCCGCTCCCCCGGCGGCCTCGTGACGGCCCTCGCCCCGGTCATGCAGGGCGCTGACGGCGCCTGGGTCGGGTGGCACGGCGCACCGGACGAGACGGTGGAACCCTTCACCCACGGGGACACGGACATCGTCCCGGTCGCCCTGAGCACCGAGGACGTGGAGCTCTACTACGAGGGCTTCTCCAACGCGACCCTCTGGCCGCTCTACCACGACGTCACGGCCCGTCCCGAGTTCCACCGCACCTGGTGGGACTCCTACCGCCGAGTGAACCGCCGCTTCGCCGAGGCCACCGCCAAGGTGGCCGCTCCCGGCGCCACGGTCTGGGTGCAGGACTACCAGCTCCAGCTCGTCCCGCGGCTGCTCCGGCAGATCCGCCCGGACGTGACGATCGGCTTCTTCAACCACATCCCGTTCCCGCCGCCGGAGATCTTCGCCCAACTGCCTTGGCGCCGTGAGGTCCTCGAAGGCCTCCTGGGCGCCGATCTGCTCGGCTTCCAGCGCACGAGCGACGCCCGGAACTTCGTCCGCGCCGCACTCCGTCTGACGGGCGCCTCTTCGGCGCGCGTGACGGTGGAGGGCAAGCCGCAGACCGGCAAGTCCCAGTCGCTCATGGTCGACCCGGGGCTGCCCACCGCGCACCTCTGCGTGGCCGAGGCGTTCCCCATCTCGATCGACGTCGGCCAGATCGAGGCGCTCGCCAAGGATCCCGCCGTCGTGGACCGGGCCCGCCAGATCCGTCACGAACTCGGCAACCCGCGCACCATCCTGCTCGGCGTGGACCGCCTGGACTACACCAAGGGCATCCGCCACCGCCTCAAGGCGTTCGAGGAGCTCCTCAAGGACGGCGACCTCACCGTGGAGGAGGCCTGCCTCATCCAGGTCGCCAGCCCCAGCCGCGAGCGCGTGGACCAGTACCGGCGGCTCCGTGAGGAGATCGAAGGCACCGTGGGCCACATCAACGGCGGCTTCGACACCCTCGGCCGCACCGCCGTCCGCTATCTGCACCACAGCTACCCGGTCGAGGAGATGGTGGCCCTGTACCTCGCGGCGGACGTCATGCTCGTGACGGCGCTGCGGGACGGCATGAACCTGGTGGCCAAGGAGTACGTGACCGCCCGCGTCGACAACACCGGCGCCCTGGTCCTGTCAGAGTTCACCGGCGCCGCGGACCAGCTCAAGCAGGCCTTCCTGGTCAACCCGCACGACATCGACGGACTCAAGTCGGCCATCCTCGCGGCCACGACCGTGTCCCGCCCGGACGCGGCCCGCAGGATGCGCTCCATGCGCCGGCAGGTCTTCACCCACGACGTCCAGGGCTGGTCCACGGCTTTCCTGGACCGGCTGTCCGAACTCACGCGGGCGGACGGTCACCGGCATGAGTGAGCCCATCTGGCCCGAGCAGACGCGTGGCAGCCTGAACGCGGAGCTGCGCCGCGCCGTCGAGCATCTGGCCGGCGCGCCACAGCTGCTCGTGGCACTGGACTTCGACGGCACCCTCTCCCCTCTGGTCGCCCACGCCGACGAGGCACGCCCTCTCCCCCGCGCGGCGGCGGCCTTCCGTCGCCTCTCCGGCCTGGAGAGCACGACGACGGCGCTCGTCTCCGGCCGCTCCCTGGCGAGCCTGAGGGCGGTGGCTCAGCCCACTCCGGACACCCTGCTGGTCGGCAGCCATGGCGCGGAGGTCTGGCTGGGCGCCGGCAGCGCGGGTCTGGTGCTGGACCCGGCCCAGCAGGCACTGCTGGAGAAGGTCCATCAGGTCCTCGAGGAGGTCGCCCAGGTGGCCCCCGGGTGCTGGGTGGAGGAGAAGCCGGCCGGTGCCGTGCTGCACACCCGTCAGGCCACGGTTGAGGACGCCGTGGATGCGGAAGCGGCGGCCCGGCATCTGCTCGAACGCGAGCAGGGCGTCCACCTCATGACGGGCAAGCGCGTCCTGGAGGCGTCCGTGGTCCGCTCCTCGAAGGGCGAGGCCCTGGATTTCCTCCGCACGGTGCTCGGCCCGGTCGCCGTGCTCTACGCCGGGGATGACACCACGGACGAGACCGCCTTCGCCCGCCTCGACACCAACCCGGGACTGCCCCACCCCGATCTGGGGGTGAAGGTCGGTGAGGACTTCACCGCCGCGCAGTTCCGCGTGCCCTCCCCTGACGGGGTGGCGGATCTGCTGGAGATCCTGTTCAGCCACCGTTCACGTCATCAGGGAGACAAAGGTCACAACGATCTGCCATACTGAGGATGTGATGTGGCGCACATTACCGTGCGGCATCGCCTGAGTGCGGGATCCACGTGGCAGGGCTCGGCCCGGCCGGAGGACCCCGCACTTTCATGACAACTGAATACTCACCATTCACTACGGATCGTTCGGCACGTACCTGCCGATGAAGGGACACGATAACTGTGGCTACAGTTACCTATGACAACGCAACCCGGCTGTACCCGGGGACCAACAAGCCCGCCGTTGACAAGCTCAACATCCAGATCGAAGATGGCGAATTCCTCGTTCTGGTCGGCCCGTCCGGCTGTGGCAAGTCCACCTCCCTGCGCATGCTCGCAGGCCTTGAGGATGTGAACTCCGGCCGGATCCTGATCGGTGACCGTGACGTCACCGACGTCCCGCCGAAGGACCGTGACATCGCGATGGTGTTCCAGAACTACGCGCTGTACCCGCACATGACCGTGGCGGACAACATGGGCTTCGCCCTGAAGATCGCCGGTGTGCCGAAGGAAGAGCGCATGACCCGCGTTCGCGAGGCCGCCAAGCTCCTCGACCTTGAGCAGTACCTGGACCGCAAGCCGAAGGCCCTCTCCGGTGGTCAGCGTCAGCGTGTCGCCATGGGCCGCGCCATCGTGCGTAACCCGCAGGTGTTCCTCATGGATGAGCCGCTCTCCAACCTGGATGCCAAGCTCCGTGTCCAGACCCGTACCCAGATCGCGTCCCTGACCCGTCGTCTCGGCGTCACCACGGTCTACGTGACCCACGACCAGACCGAAGCCATGACCATGGGTGACCGTGTGGCAGTGCTCAAGGACGGCCTGCTGCAGCAGATCGACACCCCGCGCAACCTGTACGACCGCCCGACCAACGTCTTCGTCGCCGGCTTCATCGGCTCCCCGGCCATGAACCTGCTGGAACTGCCCGTCGTCGGTGACGGCGTCCAGTTCGGCGGCACCGTGTACCCCGTCCCGCACAGCGTCCTCGAGGACGCCACCGGCAAGACGGTCACCCTGGGTGTCCGTCCGGAAGACCTGGAGACCGCACCCGAGGGCGAAGGCCTGCAGGTCGAGGCCGACGTCGTCGAGGAGCTCGGCGCAGACGCCTACGTGTACGGCCACACCACGCTGGACGGCAAGCGCCACGACATCACGGCACGCGTCGACGGCCGCCGTCCCCCGCTCAAGGGCGACACCATCTGGGTCCGCCCGCAGCAGGGCCACGTGCACCTGTTCGACACCAAGACCGGCGAGCGCCTGGGCGACTAGTCCTCCGTTCGCTGACTCGACGGTTCACTGAACCCTCAGCCTCGACGGCCCGTTCCTCACGGAACGGGCCGTCTTTGGTACACCCTCTTCGGCGTCCCTTCGTGGCGCCCGCCAGCAAGTCCTCCACTCCAGCGGCCCTGTCAGGAGCACTCGTGTCATCTCAGCACCTCATCACCCCCGCACCTCGTTCGACCGTCACCGCCGACGGCACCCTCGTCCTCACCTCCGGCACCCAGGTGGTCGCAGGCCCCGGAGCCGAAGCCGTGGCCGGGGCCTTCGCCGGCTGGCTCCGTGCCGGCACCGGCTGGGCCGTCCCCGTCCTCACCGCCGCGACCGGCGGGCCGGTCATCAGCTTCGGGATCGACTCCGCCCACCCCGACGGGAACGAGGCCTACACCCTGACCGTCGACGACGACGGCGTGCGGCTGAGTGCCGCACACGCCGCGGGGCTGTTCCACGCGTCGTCGTCGCTGCGGCAGCTGCTGCCCGCCACCCTGGAGTCCGGCTACACCGCGACGCCGGCCGAGGACATCCCGCTCGGCCACGTCGAGGTCCGGGACGCCCCCCGTTTCGCGTACCGCGGCATCATGCTGGACGTGGCCCGCAGCTACTACCCGATCGACGAGATCCGCCGGCTGATCGACGTCATGACCAGGTTCAAGTACAACGTGCTCCACCTGCACCTGGCCGACGACCAGTCCTGGCGCATCGAGCTGGACACCCCGGAGGACAACCCCACCGGCATCGACTTCACGGAGCTGGCGCGAATCGGCAAGGACGGGGCCGTGAACCGGGAAGGCTGGGGCCTCGGTCCGGGCCGCACCGGGTACTACACCAAGGACGATTACCGCCTGATCGTGGCCTACGCGGCCGAGCGCTTCGTCACGGTGGTGCCGGAATTCGACGTCCCGGGTCACGTGAACTCCGCGCTGGCCGCGATCCCGGAGCTGAACCCGGATGGGATCGCCACGAGCCCCACCGCCACGGGCGAGGTGGGCTTCTCCACCCTGTACAACGACAATCCGCTCACCCGCCCGTTCGTGGCCGAGGTGTTCCGGCAGCTGGCGGAGCTGACGCCCGGTCCGTACCTCCACCTCGGCGGCGACGAGGCCCTCGTCACGTCCAAGGAGGACTTCGTGGCCATGGTGACCGACTTCGCGGCGTCCGTGGCGGCCACCGGCAAGACGGTGATGGGCTGGAACGAGTACGCCCAGGCCGAGCTGCCGTCCGGCGCCGTCATCCAGTACTGGGACGGTGACCTGGAGCCCACGCTCCGGCAGGTCCGGGAGAACGCCGCCCGCGTGGTCATGTCCCCGGGCAAGGGCAGTTACCTGGACCAGAAGTACGTGGAATCGGACCCGATCGGCCTCAAGTGGGCGGCCATGGGCGACTGGGACCTCTACTACGGCTGGGATCCGGTCCGCGACGGGCTCGAGGAGGACCAGGTGCTGGGTGTCGAGGCACCGCTCTGGAGCGAGACCATCCGGAGCCTGGACGAGGCCCACTGGCTGATCTACCCCCGGGCCATCGCTCTCGCGGAAACGGCCTGGAGCAACGCCGCGGCGAAGAATGCGACGGAGTTCGCCTCCCGTCTGGGCGGGCTGGGTGAGCGTCTCGTGGCGCTCGGCGTGACCTTCCGGCCCAGCCCGGACATCGAGTGGAACGCCACCCCTCGCGATCCGTTCGAAGGGGTCGACCTCCCCGCGGTCACCGCGCTGCCGGAGAACGCCGGCGTCGCCAGTGCTGCCGGCGCCGCTGTCACGGAGTAGTCCACGCCGGGGTAATCCACTCCGGGCCATCACAGGGCCCGGTGAGCTTAAGGGAAGATGGAACCATGAGTGAGAACACGCCCTCCAACGGGGCACAGTGGCATGACGAGCCCACCGACTACGATCAGGTGGGAAAGCTGCCCCGTGCCGAGGCGGCGAGCGTGGACGAGGCCCCCTCGGGGCCCGTCGTCGGCTCCCTGAACATCACCGCGGCCAGCGCGGACCCTGAGCTGCTGGACCTGCCGTGGCACATCGCCCTGGAGGAGTGGCCGCAGGCTAACCTTGCGGCCCTCCCCCGCGGCATCTCCCGCCACGTGGTGCGGTTCGCCCACCTGGGCGGCACCGTGATCGCCATCAAGGAGACCAGTGAGCACGTGGCCCGCCACGAGTACCACATGCTCCGCAAGCTGGCCCGGCTGGACGTCCCGGCCGTGGAACCGGTGGCTGTGATCACCGGTCGCACCACCCCCGACGGGCGGCCGCTCAACCCCTGTCTGGTGACCCGGCATCTGAAATTCTCCATGCCATACCGGGCGCTCTTCTCCCAGATGCTCCGCAAGGACACTCTGACCCGTCTCATCGACGCCCTGGCCCTGCTCCTGGTCCGGCTGCACCTCGTGGGGTTCTACTGGGGCGACGTGTCCCTCTCGAACACCTTGTTCCGCCGCGACGCGGGGGCCTTCGCCGCCTACCTCGTGGATGCGGAGACCGGTGAGCTGTACCCCGATCTGTCCACCGGTCAGCGCGAGTACGACCTCGAGATCGCCCGCGTGAACATCGCCGGTGAGCTCATGGACCTCCTGGACGGCGAACTGATCGACGAGCTCGTGGACCCCGTGGCCACGAGCGAACGGATCATGGAGTCCTACCGGCGGCTCTGGGACGAGCTCACCGCCAAGGAGTCCTTCGAGCTGGGCGAACGCTGGCGCGTGGGCGCCCGCATCCGCCGCCTGAACGAGCTGGGCTTCGACGTGGAGGAGTACGCCATCAAGACGACGGCGGACGGCTCCACGATCCAGCTGCAGCCCAAGGTGGTGGACGCCGGTCATCACCAGCGGCGCCTGCTGCGCCTCACCGGCCTTGATGCTCAGGAGAACCAGGCCCGCCGGCTCCTGAACGACATGGACGCCTACCGGGCGGACAACTACCCCGGCCAGGACGAGGAGATCAGCGCCCACGCCTGGGTCTCCCAGGTGTTCGAGCCGATCGTCCGCTCGATCCCGCGCGAGCTCTCCGGCAAGCTCGAACCGGCCGAGGTGGTCCACGAAGTGCTCGAACACCGCTGGTACATGACGGAGAAGCGCAATCAGCACGTCCCCATGGCGGAGGCTCTGCAGTCCTACATCGACGACGTGCTGCGACACCGCCGGGACGAGGCTACCTTGCTCCTGAACCCGGACACCGACCTGATCAAGGTCCTCGAGGCCGGTGTCATCAAGGCGGACGATGACGATGAGGACTATGAGGACTGATCCTCCGGAGAGGGTCCGGGCGAACGCCCCGGGAACGACCCGAAACTGAAGTGGCCCGGCCGTGTTAACACGGCCGGGCCACTGCGTTTCCGCTGTTCAGAGCCTGCCTCCCCGGCTTCGGCGGCGTCCGCCGCGCGGCGTGCTCTCAGAACCGGATGGCGTCGATGACTTTCACCCTGATGGCGATGAGCGCGGGGATCGCCCCGGCGAGTGCGCCCACCACGATGGCGGCGCCCATGCCGATCAGGGCGGCTCCCAGGGGGAAGGGCGGATAGGCGTCGAGTCCCGGTGCGAGGTTCGACTCCACCCAGGGATTCTTCACCACCGCGACGGCGAGCATGACACCCAGCAGCCCCGCGACGGTCGTGGCGACCAAGGACTCCATCATGACCCCCACGAAGATGCGGCCGGATGTGGCCCCGAAACTCCGCCGGATGCCGATCTCCCGGACCCGGTACTTCACCGTCACCAGGGCCACGGTGAGCATGCCCAGGGCGCCCAGCACCAGGATCACCGCCGCCACTCCGATCACAGCCCATTGCAGAGACGCCAGGGGGTCCCCGTAGGCCAGGTAATCCATCCGGTTCACTGAGGCGGAGGCCCCGGGCAGTTGCGCCCCCAGATCGGCCTCCAGGGTCTGCCGGAGCTGATCCGCCTGGGACGGGTCCACCCACACCCGGTACTCCGGACGCTCGTCTCCCATGCCGAGCCTCTTTCCGTCACCGCTGAGGAGATACGCCGATGGCGGCTCCTCCGGCCATTGGGACCGTGCGACTCCCACGACCACGGCGCTCTGCGCGCCGTTCTGGTAGAGCATGACGCCCGGCTGCCGGGACAGCGACGGGGAGCCCAACTGCCTCCAGGCGTTCTCGTTGACGATCACCGCCGGCGCCAGCCGCTGCGCGTCGTCGGCCGTGAACCAGCGGCCGTGCACCACCGTGGTCCGGAGGATCGTGGCGTACGCGGGATCCACCACGGTCGCCTCGACCGGCTCGACACCCCGCGGGAACTGGATGCTCAGCCGACCGTGGGAGATCCGGGAGACCTTGTCCAGCTTGTAGCGCTCGGTCATCTTCTTCATGAGGGGGTCACTCTGCGACGCCGGGACCTGGCCGGATTCCGCGTAGAAGCTCACGCTCAGAGTCGCGCCCCGCCCGCCGTTCCGTTCGGCCTGGTCCTTCATCCCCTCCCGCACCACATCGCCCATCCCGAGGACTCCGGTCAGCGCCGCGACGGAGGCCGCGACGCCGATCAAGGAGAGCAGCACCCTGACCTTGTGGACACGGAGTTCATGCCAGGCCTCGAGGATGGCTGCCAGCAACGAGGTCATGCCGTCACCAGCCCTTCCTCGGACGCCACGTTCTCGTCGCCGGAGAGAACCCCGGCGTCCAAGTGCAGTCGCCAGGCCGAACGGTCCGCCACGGCACGGTCGTGCGTGATCGTCACGAGCGCGGCCGAGGTCTCCTCGGCGACCTCCTCCAGGAGGCTCATGACGGCCTGCCCGGTCTCGACGTCGAGCGCCCCAGTCGGTTCATCGGCGAGGATGAGGCGCGGACGGCGCACCAGGGCCCTGGCGATCGCCACGCGCTGCTGCTCACCGCCCGACAGCCGCACGGGCTTCACGTCGGCACGGGCGGCCAGTCCCACACGGTCCAGGAGCCGCAGAGCCAGTTCGCGGCGCCGCCAGAAGGCCCGCCCTGACGCGTAGTACAGCGGCGTCATGACGTTCTCCAGGGCCGTGCGCTCCGGCAGGAGGTTGAACTGCTGGAACACGAATCCCACGCTCTCCCCTCGGACCCGGGCCCGGCGGGCTTCGCTCATGCGCTGCGCCGGGAGGCCCAGGAACTCGAGCTCACCGTTCGTCGGGACATCGAGGAGTCCCAGCAGGTTGAGCAGGGTCGACTTCCCTCCTCCCGACCGCCCGACGACGGCGAGACGGTCGCCTTCGTGGAGGTCCAGTGAGATGCCCTTGAGAATGTGGAGCTCGGTGTCATCGGGCAGCGTCACGGACTTGGTGACCTCCCGCAGGCTGACCAGCAGACTCATCTCAGCCGCCCATCGGGCTGAAGCCGGCTGGACCCGAGCCGCCAGGACCGCCCTGCCCCTGCGGAGAGGGCACACCGGGCAGGAACTCGAGAATCTGCTCCCCTTCCTTCAGACCCGAGGTGATCTGCACCTGAACACCGTCACTCAGACCGAGTGACACGGTGCGCTCGACGAATCCTGCGGGCGTCACGGTCGTGCCCCGCACAGAACCGTCGCCGGCCGCACCGCCGCCGGCCGTCCCGCCTTGCGCTGCGGTCCCCTGCGCCGGCTTGCCGTCAGGTGCCTTGGCCGGGTCGGCTCCCTGGCCCTCTCCCGCGCCCGCGGGACTTGACGACCTCACCCAGACGGTCCCGCGCTGGAAGGTGCCCTTCACGGCGGTGAGTGGCACCGTCAGGACGTTCTCCGCCACACCGGCAGTCAGCTTGAGCGTGGCCCCCAGGCCGGGGAACACCTTCACTGCGGACGGCACCGGACAGGAGACCGTTCCCGTCGCAGAGGCGCCGCCGTCTGATGACCCCGTCCCCGGTCCAGCACCTTGCTGAGCGGGCGCAGCCGCACCCGTGCCATTGGAGTCGGCCGGCTTCGAGGTACCGCCGCCCGCGGCCTGCCCCAGGGAGATGTCCGAGCAGATGAATGGAGCAGGACCGCCTGTCACCGTGACCTCGGCCTTCGCAGGCCGGTCGAGCAGCCGGTACTGCTGCTGAGCATCAAGGGAGCCGGAGACACTGAAGGTGCCCGGTTCCACCGCTCCCAAGTTCTCACCCACGGAGACCTGCTGGCCCAGCAATGCCGTGAAATCCTTGAGCACCCCTGCGGATGGTGCTAGAACGTCCAGGTAATCGTACTGCGTCGCTGCCGGTTTGGCGGGGGCCGCGGCGGGGTCCTTGCCCTGGGCCGACTCGCCGGCGCCGGAAGAGCCGGCAGCGTCGGCAGCGTCAGCGGGTGCCTCACGAACCCTGCGCACCTGGAACAAGGGGCTTCCCTGAGCCACGGGCTTCCCGGCGGAGATGTACAGGAACACCACCGTGCCGGATTCCGTGCTCCGCACGGGGATGGCAGGGTCTGCCTGGACCGAACCTTTCACCTCGACGACGTTCGTCACCGTCGCGCGGCCGGCCGGAACCACCGGCGCCTCGAAGCCGACCTGGGGCGCGGACACCTGTTCCGCACCACGTACCCCATCGACGAATGCGATCTTGACGAGTGATGCCGCGATCACAGCCCCGAGCACCAGCCATAGAGATGGCAGAACGGCACGCCGGAAGAATTTCATGTTGTCCCCAATATTCATGATGAGCCACCTCAGACTGTGGCCTTCGGCACAGTCTATCCAGCGACCAAACGATCGTCTTGTCACAGGGGCACGGCCGACCCCGGACCAGGCGTGCACCCCTCAAGGCGATGAGTGATGCGCGCACATTGTCGGAGGCCGGTCGGTGTGGTCACCGGTGGTCGAGTGCCCTAAACGCCAACAGCCCCTCTGTGTGGGGTGCTGCGGTGGTGTGCCTTAAACGGGAACAGCCCCCGGTGCTTTTGTGGCTGGGGGCAGTTCGTGGTGATGGGGGTCTGGTTCCTGCCGGTCGCGTGCCCTTAAACGCCAACAGCCCCCTGTGTGTGGGGGCTGTTGGTGTTGGTGGTTGGTGGTTAAATGACGAGCGGCCCCGAGCGTCGTTGCTCGGGGCCGTCCCTGTGTGGTTGTGTCCGGCGGTGTCCTACTCTCCCACACCCTCGCGAGTGCAGTACCATCGGCGCTGTGGGTCTTAGCTTCCGGGTTCGGAATGGGACCGGGCGTTTCCCCCACGCTATGACCGCCGTAACTCTTTCAAACACCCCGCCCGTGGGTGGGGGTTGGTTTGTAAGGGTCACTGGATCGTTTCCGTGACACGCAACACCGATCCATTGGTTCCCCAGTTGTGGCGGGGTGGTGGTGTTGCTCTATTTAGTTGTGTTGGTTCCCTCGTGTCAAACCTGGTGGGTTTGTTGTTTGGGGACCGCATGGTGGACGCGTAGCACAGTTTTTTTGATCCACACCCGGGTGGGGTGTGGTGTGTGGTCAGGTTGTCGGCTTATTAGTACCGGTCAGCTTCACAGGTCGTTAGTCCCTGCTTCCACGTCCGGCCTATCAACCCAGTGGTCTGCTGGGAGCCTCTCGACCCCGAAGGGTCATGGAAATCTTATCTTGAAGCGGGCTTCCCGCTTAGATGCTTTCAGCGGTTATCCCATCCGAACGTAGCCAATCAGCGGTGCACTTGGCAGTACAACTGACACACCAGAGGTTCGTCCGTCCCGGTCCTCTCGTACTAAGGACAGCCCTTCTCAAATTTCCTGCGCGCGCAGCGGATAGGGACCGAACTGTCTCACGACGTTCTAAACCCAGCTCGCGTACCGCTTTAATGGGCGAACAGCCCAACCCTTGGGACCTACTCCAGCCCCAGGATGCGACGAGCCGACATCGAGGTGCCAAACCATGCCGTCGATATGGACTCTTGGGCAAGATCAGCCTGTTATCCCCGAGGTACCTTTTATCCGTTGAGCGACGGCCATTCCACAATGTACCGCCGGATCACTAGTCCCGACTTTCGTCCCTGCTCGAGATGTCTCTCTCACAGTCAAGCTCCCTTGTGCACTTACACTCGACACCTGATTGCCAACCAGGCTGAGGGAACCTTTGGGCGCCTCCGTTACTTTTTAGGAGGCAACCGCCCCAGTTAAACTACCCATCAGGCACTGTCCCTGACCCAGATTATGGGCCGAAGTTAGATGTCCAAAGTGACCAGAGTGGTATTTCAACGATGACTCCACGAACACTGGCGTGTCCGCTTCACAGTCTCCCACCTATCCTACACAAGCCACTCCGAACACCAATACCAAACTATAGTAAAGGTCTCGGGGTCTTTCCGTCCTGCTGCGCGTAACGAGCATCTTTACTCGTAGTGCAATTTCGCCGAGTTCATGGTTGAGACAGTAGGGAAGTCGTTACTCCATTCGTGCAGGTCGGAACTTACCCGACAAGGAATTTCGCTACCTTAGGATGGTTATAGTTACCACCGCCGTTTACTGGGGCTTAAATTCCCGGCTTCACACCGAAGTGTTGACCGGTCCTCTTAACCTTCCAGCACCGGGCAGGAGTCAGTCCGTATACATCGTCTTGCGACTTCGCACGGACCTGTGTTTTTAGTAAACAGTCGCTTCCCCCTGGTCTCTGCGGCCCTTATCCGCTCCGAGGAGCAAGTCCTCTTCACAGTCCGGGCCCCCCTTCTCCCGAAGTTACGGGGGCATTTTGCCGAGTTCCTTAACCATGATTCTCTCGATCGCCTTAGTATTCTCTACCTGATCACCTGTGTCGGTTTAGGGTACGGGCGGCTGGAACCTCGCGTCGATGCTTTTCTCGGCAGCATAGGATCACTGAATCCCCCACAAGGTGGGGTCCCATCACGTCTCAGCCTTAATGTTCCCCGGATTTGCCTAGGGAACGGCCTACCTGCTTAGACCGGGACTACCATCGCCCGGCTCAGCTACCTTCCTGCGTCACACCTGTTAATACGCTTACCTCCCCCGATCAGTTCCCAGCCTCACCACACACCACTTGCCCGAAGGCTCCTGGAGGTGGATTGGGTGGTTAGTATCCCGGGCTCAGTATGGGCGGTTCTTCGCCGGTACGGGAATATCAACCCGTTGTCCATCGACTACGCCTGTCGGCCTCGCCTTAGGTCCCGACTCACCCAGGGCAGATTAGCTTGACCCTGGAACCCTTGATCATCCGGCGGACGGGTTTCTCACCCGTCTTTCGCTACTCATGCCTGCATTCTCACTCGTGTGGTCTCCACCACTGGTTTACACCGCGGCTTCACCGTCCACACGACGCTCCCCTACCACTCCAGACGACTGAACCACGAAGGCTTGTCTACTATCTGAAATCCACGACTTCGGCGGTGTACTTGAGCCCCGCTACATTGTCGGCGCGGAATCACTTGACCAGTGAGCTATTACGCACTCTTTCAAGGGTGGCTGCTTCTAAGCCAACCTCCTGGTTGTCTAAGCAACTCCACATCCTTTCCCACTTAGCACACGCTTAGGGGCCTTAGTCGGTGGTCTGGGCTGTTTCCCTCTCGACCATGAAGCTTATCCCCCACGGTCTCACTGCTGCGCTCTCACTTACCGGCATTCGGAGTTTGGCTGACGTCAGTAACCTTGTAGGGCCCATCGGCCATCCAGTAGCTCTACCTCCGGCAAGAAACACGCAACGCTGCACCTAAATGCATTTCGGGGAGAACCAGCTATCACGAAGTTTGATTGGCCTTTCACCCCTACCCACAGCTCATCCCCTCCATTTTCAACTGAAGTGGGTTCGGTCCTCCACGACGTCTTACCGTCGCTTCAACCTGGCCATGGGTAGATCACTTCGCTTCGGGTCTAGATCACGCCACTCAAACGCCCTATTCAGACTCGCTTTCGCTACGGCTTCCCCACACGGGTTAACCTCGCGACGTAACACTAACTCGCAGGCTCATTCTTCAAAAGGCACGCCATCACAGGTACAAGCCTGCTCTGACGGATTGTAGGCACACGGTTTCAGGTACTATTTCACTCCCCTCCCGGGGTACTTTTCACCTTTCCCTCACGGTACTGGTCCGCTATCGGTCATTAGGTAGTATTTAGGCTTATCAGGTGGTCCTGACAGATTCACACGGGATTTCTCGGGCCCCGTGCTACTCGGGTATCATCCCTCGAGCGGTGCATCAACGCGACAATTACGGGACTCTCACCCTCTATGGTCGACCATCCCAAGCCGTTCATCTACGTCAGCACATTCACACCCGACCAGGTCAGTGACCCTGGTACGGAACAACCCCACAACCCCGACCATGCAACGCCCACTGGCTATCACACATGGACCGGTTTAGCCTGATCCGCTTTCGCTCGCCACTACTCACGGAATCACATGTTGTTTTCTCTTCCTGCGGGTACTGAGATGTTTCACTTCCCCGCGTTCCCTCCACACAGCCTATGCGTTCAGCTGCGGGTGACTACCCATAACAGGCAGCCGGGTTTCCCCATTCGGACATCCTGGGATCAAAGTTCGGTTATCAACTCCCCCAGGCTTTTCGCAGATTCCCACGTCCTTCATCGGCTCCTAATGCCAAGGCATTCACCGTGCGCCCTTAAAAACTTGGCCACACAAAAACCAAGACAAACACCACAACCCACACAACCCCCCAAAGGGGATCACCCAGGCCATGACGCTCGCCTTATAAGATGCTCGCGTCCACTATGCAGTTCTCAAACAACAACCCCACACCCCCATCCAACACACCCAACCGGGCACGCCTTCCAGAAGCAGGGCAACCAAACGAAACAACAACCACCACACACCCCACAAGGAGACATGCGACAGGCCTGTTGCTTCAGGACCCAACAGTGTGTCAACAACCCCAGCACCACCACAACACCAACAACTTTCCAACCACCACAACACCCAAAGGCATCACAGCGGCGTACTCACCACCAGCATCACAGCACCCGTGCAGGAACCGCACCCCCAGCCGGCAAGCCCCCTTGTTTCACAGGAACCCACCAACCATCACGAGGATGTGTCTTTTCGATATTCCACCCATGAGCACCACACCCCAGGAACGAACGCCCTGGCAGGCGGGTTCTACACTCAACCACCACCACAACCCATGCAGGCCACGACAGCGATCTCGTTTGCTCCTTAGAAAGGAGGTGATCCAGCCGCACCTTCCGGTACGGCTACCTTGTTACGACTTAGTCCCAATCGCCAGTCCCACCTTCGACAGCTCCCTCCCACAAGGGGTTAGGCCACCGGCTTCGGGTGTTACCAACTTTCGTGACTTGACGGGCGGTGTGTACAAGGCCCGGGAACGTATTCACCGCAGCGTTGCTGATCTGCGATTACTAGCGACTCCAACTTCATGGGGTCGAGTTGCAGACCCCAATCCGAACTGAGACCGGCTTTTTGGGATTAGCTCCACCTCACAGTATCGCAACCCTTTGTACCGGCCATTGTAGCATGCGTGAAGCCCAAGACATAAGGGGCATGATGATTTGACGTCGTCCCCACCTTCCTCCGAGTTGACCCCGGCAGTCTCCCATGAGTCCCCGCCATTACGCGCTGGCAACATGGAACGAGGGTTGCGCTCGTTGCGGGACTTAACCCAACATCTCACGACACGAGCTGACGACAACCATGCACCACCTGTGAACCAGCCCCGAAGGGAAACACCATCTCTGATGCGATCCGGTCCATGTCAAGCCTTGGTAAGGTTCTTCGCGTTGCATCGAATTAATCCGCATGCTCCGCCGCTTGTGCGGGCCCCCGTCAATTCCTTTGAGTTTTAGCCTTGCGGCCGTACTCCCCAGGCGGGGCACTTAATGCGTTAGCTACGGCGCGGAAAACGTGGAATGTCCCCCACACCTAGTGCCCAACGTTTACGGCATGGACTACCAGGGTATCTAATCCTGTTCGCTCCCCATGCTTTCGCTCCTCAGCGTCAGTTAATGCCCAGAGACCTGCCTTCGCCATCGGTGTTCCTCCTGATATCTGCGCATTTCACCGCTACACCAGGAATTCCAGTCTCCCCTACATCACTCAAGTCTGCCCGTACCCACTGCAGAACCAGGGTTGAGCCCTGGCCTTTCACAGCAGACGCGACAAACCGCCTACGAGCTCTTTACGCCCAATAATTCCGGATAACGCTTGCGCCCTACGTATTACCGCGGCTGCTGGCACGTAGTTAGCCGGCGCTTCTTCTGCAGGTACCGTCACTTTCGCTTCTTCCCTACTGAAAGAGGTTTACAACCCGAAGGCCGTCATCCCTCACGCGGCGTCGCTGCATCAGGCTTTCGCCCATTGTGCAATATTCCCCACTGCTGCCTCCCGTAGGAGTCTGGGCCGTGTCTCAGTCCCAGTGTGGCCGGTCACCCTCTCAGGCCGGCTACCCGTCGTCGCCTTGGTGAGCCATTACCTCACCAACAAGCTGATAGGCCGCGAGTCCATCCAAAACCACAAAAGCTTTCCACCACCAACCCATGCGGGCAATGGTCGTATCCGGTATTAGACCCAGTTTCCCAGGCTTATCCCAGAGTCAAGGGCAGGTTACTCACGTGTTACTCACCCGTTCGCCACTAATCCACCCAGCAAGCTGGGCATCATCGTTCGACTTGCATGTGTTAAGCACGCCGCCAGCGTTCATCCTGAGCCAGGATCAAACTCTCCAAAAAGAAATTCAAAACCCAGCAAACACCAATCCACCACAGGGGCGGCGAATCAGTGATTACCAAAAAAACATTGGTATCAAAAAAACATGACACACTATTGAGTTCTCAAACAACAGACTGCTTTCGGATCTCCAAGCCGGCTCGTTAGCCCTGCTTGCCGTTCCCGAAGCAACTTTTCAAGCTTAGCACCCCGAATTCCTCGGTGCAAATCGCTCAACTTCTCACAATTTCTTGGTGAATGTTGTGCGATCCGCAGCGTGTCCGGTTGACTTCCTCAGAAGGTTTCCTTCGCTGCGGTGCGGGTATCAACTCTACCACCGTTCGGCGGCCATGCCAACTCCCGGCGCCGGTGGCTCTTCGCACCACGGCGTGAGGCCCGGAATCCTGATGATTCCGGGCCTCACGCCGTGGTGCCGGTCGTCTGAGAGGACCTGTCCGGCCCTCGATCAGCTCAGGCGAGTTTTGTGAAGTACACCGCACCCAGCGGCGGGAGGGTCACCTTCGCCGAGGCGGGCTGGCCATCCCATGGGCCGTTGTCCGCCACCACGGTTCCCCCGTTGGTGACTCCGGAGCCACCGAATTCGCGGGCGTCGGTATTGAGGATCTCCACCCACTCGCCCTCGGAAGGGAAGCCGAGCGGGTAGTCGTGATGCGGCGCTCCCCCGAAGTTGACCGCGCAGACCAGTTCCTCGCCGTCGGCGCTGATGCGGATGAAGCTGAGAACGTTCCGGTCGGCGTCGCCGCCATTGATCCAGCGGTACCCCTCCCCCGTGTTGTCCTGCTCCCAGAGGGCCGGCGTGTCCTGGTAGATCGCGTTGAGCTGCTTGACGAGAAGCTGGACGCCGCGGTGATCCGGGCCGTCGGCGAGCCACCAGTCGAGCCCGTGCTGTTCGCTCCACTCGGCTTCCTGGCCGAACTCGGTGCCCATGAAGATCAGCTGCTTGCCCGGATGAGCCCACTGATAGGCGAGGAACGCGCGCAGATTGGCGAGCTGCTGCCAGCGGTCGCCGGGCATCTTGCGGAGCATGGACCCCTTGCCGTGGACCACTTCGTCATGGCTGATCGGCAGGAGGAAGTTCTCCGTGAACGCGTAGACCAGGGAGAAGGTGATGGTGTTGTGGTGCCAGCGCCGGTTGACCGGGTCCTCGGCGATGTAGGCCAGGGAGTCGTGCATCCAGCCCATGTTCCACTTGAGCCCGAAGCCCAGGCCACCCTGGGACGTGGGCGCCGTGACACCGGGGAACGCCGTCGATTCCTCCGCGATCGTCACGGCTCCCGGATTGCGCTTGTAGACCGTCGCGTTGGTCTCCTGCAGGAAGCTGATGGCGTCCAGGTTCTCGCGGCCGCCGAACTGGTTGGGCACCCACTGTCCCTCTTCACGCGAGTAATCCAGGTACAGCATCGAGGCCACGGCGTCCACGCGGAGGGCGTCCACGTGGAACTCCTCCAGCCAGTAGAGGGCGTTGGCCACGAGGAAGTTCCGGACCTCCTTGCGGCCGAAGTTGAAGATGTACGTGCCCCAGTCCGGGTGCTCACCCAGACGGGGATCGGCGTGCTCGTACAGCGGCTCGCCGTCGAAGCGTGCCAGCGCCCACTCATCCTTGGGGAAATGCGCGGGGACCCAGTCCATGATCACGCCGATGCCGGCCTGGTGCAGCGCGTCCACGAGGAATCGGAATTCGTCGGGATGCCCGAAACGGGAGGTCGGCGCGTAGTAGGACGTGACCTGGTAGCCCCAGGAGCCGCCGAAGGGGTGCTCCGCCACCGGCATGAACTCCACGTGGGTGAAGCCGAGCCACTGGACGTACTCGACCAGCTCTCGCGCCAGCTCGCGGTAGCTCAGGCCCAGGCGCCAGGAACCGAGGTGGACCTCGTAGACGCTCATGGGCGAATTGTGCGGATCGCGCGCCGCGCGGGCGGTCATCCACTCCTGGTCCTTGAACTCATAGGAGCGCTCCACCACCACGGACGCGGTCATGGGCGGAACCTCGGTGCCGAAGGCCAGCGGATCCGCCTTCTCCACCCAGTGTCCATGCTTCGTGCGCAGCGCGAACTTGTAGCGAGTGCCGGGACCGAGCCCCGGAATGAAGAGCTCCCACACGCCGCTCGAACCGAGGGACCGCATGGAGTGCTGACGTCCGTCCCAGGAGTTGAAGTCGCCGATGACCCGCACGGCCTGAGCATTCGGGGCCCAGACGGCGAAGGAGACGCCGGTGACCTCGCCCATCACGGAGCTGTAGCGCTGCACCCTGGCGCCGAGCACGGTCCAGAGCGTCTCGTGACGGCCCTCCTGCAGGAGGTGGAGGTCCAGCTCGCCCAGCGTGGGCAGGTAGCGGTAGGGCTCGTCGACCACGACGGGCTCGGCGTCCTCGTAGGCGACCTCGATCCGGTAGTCCGGCACGTGCGCGCCGTCGGGCGAGACATAGGTGCCCACCCAGACGCCGAAACCTTCGTGATGAAGGGGGATCCGCGCGTCGTCGGCGAGGATGACCGTCACCGCCTCCGCGAGGTGCTTGACCGTGCGGAAGGTGACCACGCCGCGGTCATCCAAGTGGGCGCCGAGCACGGAGTGCGGTGCGTGATGTTCACCATGAGCCACCTGGCCCAGCGTGGCCTGATCGATCGGCAAGGGAGCCGGCGCAGCGGCTTCCGGGGTGGGGGTCATGGTTTCCCTTTCGCGTCGGGACCTGCGAGTTCGTCCAGCGTCGCACGCGCCGCGCTGACCGGGATGTCCAGCCAGCCGGGGCGGTTGCTCTGCTCGTAACGGACCTCGTACAGGGCCTTGTCCAGCCACAATGCCATGAAAAGGGGAGAACGCTGGTCAATCCTCCCGGGCACCACACTCGAATAACCCTCCAGGAAGGCCGCCGAACACTCGGCCACCCACCCGTCGGAGACGTCGGCTCCCGCCACCTGGCGCTGAGCGGCCCCGGCGGCGTAGTCCAGGGAACGGAGCAGCCCGACCACATCCCGCAACGGCAGGTCCGGCAGCGCCCGCTCGGAGACGGGCCGGAGCGGCTCGCCCTCGAAGTCGAGGAAGATCCAGCGGTCGGCGCCGGCGGCGGGCGCCTGCACGGTGAGGATCTGCCCCAGGTGAAGGTCGCCGTGGATCCGCTGCGGCTGCGCCGGCACCGCGGACAGCGAGGTGAGCAGTGCCTCGATCTCGGCGTCGTACGGCCCGACGACGGCGCGCACCTGCGCCCAGCTGTCCCTCACCCTGGCGGCCAGCCGGCTCAGCACGCCCTCCGGCGTGGTCGACACCGGCAGCCCTTCGGCCAGGCGGCGGTGAATCCGGGCCGTTCCCTGCCCGATGGCGTGTGCCTGCCGCGCGAACGACTCCCCGCGGGCGGCCGCGTCCAGTGCGGCTCCCCAGGCGTCGGACCCGCCCGGGAGGAACTCGTGGATGACCGCCAGATCGGCCTGGTTGGCCACGCCCTGGTCCTGCCAGTGGGCCTCGAGCCAGCCGAGCGTGGCGGGGACGTCCTGGGTGCCGAGCCGCGTCAGGACGGCGCCCAGCTCGACCTCGGGATTCTGACCGTTGGAGAGCGTCCGGAAGAACTTCACGATCATGCCGCGTCCCTGCGCGTTGAGCACGATGGACGTGTTCGACTGCTCGCTCCGCATGGGATCCATGGACAGCAACGGGTCCGAGAGCGCGATGCTCTTGGCGGCATCGGGGCCGCGACGGGCCTGGATGCCGGCGTGCTCGCCCGGGTTCTCCGAGTGGGCGTTCAGCGAGGTGCTGGCCAGGACCTCGTCCAGATACTCGCGGCGCTGAGGGGCGTCGTAGACATTCCACGGCCCCGGCGCCGCGGGCGAGCCGTCCTCGCCACCGGCGGAGGAGACGGCGCCGATGAAACCAGTGCCGATGAATCCGGCAGCACCGTCGGCGCCGTCGTCGGGCGCCTGGTCGGCGGCCGCGGAGGAAGAGCAGCGGAACCTGCAGCAGGGTCACCACGGGCGACCCCTGCGCATCGGGATACTCGAGCCGCAGGACCCTGACCTCGGAATGCCGGTCCGGCCGCGAGACACCTGGGAGCACGGCGGCCACGGACATCGTGACCACGCTCCCCTTGGCGGGGAACCACCGTTGCTGCGGAAGCCAGTGCTCCAGCAGTCCCATGAGCTCGTCGGCAGGGGCGGTCATGTCACACGCCCTGGGGCACGATCGGGATGGCGGTGGTCTGCATCCCCGGCGCCGCCGTGCGGAACCGGAGCCAGAAGTAGCCGTTGCCGGACAGTGTGAGTCCGAGCGTCCCGTCATCGGCCACGCTGGGGAACGGCTGGCCGCCGAAGATGTCCCGCAGACCTCGTCCCGCGAATTCCGGCAGGTCCAGCACGGCCGCCACCGGATTCTGGGACAGGTTGAAGACGCACAGCAGCGTCTCGGGCTGGGCGCCTTCCGCGTTGTCCGGAAGCACCTCGCGGCGGTAGGCGAGCACCGACTCATGATTGGCCGGAACGTGGTGGAAGGCGCCGAGGCCGAAGGCCGGATGAGCCTTGCGGACGGCCAGGATCTGCCGGGTCCAGCGCAGCAGCGATCCTGAGTGGGCCGCCTCCGCCTCCACGTTCGCCATGCCGTAGTGGTACACGAGCGACTGGATGACGGGCAGGTAGAGCTTGCCCGGGTCGGCGATCGAGAACCCGGCGTTGCGGTCCGGAGTCCACTGCATGGGCGTCCTGACGGCGTCGCGGTCCTGGAGCCAGATGTTGTCCCCCATGCCGATCTCGTCGCCGTAGTACAGGAACGGCGACCCCGGCAGGCTCAGGAGCAGCGCGTTGATCAGCTCGATCTCGGACCGCGAATTGTCCAGGAGGGGCGCCAGACGACGCCGGATGCCGACATTGGCGCGCATCCGCGGGTCCGGGGCGTACCAGCCGAGCATCGCGGAGCGCTCCTCGGCGGTCACCATCTCCAGCGTCAGCTCGTCGTGGTTGCGCAGGAACGTGCCCCATTGGGTTCCCGCCGGAATGGCCGGGGTGTCCTTCATGGACTCCACGATCGGCGCGGCCAACTGGTCCCGCAGGGCGAAATACAGCCGCGGCATGATCGGGAAATGGAAACACATGTGGCATTCCGGCGCCTCTTCGGTGCCGAAATACTCCACGACCTCCTGCGGGGGCTGATTCGCTTCCGCGATGATGATCCGGCCCGGGTATTCACGGTCCACCATGGCGCGCAGATCCCTCAGGAATTCATGGGTTCCGGGCAGGTTCTCGCAATTGGTGCCGTCTTCTTCGAAAAGATACGGAATGGCGTCCGCCCGGAAACCGTCCACCCCGTGATCCAGCCAGAAACGCACCACGTCGTAAATGGCCTCGACGACGGCAGGATTCTCGAAATTCAGATCCGGCTGGTGGCTGAAGAAACGGTGCCAGAAGAATTGCCTCCGGATGGGATCGAACGTCCAGTTCGATTCCTCCGTGTCGATGAAGATGATCCGGGCATCCTGGTATTTCTCGTCCGTGTCACTCCACACGTAGAAGTCGCCGTACGGACCGCTCGGGTCACGCCGGGATTCCTGGAACCAGTGATGCTGGTCCGAGGTGTGGTTGAGCGGCAGGTCGATGATGACCCGCATGCCCCGGGCGTGTGCCTCGCCCACCAGCCGCTGGAAGTCGTTGATGGTGCCGAACTCGTCCAGCACGGCCTTGTAATCCGAGATGTCGTAGCCGCCGTCCCGGAGCGGGGACTGGAAGAACGGCGGGAGCCAGAGGCAGTCGATGCCGAGCCACTGCAGGTAATCCAGCCGGTCGATCAGGCCGTTCAGATCACCTGAGCCGTCGCCGTTCGAGTCCGCGAAGGCGCGGACCAGGACCTCGTAGAACACCGCTTTGCGGAACCACTGGGGGTCGTGGGCGAGGCCCGGGGCGTTGGTGTCGAAACGGTCCCGGCTGGCGATCCCGTTGCTGGCGGACGGCAGGCTGAAAGTCATCAGACTCCTCGGCGGATGTGCAGGATGTGTGCAGGTTCGACGTGCGGGTCCAGCCGGACGTAGTTGTGCTCGCCCCACTCCCAGCTCTGGCCGCTGATCAGGTCATCCACGCGGAAACCGTGGGAGGCGGTCCAGTCCTGGGGATCGAGTTCGAGCGCGTCCAGGTCCAGGGAGACGGTGCACTCACGGGTGCCGTGCGGATCCACGTTCACCACCACGATCAGGGTGTCCTTGGAGCCGTCCGGCAGCGTCTTGTGCTTCGAGAAGACCACCGTCGCGTCGTCCGAGGACTGGTGGACCGTGAGGTTCTGCAGGTCCCCCAGCGCCGGGTGGCCACGCCGGATGTGGTTCAGACGCGTCAGATACGGCGCCAGCGAACGCCCGGCCGCCTCGGCGGCCTCCCAGTCACGGTCCTTGTACTCGTACTTCTCGCTGTCGATGTACTCCTCGGCGCCCGGGCGTGCCACGTGCTCGAAGAGCTCATAGCCGGCGTAGACGCCCCAGAGCGGGCTGCCCATCGAAGCCAGCACGGCACGGATCTTGAACGCCGCCGGGCCACCGTACTGCAGGTACTGCGTGAGGATGTCCGGGGTGTTCACGAAGAAGTTCGGGCGGAAGAACGGCGCGGACTCCTGGGAGACCTCCGTGAAGTACTCCTCGATCTCCTCCTTGGTGTTCCGCCAGGTGAAGTAGCTGTACGACTGCTGGAAACCGGCCCGGCCGAGCGCGTGCATCATGGCGGGACGGGTGAAGGCCTCGGCCAGGAAGACCACCTCGGGGTGCTTCTTGTTGACGCGGCCGATCAGCCACTCCCAGAACCACACGGGCTTGGTGTGCGGGTTGTCCACGCGGAAGATCTTCACGCCGTGGCTGATCCACAGCTGCACGATGCGGAGGATCTCCTTGCTGAGGCCCGCCGGGTCGTTGTCGAAGTTCAGCGGGTAGATGTCCTGGTACTTCTTCGGCGGATTCTCGGCATACGCGATGCTGCCGTCCACGCGCCGGGTGAACCACTCCGGGTTGCTCTGCACCCAGGGGTGGTCGGGGCTCGCCTGAAGCGCGAGGTCCAGCGCGACCTCCAGGCCTTGCGCCTCGGCCTCCGCCACGAACGCGTCGAAGTCCTCGAAGGTGCCGAGGTCCGGGTGGATCGCGTCATGACCTCCCTCGGCCGAACCGATGGCCCACGGCGAGCCGGGGTCACCCGGTCCTGCCACGAGCGTGTTGTTGGGGCCCTTCCGATGGGCTTGGCCGATCGGATGGATCGGCGGCAGGTACAGCACGTCGAACCCCATGGCGGCGACGCCGGGCAGACGGCCGGTGGCGATGCGGAAGTTCCCGGAGGTCCACTCCCCCGTGACCGGGTCTCGCTTGGCGCCCTCGGACCGCGGGAAGAATTCGTACCAGGAGCCCTGGCCCGCGGCGGTGCGTTCCACGAGAATCGGGAACTCCTCCGACTCGGTCACCAGCTCGCGGATCGGCTGGCGCTCGACGGCGCCGGCCACGGCGTCCGAGAAGCCGGCCCCGAGGCGCTCCTCGACGGTCAGCCGGGAGTCCGCGAGCGCCTCGGCGGCACGGCGGAGGGTGCGGCGGTCCGCTGCGGTGCGCTTGGCGTCGTCGTCGGCGGCCTGGGCGAGCAGCGCGGCGCCCTCGGCGAGCATGAGTTCCACGTCCACGCCCGCGGCGACCTTGATCTCCGCGTTGTGGTGCCAGGTGCCGTACCGGTCATGCCAGGCCTCGATGAGGAAGGTCCAGGCGCCCGTGGCGGTCGGAGTGAAGACGCCCTCCCACAGATCGGTGCCGAGGCCGCGCTCGCCGCGGGCGGGGTGGAGACGGACGGTCACCCGGACCTTGCCCTTGGGATCCTTCAGGACCGCGGTGACGCCCAGCTGGTCGTGCCCCTCACGGAAGACGGTGGCGCTCACCACAAGGCCCTGGCCCGGAACGGCCTTGGCGGGGAAGCGGCCGCCCTCGACGCTCGGCTGCACATTCGTGATGGGGAACCTGCCGAACCGCAGGCCGCTCGGGATCCCGTTGGACGCGGGGAGCTCGGGGGTGGACTTGGCTCGGCTGGCGCTTCGTTTGGTGCTGCTCACACCCACGACGTTAGTCCGGACCAGGGCCGATTGCTAAGGGTCATTTGAAAGAAACCGCCGTCACGCGTCATTTACCAAAAAGAAACTTGCCCCTGTTCCGATGGTCGGATGACTCGGTTAGTGTGGCGCACGTGAAGGCCATCCGCAGATTCACCGTCAGAACCGTCCTGCCCGAACCGATCGCCCCACTGGCCCGCCTGGCGAACAATCTCCGCTGGTCCTGGCACCTTCCGACCCGCCGGCTCTTCGAAAGCCTGCATCCCGTGCTGTGGGACAAGAGCCGGCACGACCCCGTGGCGCTCCTGGGGGCCATCTCGGGCGAGGAGTTCCGGGCCATGGCGCGGGATGAGGACGTGGTGGCCCGCATCCGGACGGCCGCTGCGGATCTGGACCGCTATCTCACCGAACCGCGCTGGTACCAGAGCCTGAACGGCGACGCCCCCGAGCGCATCGCGTACTTCTCCCCCGAATTCGGCATCACCGAGGTGCTCCCGCAGTACTCGGGCGGCCTGGGCATCCTGGCCGGCGACCACCTCAAGTCGGCGTCCGACCTCGGCGTCCCCCTGGTGGGTGTCGGGCTGCTCTACCAGGCCGGGTATTTCAAGCAGTCCCTCTCCCGCGACGCCTGGCAGCAGGAGACCTACCCGGTGCTGGACCCGGACAACCTCCCTCTGACCCTCCTGCGGGAGGAGGACGGGACGCCCGTGACCGTCCGGCTTCCGCTCCCCCACGGACGGCAGCTGCTTGCGCAGATCTGGCGCGCCGAGGTGGGCCGCGTGCCGCTGCTCCTGCTGGACTCCAATGTGCCGGGGAACGACGACGCCGCGCGCGGCATCACGGATCGGCTCTACGGAGGCGGCGGGGACCACCGCCTCCAACAGGAACTGCTCCCTCGGCATGGGCGGCGTGAAGGCCCTGCGCGCCTACGCCCGCCTGACGGGCACCTCCGCGCCGGAGGTCTTCCACACGAATGAGGGCCACGCGGGATTCCTCGGCATCGAGCGCATCCAGGAGCTCATGACGGGCCAGGGTCTGAGCTGGGACGAGGCCCTGGCCGCGGGCCGGGCGTCGACGGTCTTCACCACCCACACCCCGGTGGCGGCGGGAATCGACCGCTTCGAACTGGCCCAGATCGAGCACTTCTTCCGGGCGGGCCTGGCCCCCGGAGTCCCCGTGGACAGGATCCTGGACCTCGGACGGGAGAGCTACGACGGCGGCGATCCCGGCAAGTTCAACATGGCCGTCATGGGTCTCCGACTGGCCCAGCGCGCCAACGGCGTCGCCAAGCTGCACGGCGAGGTCTCGCGCGGCATGTTCGCGGGCCTCTGGCCGGGGTTCGAGAAATCCGAAGTACCGATCGGCTCCGTCACGAACGGCGTGCACGTCCCCACCTGGGTGGACTCCAGCATCGGCACCTTGGCGCGGGACGCCTTCGGACCGGAGGCCGAGTCCCTGGGCCGCTGGGATCTGGCGTACAACGTGCCGGATGAGACGCTCTGGGCCCTGCGCCGGGAGCTGCGCGGCAAGCTGGTGGCGGATGTGCGGCGTCGCCTGCGGTCCTCCTGGAAGAAACGCGGCGCGGCCGATGCCGAACTCGGGTGGACGGACGGCGTGCTCGACCCCGACATCCTGACCGTCGGGTTCGCCCGTCGCGTGCCCACGTACAAGCGTCTGACCCTCATGCTGCGGGATCCGGAACGGCTCCGGCGGATCCTCCTGCACCCGGAGCATCCGGTGCAGCTCGTGATCGCGGGCAAGTCGCACCCGGCCGACGACGCGGGCAAGAAGATGATCCAGGACCTGGTGCACTTCACGGACGACCCCGAAGTCCGGCACCGGATCGTGTTCCTCCCCAACTACGACATCGCCATGGCCCGGACCCTCTTCCCCGGGCTGCGATGTCTGGCTCAACAACCCGCTGCGGCCCCTGGAGGCCTGCGGGACGTCGGGCATGAAGGCCGCCATCAACGGCTCGCTCAACCTCTCGGTGCTGGACGGCTGGTGGGACGAGATGTACGACGGCGAGAACGGCTGGGCGATCCCGACCGCGAACAACGGCGCGTCCCCCGAGGAACGGGACGACATCGAGGCGGCCGCCCTGTACGAGCTGCTCGAGACCCAGGTGGCTCCGCGCTTCTACGGCGCCGCGCTCTCCACCGATGCGGGCGCCGCCGGTCCCTCCTCGGCGGAGGAGGACGGGCTGCCGACCGCGTGGATCTCCATGATCAAGCACACCCTGGCCCACCTCGGCCCGGCGGTCTCCGCGGACCGCATGGTCAAGGACTACGTCTCGGGACTCTACACGCCCGCCGCGGTCTCCGGCCGGGACGCCGCGGAGGACGGCTACGCCCTCGCGAAGGACCTCGCCGCCTACGCACAGCGGGTCCGGGCCTCGTGGCCGAGTGTGCACGTGGAGCACGTCGACAGCAGCGGCGTGGGCGAATCACCCCAGATCGGGGACACCCTCACGGTGAACAGCTACGTGGCCCTCGACGGCCTGACGCCCGAGGAGGTCCGCGTGACGGCCGCCTACGGCAAGGCCGGCCATGACGACCGGATCAAGGACCCCCGCAGCGTGGATCTGGATCCCGCCGAGGACCTGGGCGGCGGCCGCTGGCTCTTCCGTGGCACGATACCGGTGGACCGCTCGGGCGCGTTCGGCTACACGGTGCGGATCTTCCCGCACCACGAGGGCCTGGCGAGCAGCGCGGAACTCGGCCTGGTCGTCAACGCGTAGCCGCGGGGCGGACGTGGCCCGGGGAGCAGGATCAGCTCCGCTTGCTATCCCCGCAGCGAGGTACTCGGCTTTCGCTGTGCAAGGGGCTGCGGGGGCCCCTTTACGCAAGCTTCCGCTGATCCCACTCCCCAGGCCGGGCCCCTCAGCCGAGGATGACGACGGCGAGGTGCGGGCTGCCCGCCTCCACCTCGCCGAGGATGCTCTCGACGGCGGCCGCGGTGCCGGCGTCGAGCGTCGCGGAGCGCTGCCACAGGAGAGCGGACGGCGAGCTGAGCGCGTCGGCCCAGTCCCCGAGGCAGTCGTTGAGCGCGTCCAGATTGCCCCCGAACCAGTCGGGGAACCCGAGTGCGGTGGCGAAGGCTGCCAGGGTGCCCGCCTTGTCCGCGGCGGCGGGGACGGTGAACGGCTCACGCCCGACGGCGAGACTCGCGTGCGCGAGTTCGCTCAGCGTGTGGCCGGCGGCCGAGTAGGTCCTCACTGGCCCTCCAGGATGAAGCGGAAGCTCTTGTAGTGGTCCGGGGTGTAGTACTTCTCGTGCTCCGACCCCACGATGATGCGCCGCTCCCCACGGTCCCGCGAACCCGGGGTCGGCACGGTGAACTCCTGGTAGTAGCCGCCGCGCTTCTTGGGCAGCACTCCTTCGAAGTTCTTGAAGTTGATCCCGTCCCGGTCGTACGGGTACGGGCCACCCTTCGCGATCAGCTCCAGCGTGCGACGGGCCTCCGCCGGCAGCGCGGACTCCTTCACGGTGTCCAGACTGCTCGGGTTCTTCACCCCCGGGCGCTGGGTCGCCGAGCTGCCGGGCGTGGCGTTCCCGCCGTCGCCGGCGAGCGGCTTGCTGCCCGATCCGCTGCCGCCGAGCCAGATCAGGCCCGCCACGACGGCGGCGAGGACGAGGCCGGCCAGGCTCAGGAGCGTTTTACGGTTCACGGGACCTCAGAGTCGGTAGATGTTCAGAGTCGGTAGATGTTCATGGAGAAGGCGTCCACCAGGTCCTTCTCCCCTTCCGCGCGACGGGTGCCTCGGCGTTCGTCATGGACGAGGGACGTGGACAGCCGGAGTTCGAACTTGGCGGTGTCCTCGGCAGCAGTGATGCCGAGCTCGGACAGCCGCGGCAGCACGATCTCCACATCGCTCGGGCCGCCGTTGATGACCACGAGACCGTCGACCTTGCCCTTGCGGGCCCCGAGCAGCAGCTGCACCAGGCGCTGGCCGGGGTTGTTCCAGTCCTCGCCGGACATGAACTCGCCGTCCTGGTTGAACCAGTGCAGATAGGAGTGCTCGTCCCGCTGGGGGTAGTCGAACGGCTGCGCCGCCATGAACTCGCGGCGGATCCGGATGGCCCGCTGCGTGGCCCGCAACATCTGCCGGCTCTCTCGCGTGGGCGTCCAGTCGATCCAGGTGATGGCGTTGTCCTGGTTGTACGCGTTGTTGTTGCCCTGCTGGGTGCGGCCCAGCTCGTCACCGGCCACGATCATGGGGACGCCCAGGGAGACCATGAGTGTCGTCATGAGGTTCCGGCTGGTCAGCGCGCGCTCGGCGAGGAGGGACTCCACCTCGGTGCGGCCTTCGTAGCCATGGTTGTAGCTGAAATTGCTGTCGTTGCCGTCCCGGTTGTTCTCACCGTTGGCCTCGTTGTGCTTCCGGTCGTAGGACACCAGGTCCCGCATCGTGAAGCCGTCGTGCGCGGTGATGAAGTTCAGGGATGCGAGCCGGTTGCGGCCGGACGGCGCGAAGAGCGACGCCGAGCCGGACACCACATCCGCCAGCGCGGAGACGCTCCGGCCCTGGTGACCGGCGTCGATCGCGCCGCGTTCCGTCAGCCAGAACGAGCGCACCGTGTCCCGGAACCGGTCGTTCCAGTCCACCCAGCCGAAGGGGAAGCGCCCCGTCTGCCAGGAGTCGCCCTGACCCACATCCCACGGCTCGGAGATGAGCTTGACCTCGTGGAACACCGGGTCCGCGGCCAGCGCCACAAGGAAGGGGTGCTTGGGGTCGAACTGGTTGTTCTCGTCCCGGCACAGCGTGGTGGCCAGGTCGAAACGGAAGCCGTCCACGTGGTAGTCCTGCACCCAGTGACGCAGGGAGTCCAGCACGAGCTGCACCACGCGCGGTTCGCCGAAGTTGAGGGAGTTCCCGCAGCCGGTGGTGTCGTAGTAGTTCCCGTTGCCGTCGTGCCGGTAGTAGGTCCCGTCGCCGAGTCCCCGGAAGCTCTGCGCGGGCAGGTCCTTGCCGCCCTCGGCCGTGTGGTTGTACACGACGTCGAGGATGACCTCGATGCCGGCCGCGTGCAGGAGCTTGACCATGCCCTTGAACTCGTCCTGGACCGCGCCGGGGCCCGCGGCACGGGCCGCCTCCGTGGCGTAGTCCGGGTGCGGCGCGAAGAAGGACGCCGTGTTGTAGCCCCAGTAGTTCGTCAGTCCGACGTTCTCCAGATGGGCCTCGTCGAGGTGGAAGTGCACCGGGAGCAGTTCCACGGCGGTCACGCCGAGTTCCTTCAGGTAATCCACCATGACCGGGTTCGCCAGGCCGGCGTACGTGCCGCGGAGCTCCTCGGGGATGTCCGGGTGCAGCTTCGTCAGGCCGCGGACGTGGGCCTCGTAGACCACGGTGTCCCGCCACGGGGTGTTCGGGCGCCGGTCGGCGCCCCAGTCGAAGTCCTGGTGCATCCGCATCGACACGAGCGAGCCGTCGACGACGTCCACGCCCCGTCCGTAGGGGTCCAGCAGCAGGCCGGAGGGCACGCTGGAGTGCGGCGCGCCGTCGTCGTCGCGTCGCATGAGGAGGCTGCCCGTCAGACGAGCGGCCGTCTCCGGCCCGAGGAACCCGTACCGGGTGCCCAGCGGGAACCGCGGCACGAGGCCGTGGTGGACCCCGCCGCTCTTCTCCGTCAGGCGCGTCCGGTGCCACTGGCCGTCCTGGCCGAGGTGGTGGACGTCGACGGCGGTCAGCCCGGGGGCGAACACCGCCACGTTGACGGTGTCAGGGGCGTACTGGTCGGCCTGACGGGCCGGGGTCACGCCCAGGGGGAACGGCCGGGAGGCCGTCACCACGAATTCCAGGGGCATGGTGATGGGATTGCTCATGGGACTGTCAGGGGTGGGATCGGCGCCGGGAGACTTCGTACAGGGAGATGGCGACGGCCATGCCTGCGTTGAGGGACTCCATGGCGGAGTCGATCGGCACGGAGACGATCTGGTCGCAGTGCTCGCGGACTAGACGGCTCAGACCCTTGCCCTCCGAACCGACCACGAGGCAGATCGGCTCGGTGGCCAGTTCGAGGTCGGGCAACGAGACTTCGCCGTCGCCGTCCAGGCCGAGCACGAAGATGCCCATCTCCTGGAACGCCTTCAGGGTGTTGTTCAGGTTGCCGGCCCGGGCCACGGGGACACGAGTCGCCGCTCCCGCACTGGTCTTCCAGGCGGCCGCCGTCATGCCCGCGGCACGGCGCTCCGGCACCACGACGCCGTGACCGCTGAAGGCGGAGACGGAGCGGATGATGGCGCCGAGGTTGCGGGGATCAGTGATGCCGTCCAGCGCGACGAAAAGCGGCGGGTTGGCGATGTGGCCCTTGCGCCATGCTTCGATGGTCTCTTCGGCGAGATCGTAGGGATCCGCGTAGTCGTACGGAGGCACCTGCAGAGCGAGGCCCTGGTGGACGGCATCTTCGGTGAGGCGGTCCAGTTCCGGCTTGCCGGCTTCGAGAATCGGCACACCGCGCTCGGCCGCGAGCTTCAGGACTTCCTTGACGCGGTCATCGACGTCGATGCGGATGGCCACGTAGAGCGTCTTGGCGGGGATGCCCGCGCGCAACGCCTCGACCACGGAGTTGCGGCCGGTCACGAATTCTTCGGTGGCACGGCCCTTGGGACCGCTGGCACGACGCGGGGCACGGTTGTCTCCCCCGGCGCGCTTGGCCGCCGCGCGCTCGGCGAGGACCTTGTTCTTGTGCGCCTTGTGATAGGTGCGGTCCTCCGCCTTGGGCGTGGGGCCCTTGCCTTCGAGCGACTTGCGGCCATGGCCCCCAGTACCCACGGAGGCGCCCTTCTTGTGCTTACGGACAGCGCCGGAACGGCCGATCTTGGCCATGATTCACCTCTGCAGTAGTGTTGCGGACCTGCACCATTTTACGGTTCAACTCGTGTCAGTCCTGACGCAGGCTCCAGGAAGCCCCCTGAGGACCGTCTTCCACGACCACCCCGGCCCCCGCCAGACCGTCCCGGATGGCATCCGAAGCGGCCCAGTCCTTCGCCGCGCGAGCCGCGGCCCGGGCCTCGAGCTGGGCCCTCACCAACGCGTCGAGCGCTTCCAGCGCTGGCCCCTCGGCTTTGCCCGTGGACGCGACGTCGTCCAGTCCCAGGACCCGCGTCATGCTCAGCACCGAGTCCAGCGCGCTCCGGACCGTGTCGGCATCCCCCGCGGCGAGGGCGGCATTGCCGGCCCGGACGGTCTCATGCAGCACGGCGAGAGCCTGCGGCACATTGAGATCGTCATCCATGGCCTTCGCGAAGTCCTCCGGCACCCCGCCGTAGCTGAAGTGACCGAACGTCCCGTTCCCCTGCGACTGCGAGCGGAGCGCGCGGCTGATGAAGCCGTCGATGCGCTCGACGGCGGACGCGGCCTCCGCGAGCGAGCCCGGGTTGTAGTCGAGCACCGAACGGTACTGCGCCTGGCCCAGGTAGTAGCGCACCACGCGGGGACTCGCCTGGGAGAGCATCTCCTCCGGGCTGACCGTGTTGCCGATCGACTTGGACATCTTCTCGCCCTGGTACGTGACCATGCCGTTGTGCATCCAGAAGTTCGCGAAGCCGTCGCCCGCCGCGGTGGACTGGGCCAGTTCGTTCTCGTGGTGCGGGAAGCGCAGGTCCAGGCCGCCGCCGTGGATGTCGAAGCGAGGGCCGAGGTACTTGGTGACCATGGCCGAGCATTCCAGGTGCCATCCCGGGCGTCCGCGGCCCCAGGGTGAATCCCAGGCGGCGGTCTCGGGGTCGCCCGCCTTGTGGCCCTTCCACAGCGCGAAGTCGCGGGGGTCGCGCTTGCCGCGCGGGTCGGCGTCGGTGGCGGCCTGCATGTCATCGATCCGCTGATGCGTCAGTGAGCCGTATTCGGGCCAGGAGCGGACGTCGAAGTAGACGTCGCCGGAGCCGTCCGGGGCCGCGTAGGCGTGGCCGCGGTCGATCAGCCGGGCGATGAGCGCGTGCATCTCCGGGATGTGGCCCGTGGCGCGCGGCTCGTAGCTCGGCGCGGACACGCCCAGCGTCTCGTACGCGGTGCGGAACGCCTGCTCGTAGCGGTAGGCGATAGCCCACCAGGGCTCCTTGGCCGGGCGGTCGCCGTCCGGGACGAAACCGTCCTCGAAGGATTCGGCGGACTTGGCGAGGATCTTGTCGTCGATGTCCGTGACATTGCGGACGACGGTCACCACGAAGCCCCGGTAGCGGAGCCAGCGGGTGAGCTGGTCGAAGGCGATCGCCGAACGGACGTGGCCCACGTGGGGCAGGCCCTGGACGGTGGCGCCGCAGTAATACAGGCTCGCCTTGCCGGGCTCGAGCGGCTGGAATTCGCGGACCTGGGCTGAGGCCGTGTCATAGAAACGCAGTGTCACCTGCCAAAGCCTATGCCCTGGGGTCCGTCGCCGCCATTTCCCGCGGGACGGAGCTCAGAGACGACCTCAGACCCCGTCCGCCGGGACCGGGTAGACGAGTGCCGTCGCCACCGCGGTGAGCCCTTCACCGCGGCCGAGGAAACCGAGCCCGTCCGTGGTGGTGGCGGAGACGCTGACGGGCGCTCCGGCGGCCTCCGTCAGCACCGCTTCCGCTTCGAGCCGCCGGGGCGAGAACTTGGGGCGGTTCCCCAGCAGCTGCACGGCGATGTTGCCGATCCCGAATCCCGCCTCCCGCACGATCCGTGCGGCCTCGGTGAGCAGCCGGACGCCCGAGGCGCCGGCGAACTCGGGGCGGCCCGTGCCGAAATGCGTGCCGAGATCGCCGAGACCGGCCGCGGAGAAGAGCGCGTCGGCGGCGGCGTGGGCCACCACGTCCGCGTCGGAGTGCCCGTCCAGGCCCCTCTCGCCCGGCCAGTGGAGCCCTGCGAGCCAGAGCGGCCGGGGAGCGTCTTCGGGGGCGTAGGCGTGAGCGTCGACGCCGACGCCCGTGCGCGGGATGATCATGCCTCCCCCACCCAGCGTCCGGCGAGCGGTCCTTCGAGCAGGCCTTCGGCGAGGATCAGGTCCACGGCCGTGGTGATCTTGAGCGAGTAGCTGGAACCGGCCACCACGTGGACCGGGATGCCGCGGGACTCGAGCAGCATGGCGTCGTCGGTGATGGCGGCCGCCTGCCGGTCATCGAGATACTGTGCGTCCTCGTGCGCGGCCCGCAGCGCGGCCAGGCTGAAGCCCTGCGGAGTCTGGACGGCGCGCAGCGTCTCCCGTGCGATGTTGCCGGTGACGAGTTCGGGGGCGATCTCCGCATCCGCGCCATGCCCGGCGTGCACCTGCTTGATGGTGTCCACCACGGGGATGGCGGGGATGACCGCCCGGGCGCCCGCCCGCAGGGCGTCGGCCACCCGCTGGAACACCTGGACCGGGACGAGCGGACGGGCCGCGTCGTGCACCAGGACGTGCTCGACGCCGTCCAGCGCCGTGAGTGCCCGCGCCACAGAATCCGAGCGGGTCGCACCGCCCTCCACGACGGTGAGGCTCCACGGCGCCGCCGGGTGCTCGGCGCGGAAGGTCTCCACGACCTCCCGCAGCGCGTCGCCGTCGCCGGCGTCCGCGGAAGGCAGCGCGACCACGATCGCGTCCGCGACACCCGCGGCCACCACACCCGACAGGGCGTGCCGCAGAATCGGTTCGTCACCCAGGAGTACCTGGGCCTTGGGGATGCCGAATCCCAGGCGCTGCCCGGAGCCGGCCGCCAGGACCACCACCCCGAGCCGTGAAACAGAAGTCATAGAGCCAGCGTAGTCGCGGCGGCGGCACCCGGCGCCAGCGTGCGTTTGACCTCAACCATGGTTGAGGCGGTTGGCTGGCGTCATGCGGATCATCTCAGTGGCCTTCAACACCTCCGACCTCAGGCGCGCGGAGACCTTCTACGGGCAGCTCCTCGGGCTCCCGGTCCACCGCGAGGACGACGGGCTGGTCGTCCAGATCGGCAGCTCAGCGCTGGTGCTCCACGAGGGTCCCACGGGGCCGGGCCGACAGCACCTCGCGTGGACCATCCCTCGCGGGCAGCTCGCCAGCGCCAAGCATTGGCTCAGTTCGCGGGTCACACTGCTCCGGAACGCCGAGGGCCAGGACGAATTCGACATGCCGACGACGTGGAACGCCCGGTCGCTCTACTTCGCGGATCCTGACCGGAACATCCTGGAACTCATCGTCCGGCGCGACATCCCCGACGACCGGGACCACCCCTTCACGGCGGCCGACATCCAGAACATCAGCGAGGCCGGGGTGCCGGTCGCTGACGTGGCGAGCACCGCGGACGGGATCCGTGCGGCTTTCGGGATCCCCGACTATGGCAGCGGATCGGCGTCGTTCCAGCCTCTCGGCACCGTGCACGGGATGCTCATCCTCGTGACTCCCGGCCGGGCCTGGTTCCCGACCGGCGAGCCCAGCGGAACGTCACGGCTCGAGGTCGCGATCGAGGCGGACCAGGACGGGCGGTTCACCCCCGCGCCAGGGATCGTGTTCACGTCCCGGCGCGGAACGGGCTCCTGACACCATCACAGGGCCCGGAACGGCAAGGGGCAGGAAACAGCGAAAGGCGCTGAACAGCGAAAGGCCCGTCCGGTGCGGATGCACCAAACGGGCCTTTCGGAAAACCGGGCCTTTCGGAAAGACCGCGGCGGGGAGTACTAGGAAGCCTTCACGTCCGAGGCGAGAACCTCGTCCAGAACGTTCGCAGCGTGCTCCTCATCCGTCTTCTCTGCCAGGGCCAGCTCGGAGATGAGGATCTGACGCGCCTTCGACAGCATCCGCTTCTCCCCCGCGGACAGGCCGCGGTCCTGGTCACGACGCCAGAGATCGCGCACGACCTCGGCGACCTTGATCACGTCACCGGAAGCCAGCTTCTCCAGATTCGCCTTGTAACGGCGGGACCAGTTGGTGGGTTCTTCGGTGAACTCGGCACGGAGTACGTCGAAGACGTGCTCCAGGCCTTCCTTGCCCACGACATCCCGAACGCCCACCAGATCGACGTTCTCGGCGGGAACCTCAATGGTGAGGTCGCCCTGGGCTACGCGGAGCTTGAGGTACATCTTCTCAACGCCCTTGATGGTGCGCATCTTGATCTCTTCAATCTTCGCTGCGCCGTGGTGAGGGTAAACAACCGTCTCGCCGACTTCAAAAACCATGTGGATTATCCCCTTTCCCGGCTTCCAGTTTACCACGTGTGAGCGCGGCAACTTCCCGGGCCGGATGCCTCTCTTCCTTGAAATATCAAGGATCCAGGCCCGATCACAGGTTCGTCACGTGACTTGACGGACCGGCAAAAAGGTGCATCCGAGTCACCATGTAACGGGGCCCGGACCCCGATGAACCCGGCCGGGTCCCATTTGCCGATAAACTGTCAGCAAAGAGCTCTCATTCACTCGTGCAAGGAGTTACGTAAAGTGCGTTCCACTGCCCCCCAGACCGTCAAGCCCGGCAAGCGCGCCCTGGCCGCCGCAGCGTTGGGCCTCGGACTCCTCGCAGCCACCACCGCCTGCTCCGCCACCTCGCCCCAGCAGACCGCCCACCAGTACGCGGCATCGGACGGCGTGAACGCCCAGTTCGGTGACATCAAGGTCCGCAACGCCATGATCGTCAGCGACGGCGAGAAGAACCCGGGCCGACTGCTCGGCAGCATCTTCAACGGCAGCAAGCAGGACGTCACGGTGACGGTGAACGGCGCCGAGGGCTCCCAGACCCAGGTCCGCGTCAAGGCGAACGACGAAGTCTCCCTCAACGAGAAGAGCGACGCCGCCATCCTCAGCACCACGGGTGGCGCTCCCGGCTCCCTCGTCAGCGTGACCTTCTCCGGCGCGGGCAAGACGGACGACGTGAAGGTCCCCGTCCTGGACGGCACCATCAAGGAGTACAAGCAGTACCTGCCGACTCCGAAGGCCACCCCGGGCGCCTCCACCACGGCCGAGCCCACCACCTCCGCCACTCCGGAGACCACCGCCACCACCGAGGGCGGACACTGACCTCCAGCCGGATTCTCGGCCCGCACGACGACGGCGCGGCCCCGCCGCGGTGACATGCTCACCGCTCCGGGGACCGCGCCGTCGTCGTTCCCGGGGACGCCTGTGAGCAATCACACAGCCCTGCCGACCGTCCAACAGGTGAAGACGGGACAGGGGGTGCGGAAGAATGGAGATGCGGCTCGAGCCGCCCCTTCCCTGGAATTTTCTGTCAGAGGACGACTATGACCATTTTGAACCTGGTCCAGCCGCGGTCCATCAGCCGCCAGCTGGCACGCCTCGACACCCCCGGCCGCTTCTTCGGCGCCTACCTTCTGGTGCTGGCCATCCTGGCCGCGCTCATGGTCGGCCTCGGAGCGCTCGGCGGAGTGGCTCTGAACCTCGGCGTCACCGCCGTCTTCATGCTGCTTCTCGCGGAGCTCGTTCTGACGGTGGCCTTCCTGGCCGCCGCCCTGGGCGGGCCCCTCTACTGGAGCTCGCAGCGGCGCGGCCGCTGAGGCACCACCGGAGCACGTCAGGCACCACTGACGCTGAAGGAGCGGACCCTGAGGGTCCGCTCCTTCAGCGTTGTCGCGTCACCGCTTCTCCGTCACCCGCCCCACGTCGTCCGAGGCCTGGTCAACAGGACCTTGCGGCTCACGGCTCGAACTTGTAGCCCAGCCCTCGGACGGTCACCAGGTACCGGGGGGCGGAGGGGTCCGGCTCGATCTTGCTGCGCAGGCGCTTGACGTGCACGTCGAGGGTCTTGGTGTCGCCCACGTAGTCGGAGCCCCACACCCGGTCGATCAGCTGGCCACGGGTCAGCACACGGCCGGAGTTCCGCAGGAGCATCTCCAGCAGCTCGAATTCCTTGAGCGGCAGGGAGACCTGCTCACCGCCGACACTGACCACGTGCCGTTCGATGTCCATGCGCACCGGGCCCGCCTGGACCGTGGTGGTGATGAGCTCCTCCGGCTCGCCCTGGCGGCGCAGGACGGCCCGTACGCGGGCCACCAGCTCACGCGAGGAGTAGGGCTTGGTGACGTAGTCGTCCGCGCCCAGCTCCAGGCCCACCACCTTGTCGATCTCGGAATCCTTGGCCGTCAGCATGATGACCGGCACGGAGGAGCGCTGGCGGAGCTGCCGGCACACCTCGGTGCCGGACTGGCCGGGCAGCTGGAGGTCCAGCAGCACCAGGTCCGCGCCGTTCCGGTCGAATTCGGTGATCGCGTCGAGGCCGTTGTCCACGACCTCCACCTCGAAGCCCTCCTTGCCGAGCAGGTAGGACAACGGGTCGCTGAAGGACTCTTCGTCCTCCACAATCAGAATGCGGCTCACGCCTGGACTCCTTCGTGATGAGCGCTGCTTTGATGAGCATTGCGGTGGCCGGTCCTCCCGGCCTCATGGGCTTCTTCCGGGCTCCCCTGATCCTCGGAGGACTCGCGGCCCTCCATCTCGGGAAGGCGGACGGTGAACGTGGATCCCTGGCCCGGCTGGGACCAGACGGACACTTCGCCACCGTGGTTGGACACGACGTGCTTGACGATGCTGAGCCCCAGCCCGGTGCCGCCGGTGGCGCGGGAGCGGGCGGCATCCACCCGGTAGAACCGTTCGAAGACGCGTTCCTGGTCCTCCGGGGAGATGCCATCGCCCTGATCGGTGACCGAGACCGCGATGAGACCTTCCCGGGAGCGGATGCCGATACCCACCCGGGTGTTCTCCGGCGAGTACCGGATGGCGTTGTCGATGAGGTTGCGGAAAGCCGTGGTCAGCAGGTCCGGATCGCCGAAGACGCGGGCGTCCGTGCCCGCGCTGCCGACCACGAGGGTGATGTTCTTGCTCTCCGCAGGAAGTTTGGACCGGTCCACGGCGTCGGCGATCACGTGGTTGATGTCCACCACGGTGCCCTGCAGCGCGATGTTCGCACCCTGCAGCCGGGACAGTTCGATGATGTCCTGCACCAGGTCCGCGAGCCGCGACGCCTCCTTGTGCATCCGCTTGGCGAAGCGGCGCACGGCCACCTCGTCATCCGAGGAGTCCTCGAGCGCCTCGGCCAGGAGCGAGATGGCTCCCACGGGGGTCTTCAGCTCATGGGAGACGTTCGCGACGAAGTCGTTGCGGATCTCCTCGGTGCGGGTGATCTCCGTGCGGTCATCGGCGAGCAGCAGCACATACTCGTCCCCGAGGACGGCGGCGCGCACCTGCACGATGATGGAGCCGGCGCCGAGCGGGCCGCGGGGCAGCTCGAATTCGCCTTCCAGGACGACGCCGTCGCGCCGCACTTTGGCGGTCATCTCCAGCAGCTGATGGTGCACCACGGTGTGGCCGCGCACCAGGCCGTAGGCGTAGGCCGCCGGGCTGGCGCGGACCACTCCGTCGATGTCGTCCACGATCACGAAGGCCCGGCCCAGGACGCTCAGGACTTCGGCGGCGCCTTCCGGGAGCTGCGCCTCGTCCAGCTCGTCATCCACCAGGGTGCGCTGATGTTCACTCGCACGGAACGCGAGGACACCGAAGACACCGAGGCACAAGCCGACAAGGCCCGCGACGACGCCGATGAGCAGAGGATCCACATCCCCAGCTTACGGTCCGGCATGACGGCATCAGGCCAGATTGCGGGGAGGAGCAGGCCGGTTCAACTAACGTTCACTTTCAGGACGTGCACTATTCACGGCCTGCTGACACTGTAAGTAGCTGGACCACCAGCGTGTTGGGGGCGCTCCCCGGACGGGGCGTCACTGCGGCACGCAGCCATACGAAAGGACGCCGTCAGTGCGCAAGGCTTTCCAGGATGAGCTCGCCCAGGTGGGCGATGAGCTCGTTGAAATCTCCAAATTGGTGGCGATCGCCATCAAGAACGCCACGCAGGCCTTCGAAACCGCTGACGTGGACCTCGCCCAGGACGTGATCGCTGCGGACGCCCGCATCGACTTCCTGCAGAACGCCCTCGATGAGAAGGCCATCGACATCCTGGCCCTCCAGGGTCCCGTCGCGAGCGACCTGCGCATGATCGTCAGCTCCCTGCGCATGAGCGCCTCCCTCGAGCGCATGGGCGATCTCGCCCGTCACATCGCCCAGCTCACGCGTCTCCGGTACCCCGCGCAGGTCATCCCGGAGTCCCTGCAGACCACGTTCCGGACCTTCGCCGAGCTGGACATCCAGATCGCGAACAAGGTGGCCGAACTCCTCGAGACCCACGACCTGAACGTGGCCCGCCAGATCGTCCGCCTCAACCTCGAGGTGGACGAGCTGCACGCCGGCGTCTTCCAGGCCGTCGCCGCCGCCGACTGGACCGGCAACGCCTCCACCTCGGTGGACGTGGCCCTGGCCAGCCGCTACTTCGAGCGCTTCGCCGACCACGGCGTCTCCGTCGCCCGCAAGGTCAGCTACCTCGTCAACGGCGAGTGGCAGCCGGAGGAGATCGGCGGCGCCTGACGCTGACTCGGACACGACGACGGCGGGGTGATCACTTGGGTGACCACCCCGCCGTCGTTCTGTGCGGAGTCATCTGTGCGCAGTCAGGGATGCGACCGGGCTGCGTCCAAGGGAGGAACGACCGAGCAGCCGGCGGATCCCTGACGAAGCCTTATTTCTTGCCTTGGTTCGCGACGGCCTGGATCGAGGCCGCGGCGGCCTCGGGATCCAGGTAGCGGCCGCCCGGGGTGATCGGGGCGAAGTTCTCGTCCAGTTCGTAGACGAGCGGGATGCCGGTGGGGATGTTCAGGCCGGCGATGTCGTCATCCGAGATGCCGTCGAGGTGCTTCACGAGGGCGCGCAGGGAGTTGCCGTGGGCCGTGACCAGGACGGTCTTGCCGGCCTTGAGGTCCGCCTTGATGTCGGACTCCCAGTACGGCAGCAGACGGACCAGCACGTCCTTGAGGCATTCGGTGCGCGGCACGGCGTCGCCGAGGTCGGCGTACCGCGGGTCACCCACCTGGGAGAACTCGGAGTCGTCGGCCAGGGGCGGCGGCGGGGTGTCGTAGCTGCGGCGCCATTCCATGAACTGCTCCTCGCCGAACTCGGCGAGGGTCTGGGCCTTGTCCTTGCCCTGCAGGGCGCCGTAGTGGCGCTCGTTCAGACGCCAGTCGCGCTTGACGTCGATCCAGCCGCGGTCGGCTTCCGCCAGAGCGATGTTCGCCGTGTTGATGGCGCGCTTGAGGCGGGAGGTGTGGAGGACGTCCGGCAGGACGTCGTTCTCCACGAGCAGCTCACCGCCGCGGGCGGCCTCGGCCCGGCCCTGATCGTTGAGGTCCACATCCACCCAACCGGTGAAGAGGTTCTTGGCATTCCATTCGCTGTGACCATGGCGCAGCAGGATCAAGGTGTACGTCATGGTTCAATCCTAGCCAGCCGCGGAGGCACCCGGTCGTTTGCGTCTTAACGTCACCGTCCGTGACCACGCCTACCATGGGACGGTGGTCCAGAAATCCGAACGTCTCCGCGCCCCCGGCCGCGCCGTGGGCAGGACCGGGAGACCTCTGGGCAATGTCACCCGCGGAACCACCAATCCCAACCGGATGCGCCGCGTCGACCGGTGGATCACCGGCACGCAGGCCTGGCGGTTCCGGGGGGCTGACGCCCCCTTGGCCGTGGACCTCGGCTACGGGGCGAGCCCGCGCACCGCGATCGAACTGTTCGAACGACTCCGCACGGTGGCGCCCGGTTTCCGGCTCACCGGGGTGGAGATCGAGCCGGGCCGCGTGGCCCGGGCTCTGGAAGAGGCACGGCCGGGTCTGGACTTCCGCCTGGGTGGTTTCGAACTCCCGGTGAACGAGCCGCCGGCGCTGGTGCGGGCCTTCAACGTCCTGCGGCAGTACGACGAGGGCGACGTCGCGGCCATCTGGGACACCCTGCGTTCCCGGCTGGCCCCGGGTGGGCTCGTGGTGGAGGGGACCTGCGACGAACTGGGCAGAACCGCCTCCTGGGTGGCGCTCGACGGCGACGGCCCCCTCAGCCTTCATCTTTCGGTGCACTTCGGCTCGCTGGAGCTGCCGTCGCAGACCGCCGAAAGGCTCCCGAAGGCGCTCATCCACCGGAACGTCCCCGGCGAACGCATTCACACCTTCCTGAATGCCGCGGATCAGGCCTGGCTCGCGGCGGCACCGCTGGCCAGTTTCGGGAAGAGGCAGCGCTGGATGAGGATGTGCGAGGCCCTGCGGGAAGCGGGCTGGCCCCTTCTCGACGGGCCCCACAGATTCCGGCTGGGTGAACTGTCCGTCGCGTGGGACGCCGTGGCGCCCGGGGCCTGAAGCGCAGGGCGTGACGGGCGGGGCGTGACGCCCGGAGCCCCTCAGGCCGGACTCACCAGCGGGCTGGCTTCACCCGCTGACCGGCTTCACCAGCGGGCCGGGCTCACCAGTTGTTGTAGCCCCCGCTGCGGAGATCCTTGATGGCGGGGCGGACGTCAGCGAGGTAGACGCAGGACGCGGTCACGGCGACGAGAGCGAACAGGCCCAGACCGCCCGACCTGGAGAGGACGGACAGCAGGCCGACTGCGGCGGCAGCCCCGGTGACGGCGAGCCAGAATCCCTTGCTGCGCTTCATGGCGGCCTCGAAGTCCCCGGGCTTCCGGATCAGGGCGTCGATGAAGGCCCAGGCTTCCAGCCCGAAGGCCACCAGGCCCATCACGAAGTAGACGGCCATGGTGGCATAGGAGATCAACAACTGTCCGCTCACGGTTCCACCCTATCCTCCGTGGCCCGGCAACGCGTCGAGCGCCTGAGACAGATCCGCCCAGAGATCCTCCGCGCTTTCGATGCCGACGCTCAGCCGCACGAGGTTGTCCGGGACGCTGGCAGGCTCGGCGACGTGGCGCCGTCGTCGTTCAATGAGGGACTCCACACCGCCCAGGGACGTGGCCGGCACCCAGAGGCGCAGGGCCCGCACGAGGGCGTCCGCGTTCTCCGCACCGCTGCGGCCGCCGGCTGCGGCGATCTCGATCGCCAGGATGGAGCCGAAACCCTTCAGCTGAGCCGCGGCGCGTTCATGACCGGGGTCGCCCGGGAGGCCCGGGAACCGGACCCGGTCCACCGCGTCGTGGGCGGCCAGCCGCTCCGCCAGGACCTGAGCGCTCGCCTGCGAGCGCTCGACCCGGAGAGCGAGAGTCCGCAGGCCCCGCAGCGCGAGCCAGGCCTCCCAGGGCCCTGCGATGGATCCGTGGAGCGCGCGGTGATGAAGGAGCGTGTCACGCAGGTCGGACTCCCGGGCGACCAGCGCCCCGAGCACCACATCTGAATGGCCCGCAAGATACTTGGTGACCGAGTGCAGCACCAGATCCGCCCCCAGGAGCAAGGGCTGCTGGACCAGCGGCGTGCAGAAGGTGTTGTCCACGACCACGAGCGCCCCCTGGTCCCGGCCCGCGGCGATGAGCACGGGGAGATCGGCGACTCCGAGCATCGGATTCGTGGGACTTTCGAGCCAGAGCAGGTCCGCTGCACGGCCGTCGGCGCCCAGTGCCGTCAGGACGGCGTCCGTGTCAGCGATGTCCACGAGCCGCAGGGTGAAGAGCCCCTTCTCCGCGAGTTCGGAGGCCATCTGCACGGTGCCGGCGTAGGAATGCCCCGGCATCACCACGGCCCCGCCGAGCGGCACGAGGGACAGTGCCGCACTCACGGCGGCGAGCCCCGAGGAGAAGAGCAGCGCCGGCTCGGCGGAACCCTCCAGCCGCCCCAGGACCTCCTCGAACGCCTCCCACGTGGGATTGGCATAGCGGCCGTAGCCGCGGTCCCCGGCGCCGAGCGGTCCCGTGCCGATGAACGTGGAAGAGAGCACCACGGAGGGGTTAACGGGTGCGTCCCGTTCCCGGTCCGGGCGGCCGGCGGCGACCACGAGGGAGTCGGGGCTGAGGTCCAGGGATTCGTGCATGAACCTCACGTTACGGCGCGATCCCGCACCTCCGGCAAGAGAATCCCGTCATGTGGGCAACGGTGTCACCCGTCATCCACATAAGCACCGGCTCTCCGCCTGCACCCAGCTTGGCCCGCTAGGCTGTGAAGGTGACTACCAGCGCAAACGGAACCGGCCTGTTCATCGCCTTTGAAGGCGGCGACGGCGCCGGAAAGTCCACCCAGAGCCGGCTGCTGGCCGAGGCACTGCGGGGACGCGGCATGGTGGTCGTCCAGACGCGGGAACCAGGTGGCACCGAGATCGGCGAGAAACTCCGCTCCCTGGTCCTGGATCACGGGCACGGCGAGATCGATCCCCGCACCGAAGCCCTCATGTACGCCGCGGCGCGCGCGGCCCATGTGGAACAGCTCATCCGCCCCGCCCTGGCACGCGGCGAGGCCGTCATCACGGACCGGTACATCGACTCCTCGGTCGCCTATCAGGGCATCGGGCGCGGGCTCGGGACGCAGGAGGTCCGCGACCTCAACGCCTGGGCCACCGGTTCCCTGTGGCCGGACTTCACCGTGGTCCTGGACGTGGACCCGGTCGAAGGACGTGCCCGTCGGTCCCCCGGTGGCGAGGACCGCCTCGAATCCGAGCCCGACGCCTTCCACGCCCAGGTCCGCGATGCCTATCTGGCAGCAGCAGCCGCCGCGCCCGAGCGTTACCTGGTGATCGACGCCCGTCAGGACGTGCAGGAGATCGCCGGTCAGATCCTGGACCGCGTCGAGCAGGTCCTCTCGGCCCATGGGGCCACGGCAGCCACGGCAGGTTCCGTCCCGGGATCCCCGGGGGGACGCGCGTGACGGTCTTCGACGAACTCCGCGGGCAGGACGCCGTGGTCACCCAGCTCCGCCGGGCGGCCGCGGGTGACGGGATGACCCACGCCTGGCTGTTCACGGGCCCTCCCGGCTCGGGCCGGTCCAACGCGGCCACGGCCTTCGCCGCCGCGCTGAACTGCGAGCAGCCCGACCCCGCCCAGCGCGGCTGCGGCCAGTGCCACGCCTGCCGGACGATCCTCGGGGAAACCCACCCGGATGTGCAGCACGTCCGCACCGAGAAGGTCACCATCACCATCGACGAGGCCCGGGAACTGGTCTCGACGGCCGGCAACCACCCGGCCTCCGGACGCTGGCGCATCATCATCGTCGAGGACGCGGACCGCATGGCCGAGCGGACCACGAACGTCCTGCTCAAAGCCATCGAGGAACCCACCGCTCGCACCGTCTGGATGCTCTGCGCGCCCTCCCCCGCTGATGTGCTGGTCACGATCCGGTCCCGCTGCCGCAGCGTCGGGCTGCGCCTGCCCGCGGTGGACGATGTCGCCGCCCTGCTCGTGACACGCGACGGCGTGGAGCCGGCTCTCGCGGCGAGCGCGGCGCGCATGGCGCAGAGTCACGTCGGGATCGCCCGCCGTCTGGCCCGCGACGCCGACGCCCGGCAGCGGCGCCTGGACACCGTCCGGTTCCCCCTTGCCCTGAAGGGCATCACCTCCGCGGTGCTCATGGCCGAGCGGCTCATGTCGATCGCGACCGCCGAGGCGGACAGTTCGAACGCCGAGCGGGACGCCACCGAGCGCGCGGCTCTTCTGGGGTCGCTGGGCCTCGAGGAGGGCGCCACCGTGCCTCCCGCCCTGCGCAGCCAGCTCAAGCGCCTCGAAGAGGACCAGAAGCGCCGCGGGAAGCGGTCCGTGACAGATTCGCTGGACCGGACCCTGACCGATCTCCTCTCCTTCTACCGGGACGTGCTGATCCTGCAGGTGGGTGCCACCGGATCACTCGTGAATGAGGAGATCCGCGCGGACATCGAGGCCTTCGCGGCCGACGGGACGCCGGAGCAGACCCTGGCGAGGATCGATGCCATCAACCTCACCCGGCGGCGGCTGGTCACGAGCAATGTGGCCCCTCTGCTGGCGCTGGAAGGCATGGCGGCGGGGCTGGTCTAGGACCGATGCAGGACCCGGCATGGGGCCGGAAACGATGCACAGACAGGACTCCGCGGCCGGAGTGGACCGGCCCGCGGCAACGACACGGCGAACCACGACAGTTCGGAAGGTGGACGAGGATGAGGCAGAGCGTGAAGGGCACTGCGGCGAGCACGGGGAGGGACCCCCGGAAGGGGCCGGCGCGTGCCGGGCTGTTCGCCGCCGTCGTCGCCTCCGTGGCCGTGCTGGCACTGAGCCTGAGCGGCTGCGTGACCATCCCGGCGCCCGGGACGACGTCCAAGACCCCCGCGTCCAGCAGCCAGCAGGAAGGCCTGAGCGACGGCGCCCCGGCCGAACTGAAGGACTTCTACGGCCAGAAGGTCAGCTGGACGTCGTGCGAGCACGATGCGAGCTGCGCTTCGGTCAAGGTCCCCACCGACTACGACAACCCCGGCAAGGGGAGCATCGAGATCGCCCTGATCAAGATCGCCGCCACGGGCAAGTCCCAGGGTTCGCTTTTCATCAACCCCGGCGGTCCGGGCGGGTCCGGCTTCGACTTCGTCAACGAGTCCGCCCAGTGGATCCTGAGCGATGAGATCCGGTCCAACTTCGATCTGATCGGTTTCGATCCGCGCGGCGTGAAGCGTTCCGCGCCTGTCACCTGCCTCACCGATCAGGAGCGGGACGCTCAGCGCGCCGAGTACTTCGACCCGAGCACCACGGACGGCCTCGCCCTGGCCGTCAAGGAGCAGCGCGACACGAACGAGGCCTGCCAGCAGAAGACCGGACCGGTCCTGGCGCACGTGGACACCGCGAGCGCCGCCAAGGATCTCGACGTCCTGCGGGCCGCGCTCCGCAATGACAAGCTCAACTACCTCGGGTACTCCTACGGGACGTTCCTCGGATCGACCTACGCCACGCTGTTCCCGGACCGGGTGGGCCGGATGGTCCTGGACGGCGCCCTGGACGCGACCCTGACGCAGTCGCAGCTGACCGTGGGCCAGGCGAAGGCGTTCGAACGGAGCCTCCGGGTGTTCGTCGAATGGTGCCAGCGCAACTCCGGCTGCCCGCTCAGTGACGGGGTCGACGCCGGGATCGCCCGTATCCAGAAGCTCCTGACCGAATACGAGAAGAACCCGCAGCCCGCCAACGACGGTCGCCCCGTGACGGTGAACAGCTTCGTCTCGGGCCTGATCGTCCCGCTCTACAGCAGCTCGAGCTGGCCCACCCTGCGTCAGGCCCTCGCCCAGGCGCTCGTGGGGGACCCATCCCCCATGATGCAGCTGGCGGACTTCGGCGCCGACCGGGATTCCCAGGGCAAGTACACGTCCAACAGTTCCTTCGCCTTCAATGCGATCAACTGCCTGGACTACACGCCGGACTCCTCGGAGAGCGACATGCGCAAAGAGGCCCAGGAACTCCAGAAGGTCTCCCCCACCCTCGGCAAGTACATGGCTTACGGCGGCATCTCCTGTGAAGGCCTGAAGACCACCGGCATCCGCAAGGTGGCCCCGGCCTCCTACAGCGGCAAGGCGCCGATCGTGGTCATCGGCACCACCGGCGACCCGGCCACCCCCTACGAATGGGCCGGCAATCTGCGCAAGCAGCTGGGCAACGCCTCCCTCGTCACCTGGGAGGGTGAGGGCCACACCGCCTACGGCCGCGCGGGAGACTGCATCACCAATGCGGTGGACGACTACTTCGTGAAGGGCACGACGCCGGACGACGGCCTGCGCTGCACCTGAGAGTCCGCGTGACAAGAGTCCAGGCACGGCCTGGGCGCGCGAAGAGGCCCCGGCGATTCCCACCGGGGCCTCTCTCTGTCCTGGGGGTGCTCAGAGCTGGCGGCCACCGAGCAGTGGCCGGCTCCCCTCCCGCAGGAGACCGGGGATGTCCCGGATCGACGGGACCACGGCGTCGGCGCCTGCGGCCCTCAGGGCGAACTCGGAGTGCGCGCCGCTCAGCACTCCGGTGACGAGCCCGGCGCCGGCCCGCAGTCCCGACTGGATGTCCGCCGTCGTGTCCCCCACGACGAGGACCTCGCGGACGTCGTCCAGGTCGAGGGCGAGGACCGCGGTGAGGATCATGTCCGGATGAGGGCGGCCTCGTCCGGCGTCCTCCGGGCACAGGCTCAGATCGGCCAGACCCATCCACCCGAGGGATTCCAGGATGGTGTTCTGCGTGTGCCGTCCGAAGCCGGTCACCAGGCACAATTGCATCCCCGCCTCGCGGAGCCACTCCATGGTCTCCCGTGCGCCGGGGATCGCCTGGACGCCGCCCCGGGCCACGAGCCGGTCATAGGACTTCTCGAACACGGCATTGGCCAGGAGGGCGCGCTCCGGCTCTCCCTCGTACAGCTGCCGGAAGACTCCGAGTTTGGACAAGCCCATGGCGCTGTGCGCGTAGTCCATCATGGACCCGAAACGCTGGCCCTCCGGGTCCTCCCCGGCATCAAGGAAGGCGTCACGGAGAGCCTCGTCGATGAGGCCTCCGTCCGTGACCGTGGTGCCGGACATGTCGACGACGGCGAGCCGCAGGCAGCTCGCCCTGCCGGTGATGTCCTGGGCGGTGGTCCGTCCCGCAACCGGGTTCACGGTCATCGTGTGCGCTCCTCTGCTGGTCTTCGCCCCGCGGGTCCGGCCGCGCGGCAGCACGTGCCCCCCTTGGCGCCGTGAGCTACAGGTTCGCGTGCGTGGGCGACAGCCAGCTGAACCGCGCAGAACCGGGACATGAACAGGCGCCAGCACCGGGAAGAAGCTCTGCGGGAGGCCCGTTTTGACCGACAGCCGAAGTGCCCTCTAAACTTGTTTCCTGTGCGGTCAGGCCAGCAGGCCAGGCGCGGCATGTGCTTCCTTAGCTCAGTCGGTAGAGCGTTTCACTCGTAATGAAAAGGTCATCAGTTCGATTCTGATAGGAAGCTCCGGAAGGTGGAAGGCCCGCGATCCTCAGGGATCCGGGCCTTCGCCGTACCCGCCCCAGGACACGAGACGGAGTGCCTCATGAGTTCCCTTCCCGCAGCGGAGACCGTGGACCGCGGCCGACCCTGGAAGCTCTACTCGGTGGTGGCCGCACTCGGGTTCCTCGCCTCCTTCCTCGGCTCCTGGCAGCCTTCGTTCTGGGAGGACGAGGTGGCCACGATCTCCGCGTCCACCCGGCCTTTCGCTGATCTTCCCGCGCTCTTCTCCACCATCGACCTGTCCCACGGTCTCTACTACCTGGTCCTCCACCTCTGGACCGGGGTCGCCGGGATCTCGGAGACCGCGCTGCGGTTCCCGTCGGCAGTAGCGGCCGCGGCGGCCTGTGCCGGCATGGTGGCGCTCGCACGGCGGTTCGTCGCGCTCCCGGCCGCGGTGGCCGCCGGACTGATCCTGGCGGTGCTGCCGCGGGTGACCTGGGCCGGCAGCGAAGCGCGGTCCGCAGCCCTGTCCCTCCTGCTGGCGGTCTTCGCCACGCTCCTGCTGACGTCCGCCTGGAAGCGCCCGCGCCCCGAGATCCTCGTGGCCTACGGCGTCCTGGCCGTGCTGGGCACCCTGCTCTTCTTCCCGTTCGCGCTCCTGCTTTCGGCGCATCTGCTGGCCACCGCCCTGTGCGCGCGGCGGCACCTGCTGCGGGTCGGCGTCGTGGTGGTCATCTCGTGTCTCGTCACCGCGCCGTTCCTCTGGGCGGTGTCCCGGCAGAGCGCCCAGGCGGACTGGATCGGGCGCAGGTCGCTTACCGACACCCTGGCGAACATCCTGCTGAAGCAGTACTTCTATGGGAACGACCGTCCGACGGGCAACACCCCTCCGGCGTGGATCCTGGCCTGCGTGGGGCTCCTCGCCCTCCTCCTCGCCGGGCTGGCAGTGGTGGGCCTCTGGACCGCGCTCCGGCCGGCGCCCGATGCTGAGAACGCCGCCGGGACACGATCGCTCGCGCTGCTCGGCCTCTGCTGGATCCTGGTCCCGTCGCTCGGACTCGGGCTCGTGAGCCTCGCGGTCAAGCCGATCTACGAGCCGCGGTACCTCACCTTCACCGCTCCGGGGCTCGCGCTGCTCGCCGCCCTCGGGCTGGCACACCTCCACCGGGTGAAAGCCGTTCCGGCGCTGCTGGCGGCCGTCCTGATCCTGGTGACCGCCACGGTGCCCCAGCTCTCGCTCAAGTCCTTCGTCAACGTCCCTCACGACCGCCTCCGGGACATCGCCGTGCTGGTCGATCAGACCCCCGGCGTCGCGGGCGTGGTCTACGGCCGTCCCGAGAACCGTCAGGCGTCCATGGCGTACCCGCACGACTTCACGGGGGTGAAAGATCTGTCCCTCGCGTCAAGTCCTGCCGACTCCGGGACCCTGTGGGGCGTGAACCGGCGCGTCCCGGCGGCGGAGCTCCACGGCACGGTGCTGTACGTCGGCGACGGCGGTCAGCAGCCGTCGCAGGCCGGCGCCTTCGCTCAGGCGGGCTGCCGCCAGGTCCGGGTCGTCGACGCGCAGCGGCTCCACTTCGCGGAGTTCCGCTGCCCCTGAGCCTCGCCTTGGGCCCGGCCAACGCCGGGTCCCAATACCCGCACCCGTGCGCCACTCCCGGAACAACAAAACGCCCGCGGGGCGACCGGCGTGCGGCCACCCCACGGGCGTTCTGAGAGACCTTGCCGGAACGGGGCGTCCCGTCCGGTGGATCCCGGAGACCGGTGGATCCCGGGGATCAGGCGAAGTCGGAGACCGCCGGGTCGGGGCCGATACGGCCCTCGGCGCCACGGTCAAGGCTGCTCAGCGCCGTGATGTCCTCGTCATCCAGCGTCACATCCAGCGCGGCGAGGTTCTCCACGATGCGGCTCTGCGTGACCGACTTCGGGATGACCACGTTGCCGATGGCCAGGTGCCAGGCGATGACCACCTGAGCGGGAGTGGCGCCGTGCTTCTCGGCGATGCGCACCACCTCGGGGTCGCTCAGCAGCTCGCCGCCCTGGCCCAGCGGGGACCAGGCCTGGGTGAGAATGCCCTTGCCCGCGTTGTACTCGCGCAGACCGGCCTGGTTGAAGTACGGGTGCAGCTCGATCTGGTGGATGGCCGGCACGACGCCCGTGGCCTCGATCAGTTCATCGATGGCCTCGCCGGTGAAGTTGCAGACGCCGATGGAGGTCACGCGACCGCGCTTCTGCAGTTCGACCAGGGCCTTCCAGGTGTCCACGTAGGTGCCACGCTGCGGCTGCAGCCAGTGGATCAGGTACAGGTCGAGGTGGTCCAGGCCGAGGCGGTCCAGAGACTCCTCGAAGGCTGCGAGGGTCTTCTCGTAGCCCTGGTCGGAGTTCCACAGTTTGGTGGTGATGAAGAGGTCCTTGGGGTCGAGGCCGGACGCCGCGATCGCGCGGCCCACACCCGCCTCGTTGCCGTAGATCTTGGCCGTGTCGATGTGGCGGTAGCCGGCCTCGAAAGCCTGTCCGACCACGGTCTCCGCGACGTCGTCGGCCACCTGCCACACGCCGTAGCCGAGCTGGGGGATGGTGTTGCCATCGTTGAAAGTGAGATTCGGGTTTGCGCTCATGGCGCCATCCTTCCAAAGGAAGCTGTCATGCCACCAGACACAAAGCTCCCGGTTCTCTGTCAGCGAATCCGGGAATAGATCCGGTCACCGCGCGGATTGCTCCGCTTCGGAGACCAGGGACCCGACGACGGCGGCCCGCCGCCGCACGCTGTCCACGTCGGTGGTGCCGAGCCGGGCCATCGTGGCCGCCTGAGCGGCGGTCGCCAGGTCATTGCCCGCCCGGGAGAGCAGACGGTGCAAGGGGGCCAGGTCCGGCGGGATGTCGAGTCCGTCGCTCGGGGTGCTCCGCTGCGCCTCCACGCAGATGACCCGGACCCGTGGGAGCAGCGCGGCCAGTTCGTCGGCGATCGGCAACAGCTCGGCGTACAGGGCGTCGTCGCTCACGCCGTCGAGCACCTGGTGGAAGCGGTCCAGGCCGCGCCGGAACCGGTCGTGGGCACGCCGCCAGAGGCCCTTGCCCAGCTCCGCGTCATCGCGGCGGGCCTGCCTCAGCTCGCTGAACAGACCCATGGGCTAGAGGTACTGGCCGAGGCCGGAGTCGGGCTCCTCGGGTCCGGCATGCCGCGGGTTCTGCTGTGGGCGGGCCGGGGCACGCTGCGGCTCCCCGTTGGCGCCGATGACCACGCCCGGTGCGACCATGGTGCCGGGCGGGAGCTGCCGGAGCTGGGCCGCCATCTGCTCGCGGGCAGCCTGCTGGGCGGCTATCGCCGTCTGGATGCCGTGGAAGAGCCCTTCGAGCCAGCCGACGAGCTGCGCCTGGGCGATCCTCAGCTCCGCGTCCGACGGCGCGGAATCGTCCGGGAACGGCAAGGAGATCCGTTCCAGTTCCTCCACCAGTTCGGGGGCCAGCCCTTCCTCGAGTTCCTTGATGGAGCGCTCGTGGATCTCCGCGAGGCGGCCTCGTGCGGCATCGTCCAGAGGCGCGGCCTTCACCTCCTCCAGGAGCTGCCGGATCATGGTCCCGATCCGCATCACCTTGGCCGGTTCGTCCACGAGTTCGAGCATGTTGCGGGGGCGGCGGTCACCTTCACCGCCGGGACCGTCCTGGACGCCGGGCTCCCGGGTCCGGGACTCCTGCCCTTCAGTCGGGCCGTCCACCGGCGTCCCCTCCACGGGACGCCCCTCCACTCGCCCGTCCGATCCGGCCGCCGCTGCGGATTCCTGTGGCTTCGGCTCCTCACTCATGGCCCCATACTCTCACGGGCTCAGCAGCACCGGCCCTGTGGATTCCGGTCCTGCCGGTCGGTGCGGTCCCGCCAGAACTCCGCTTCGCTCAGCGGCTCGTGACCGGGGTGGTGGGCCGCGTGGAACTCGAGGTACTTCTCGTACGCGTCGGCCCCGAGCACTCCGCGGATCCCCCGCCGCAAGGACCGGGCGCCCCGTGCCAGCCGCTCCCACGGTGAGGACGGCAGGATCTCCGCACCGCCCGGCGGCGCGGCCGAAGCCGGCAGGGCAGACGGCGCCGGCGCCGCTGACGACGGCGGGGTGGCCGCCGTCGTCGGGCTCTTGCGACGCATCAGTGGTGCCCCGCGTCCGCGAGACGCTCCGAGGCCGGCACCTCGGCCCACTCCGCGGCGAGTTCGCGCTCGGCAGCGGTGGGGATCAAGCCGGCGGGGGCGAAGACCTTCGACGGGACGAACGGGTCCTCGTGATCCGTGACCGTTTCCCCGGCCCGGTGCGCCTGGAAGGCCCGGACCGTGGCGATCAGCGCGGTGATGATGACGATGATCGCGAGGACCACGAACACCACGGACAGGATGCCCTGGATCATGGTGTTGCGGACCACGGCCTCCATGGCGGGCACGGTTTTCGCGGTGCCGAAGGACGTCTTGCCGTCCGCGAGCGCCTTGCTGAAGGCGGCATTGTTCGCGAAGTACCCGACGGCCGGGACGGTCGAGAAGATCTTCTGGAAGCTGGCGGTGATCGTGACCACCGCGGTGAAGGCCAGTGGCAGCGCCACCATCCAGAGCGCTCCGAACCTCCCCTTCTTCGCGACGATCGCCAGGCAGACGGCCAGGGCGATCGCGGCCAGCAGCTGGTTCGCGATGCCGAAGAGCGGGAACAGGGTGTTGATCCCGCCCAGCGGGTCCGTGACCCCCATGATCAGGACCGCGCCCCAGGCGGCGACCATGATGGCCGTGCAGAGCCAGGCGCCCGGACGCCAGGAGGCGTCCTTGAACTTCGGCACGAAGTTCCCGATCGAATCCTGGAGCATGAAGCGGGCCACGCGCGTTCCGGCGTCGACGGCCGTGAGGATGAACAGCGCCTCGAACATGATGGCGAAGTGGTACCAGAAGGCCGCCATCCCCGGACCACCGATGAACTGCTGCATGATGTGGGCCAGGCCGACGGCCAGGGTGGGCGCACCGCCCGAGCGGGAGATGATGGTCTGCTCCCCCACGGCCGCGGCCGCGTCCTTGAGCTCACCCGGGGTCACGTTCACCCCGGCCAGGCCGAGCGAGTTCACCCACTGCGCGGCCTGTTCCACGGTGCCGCCGGTGAGGGCGAGCGGGGCGTTCATGACGAAGTAGAGTCCGCGGTCGATCGAGACCGCCGCCACCAGCGCCATGATCGCGACGAAGGACTCCATGAGCATGCCGCCGTAGCCGATGTACCGGGTCTGGCGCTCTTTCTCGATCAGCTTCGGCGTGGTGCCGGACGCGATCAACGCGTGGAACCCCGACAGGGCGCCGCACGCGATGGTGACGAAGAGGAACGGGAACAGCGCGCCGGAGAACACCGGCCCGTTGTCCCGGCCCGCGAATTCGCTGAAGGCGGGGACGTTGATCTCGGGTCGGACCACCACGATCGCGACGGCCAGCAGGCCGATCACGCCGATCTTCATGAAGGTCGAGAGGTAGTCCCGCGGGGCCAGGAGCAGCCAGACCGGGAGGATCGCGGCGACGAAGCCGTACACGATGATCGCCCAGGCGATGGTGCTCTTGTCCAGGTGGAAGAACGCCGCGCCCCACTCGGTGTGCGCCACCCAGCCGCCGCCGATGATCGCGGCCATCAGGAGGACGAATCCGATGATGGAGATCTCCAGGACCTTGCCGGGCCGGATGTACCGCAGGTAGACGCCCATGAACAGGGCGATCGGGATGGTCATCGCGACGCTGAACACGCCCCAGGGGCTCTCACCGAGGGCGTTGACCACCACAAGCGCGAGGATGGCCACGATGATCGCCATGATGAGCAGTGTCGCCAGCAGGGCCGCGGTGCCGCCCACCACGCCGAGTTCCTCGCGGGCCATCTGTCCGAGGGACCGGCCGCCGCGGCGCATGGAGAAGAACAGCACCAGGTAGTCCTGGACCGCTCCCGCGAGCACGACGCCCACGATGATCCAGATCGTGCCCGGGAGGTAGCCCATCTGGGCCGCGATGACGGGACCGACCAGCGGGCCGGCGCCGGCGATCGCGGCGAAATGGTGGCCGAACAGGACGTTCCGGTCCGTGCGGACGTGGTCCTTGCCGTCGGCCTTGTACTCGGCTGGGGTGGCCCGGCGGTCATCCGGCCGGATCAGCTTCCTCTCCAGGTACTTCGAGTAGAAGCGGTACGCGATCAGATAGGTGCAGACCGCGGCGAACACGAACCAGATCGCGTTGACCGTCTCCCCGCGGACGAGCGCGAGCATGACCCACGCCAGCCCGCCGAGCAGGGCGATGGCCGCCCACAGCGCGATCCGCGCGGGGGTCCAGCGCCGGGATTCGGCGTCGAGTCTCTCCGGTGCGACGGCGGCGGGCGGCAGAGTGCCGCCCCGCTCTCCCGTGCCGCGTGTACCGCTCATGGGGGCCTCCTGGGTGCATACGTCAGCGGATGCGACCGTGCAGTGCTGCAGCGGTCCCACTAGGCACCCTAGTTCAGAGACACGTCACATGGTCAACAGGATTTTCCCTGTGTGCTGACCGGAATCGAAGTACCGGTGTGCTTCGGCCACCTCGGCCAGCGGGAACGTCCGCGCGACCAGCGGGCGGACGGAACCGTCGGCGATCAGCGGCCAGACCACCTCCCGCACGGCGTCCATGATGGCCGTCTTCTCCTCCACCGGACGCGCGCGCAGCGTGGTGCCGATGACGGCCGCGCGCTTGCTCAGGAGCGCGCCCAGGTCCAGCTCGCCGCGGGCGCCGCCCTGCAGGCCGATCACCACGAGACGGCCGTGCACCTCCAGCGCGTCGAGGTTGGCGGAGAGATACTTGGCGCCGACGACGTCGAGGATCACGTCCGCGCCATGCCCGCCGTTCGCTTCCCGCAGGGCCTCCGGGAAGCTCTGCGTCGTGTAGTCGATCGCGACGTCCGCGCCGAGGAAGCCCCGGGCGGTGGCGACCTTCTCGGCGCTGCCCGCCGTCGTGGCGACGACCGCGCCCAAGGCCTTCGCGAGCTGGATGGCGAAGGCGCCGATCCCGCCGGTCGCCCCGTGGATGAGGACGGTCTCGCCCTCCTGCAGCCCGGCCGTCATGTAGAGATTGGAGTACACCGTCGCCGCGACCTCGGGAAGGCCCGCCGCGGTCACCAGGTCCACGCCCTCCGGGATCCGGATCACCTGGCCGGCGGGCACCGCGACCTTCGAGGCGTAACCGCCACCGGACAGCAGGGCCACCACCTTCTCCCCCACGGCGAACGGGCGAGAGACGCCGGGGCCGAAGCCCGCGATGCGGCCGGAGACCTCGAGGCCGGGGATGTCGGAGGCGCCGGCTGGCGGCGGGTAGAACCCACGGCGCTGCTGCACGTCGGCCCGGTTCAGCCCGGCCGCGACGACGTCGATCAGGACCTCTCCCGGACCGGGCACCGGATCCGGCATCTCGGTCACCCGCAGGACTTCCGGGCCTCCCGGCTCGGTGATCTGGACGGCTCGCATGGTCTCCACTCTCCTCTGGACGCTCTGGCCCCCCGTCTATTGTGCACGGCGGCTATTGTGCACGGCGCCTCATGTGCGCGGCTCCCCCGGCGGCGCCGTGCACGTTTGGAGCGCGCGTCCGCGCTGTGAAACACTTTGACGCAGGGAAGGTTGTCCGAGCGGCCGAAGGAGCTGGTCTTGAAAACCAGTAGGCGGTAACCCCGTCTCATGGGTTCAAATCCCATACCTTCCGCGGACTAGGGCCCCGGAACCATCAGGTTCCGGGGCCCTTTTTTCATGCCCGGCCGCCGCTCACACCCGGCTCCCGGCCCGGGCCGCCAGGAGTTCATCCACCGGTCGGCAGCGAACCGTTGAAGAATGTCGGACCCCGGCGTTAGCGTCATCACTATCAGGGAACACGGGCGCGGCCCACCCTGGTCCGCCGGCGCACGGCGGCACTTCCCTAGAAAGCGAGCGCATCATGACCACCCCTACTTTCGCTCCCGGTGATCCCTGCTGGGCCGATCTGATGACGGATGACGTGGAAGCAGCCAAGAAGTTCTACGGCGAACTCCTGGGCTGGACCTTCGAAAGCGGTGATGAGGAGAAGTACGGCGGCTACGTGACCGCGTCCAAGGACGGCCGCCGCGTGGCCGGCCTCATGGCCAAGCAGCCGGACCAGCAGGAGATGCCGAGCACCTGGGGCATCTACCTCAAGAGCGACGACGCCGAGGCCACCGCCGCGGCGATCACCGCAGCGGGCGGACAGGTCGTCGTGCCTCCTATGACCGTCCCCGAGATGGGCGTCATGGCGATCGCCGAGGATCCGTCCGGCGCCTTCGTCGGCGTGTGGGAGCCCCTCGCCCACGGCGGCTACTCCCTGGCCAACGAGCCGGGCGCCGTCGGCTGGCACGAACTGGCGAGCCGGAATTACGACGCCGCGGTGGATTTCTACCGCAAGGCCTTCGGCTGGGACATCTCCGTCATGGAGGACACCGAGGACTTCCGCTACAGCACACTCGGCGAAGGCGATCAGGCGCGTGCCGGACTGTTCGACGCCGCGAAGTTCCTCCCCGAGGGAGTGCCGTCGCACTGGCTCATCTACCTCGTGGTGGACAACGCCGACAACGCCGCCCGGAAGGTCACCGAGCTCGGCGGCCGGGTGCTGGAGGAGCCGCGGGACGACCCGCATGGCCGTCACGCACGGGTCACCGATCCGTCCGGCGCGGTCTTCATGCTGCACCAGTCGCTCGTCTGAGACCTGTCCGGTCCTGTGCCGTCCCCGCCTCCGCGGGCGGCGACGGCACAGGATTTTTTTCGCGCCGAATCCTGAAACAACAGTTTCTTTTCCCCGCAACCCGGAGTTAACTCTCTCTTGGTGGACTAGGCTACGGACCCCTCGCTTTCCTGCTGGCGGTCCGAGCCCTCAGTCCGCCACAGGACACCGGATCACACCCGATCTCTGGACAGAAAGAACCCCATGAATCACTCGCTTGCGAAAGCAACCTTGGGGAGTGCCCTGACCGCCGCGTTGATCGCGGCACCTCTGGCGACCGCGCCGGCCTTCGCGCTGGTCAACACGGTCGCCACACCGGGCACCTCCTCCGTCATCATCGATGAGGCTTATCTGAGCGGAGGCAGCGCAGGGGCTGCCTACCGCAACAAGTTCGTGGAGCTGTACAACTCCACGGACGCACCCGTGTCACTGGACGGCTGGTCGCTCCAGTACCGTTCCGGCTCCGGGACCGCCGCCCCCAACTCCGTGACCGCGCTCCGGGGCAGCATCCCCGCCAAGGGGACGTTCCTCATCAAGGGCGGCAGCAACAACGCGGCGTCCACGGCGGCGGAGCTGCCCACCCCGGACCAGGACGCGCCGTCGTTCAACCCGTCCGGCACCACGGGCACCGTCATCCTGGCCCGCCAGGCCACCGCCCTCAGCGGCCTCGGCACCGGCAGCCAGGTGGAGCCCACCAACGTCGCCGACCTCCTCGGCTACGGCACGAGCAACACGTACGAGGTCAAGGCGGCCACCGCGCCGTCGTCGAACACGGACGTCAAGGCGCTCACCCGCAGCAACCACGCGGACACCAACGACAACTCGGCGGACTTCAGCCTGAGCGCCTCGATCACCCCGACGCCGTCGGCTGGGACGGGCGGTCCGGATCCGACACCCACGCCCACCCCGACCCCGACGCCGGGCGGCACCGCCACGATCGCCGAGATCCAAGGCACCGGCCCCACGAGCCCGCTGGTCGGCCAGAGCGTGACCACCAAGGGCAAGGTCACCGCCCGCTACGCGACCGGTGGCCTCAACGGCTACTACCTCCAGACCCCGGGCACCGGCGGCGACCTGACCGAGGACAGCCACAAGGCGTCCGACGCGGTGTTCGTCTACTCGCCCGCGACGGTCGGCTCGGTCGCGATCGGCGACTACGTGCAGGTCTCCGGCACCGTCAGCGAATACTTCGGCCAGACCCAGGTGAACGTCACGGACGCCGCCTCGCTGACCAAGCTCACCGACGCCGCTCCCGAGGTCAAGGCCACGCACTTCGCGCTCCCGGCCAGCGAGACCTTCCGTGAGTCCCTCGAAGGCATGGTGCTCGCCCCGTCCGGCGATTACACGCTCTCCGACAACTTCTCCGCGAACCAGTACGGCGAACTCACCCTCGCCGCCGGCAAGACCCCCGCGGTCCAGCCGAACGCCGTGGCGCCGTACGGCACCGCCGAGAACACGGCCGTGGCGGACGACAACCAGGCACGCACCATCAAGCTGGACGACGGCGCCACCACCAACTTCCTGTCCAACGCCACCACGAAGGCACTCCCCCTGCCGTACCTGTCCACCAAGGACCCGGTCCGCGTGGGCGCCCCGGTGACGTTCAAGACCAACGTCATCCTCGGCTACGGCAACAACGCCTGGCGCTTCGAGCCCCTCGAGCACCTCACCCCGGCGACCGCCGACACCGTGCAGCCGGTCTCCTTCGGCAACACCCGCGCCGATGTGCCGAACGCGGTGGGCGGCAACCTCAAGCTCGCTTCGTTCAACGTCCTGAACTTCTTCCCCACCACGGGTGACAGCCTGAGCGGCTGCCAGTACTACACCGACCGCGACGGCGCGCCCGTCACCGTCAAGGGCGGCTGCGACGCCCGCGGCGCCGCCACCGCGGAGCACTTCAAGCGCCAGCAGGACAAGATCGTCGCCGCGATCAACGGTTCCGGCGCCGACGTCGTGACCCTCATGGAGGTGGAGAACTCCGCCAAGTTCGGCAAGACCCGCGACGACGCACTGGCCAAGCTGGTCACCGCGCTCAACGAGGCGAAGCCGGGCACCTGGGACTACGTCCGCAGCCCCTCGGCGCTCCCGCCGCTGAGCGATGAGGACGTCATCCGGACCGCCTTCATCTACAAGAAGGCCGTGGCCGAACCGGTGGGCGAATCCGTCATCCACAACGACACCACCGCTTTCGCGAGTGCCCGCAAGCCGTTGGCCCAGGTGTTCAAGCCTCTCGGCGGCACTCCGGCGCAGGAATTCATCGCTGTCGCCAACCACTTCAAGTCCAAAGGCTCCGCGGCCACTCCGGACGACACGGACAAGGGACAGGGCGCGTCCAACCTCGCCCGCGTCGCACAGGCCAAGTCGCTGCTCGGCTTCGTGGACACCCTGACGAAGGACAAGGGCACCGACAAGGTCTTCCTCATCGGTGACTTCAACGCCTACAGCAAGGAAGACCCGCTGAACGTCCTCACGGACGCCGGCTACGTCGACCAGGACGGCAAGGCCAAGAACGCCGACGGATCCCAGAAGCACTCCTACCTGTTCGGCGGGCTCGTCGGCTCACTCGACCACATCTTCGCCTCCCCGGCGGCGGAGAAGCTGGTCAACGGCGCGGACATCTGGAACATCAACTCCGTGGAGTCCGTGGCGCTGGAGTACAGCCGCTGGAACTACAACGTCACCAACTTCTACGCCCCGGACCAGTACCGTTCCAGCGACCACGATCCGGTGATCGTGGGCCTGAACACCACCCCCGCGCCCACCAGCGCGAAGGTGAACCTGCTCGGCGTGAACGACTTCCACGGCCGCATCGACAACAACACCGTCAACGTGGCCGGCACCCTGGAGAAGCTCCGCGCCGCCGCCACCCCGGGCAGCACCGCTTTCGTCTCCGCAGGTGACAACATCGGCGCTTCCCTCTTCGCCTCCTCCATGGCGAAGGACCAGCCCACCATCGACGTGCTCAACACGCTCGGCCTCACCGCCTCCGCGGTGGGCAACCACGAGTTCGACGGCGGCTGGGCCGACCTGCGCGACCGCGTGATCGCGGGCGGGTCGAACGCCAAGTTCCCGTACCTGGGCGCGAACGTGTACAAGAAGGGCACGCAGGAACCGGCGCTGCCCGAATACGAGATCCTCACCCTGAACGGCGTGAAGGTGGCCGTGATCGGCGCCGTGACCCAGGAGGTCCCCTCCCTGGTCACTCCGGCCGGCATCGCCGATCTCGACTTCGGTGATCCGGTGGACGCCGTGAACCGCGTGGCCGCGAAGATCAAGGACGGCAAGCTCGCCGACGTGATCGTCGCCGAGTACCACGAGGGCGCCGGAGCCGGCACCCCGGACGGCGCGACCCTCCAGCAGGAGGTCGCCGCCGGTGGGGCGTTCGCCAAGATCGTAACCGAGACCAGCCCTGCTGTCGGCGCCATCTTCACGGGTCACACCCACAAGGAATACGCCTGGGACGGTCCCGTCCCCGGCCAGGACGGCAAGACCCGCCCCGTGGTCCAGACCGGCAGCTACGGCGCGAACATCGGCCAGATCGAGCTGACCGTGGACCTCGCCACGAAGCAGGTCTCCGCGTACTCGGCCCGTAACGTCGCCCGCACCACGGACGCCGCCGCCGACCTCATCGCGGCCTACCCCCGCGTGAAGGAGGTCGACACGATCGTGAAGAAGGCACTCGCGGACGCCGCCGTCGTCGGCAATCAGCCGGTGGGCAAGGTGACCAAGGACATCACCACCGCCTTCACCAAGGATCCGACCACGGGCGCCCCGGTGCGTGACGACCGTTCCAGCGAATCCACGCTGGGCAACCTGGTGGCCGACTCGCTGGTCGCCTCGCTCAAGGACCCCACGGTGGGCGGCGCCGAGATCGGCGTGGTCAACCCCGGCGGCCTGCGCAACGAGCTGTACTACGGCGCGGACGGCACCATCACCTACGCCCAGGCCAACGCGGTGCTGCCGTTCGTGAACAACCTCTGGACCACGTCCCTGACGGGCGCCCAGTTCAAGACGCTCCTGGAGCAGCAGTGGCAGACCAACCCGGACGGCACCGTGCCGAGCCGCCCGTACCTGCAGCTGGGCCTCTCCAAGAACGTCAACTACACCTACGACGCCGCCCGTCCCGCGGGTGACCGTGTGACCTCCATCCTGGTCAACGGCCAGCCGCTGGATCCGGCCAAGTCCTACCGGGTCGGGACGTTCAGCTTCCTGGCCACCGGTGGCGACAACTTCCGGGTCTTCAAGGACGGCGCCAACACCCGTGACTCCGGCCTGGTGGACCGTGACGCCTGGATGGCCTTCCTCAAGGCCAACTCCCCGGTGTCCCCGGACTTCGCCCGTCGCAGCGTGGCCGTGGTGAACTCCACGCCGGCGAACGTGAAGGCCGGGGAGAAGATCCAGGCCGCGGTGTCGAAGCTGGATCTCACCTCGTTGGGCAGCCCGGTGAACACCTCGCTCGAGGCCACCTTCACCGACGCCGCCGGCAAGGTCACCGCACTGGGCGCCGTTCCGGTCTCCGCTGGCGCGGCCACCGTGAGCCTGGCCGTTCCGGCCGGCGCCGCGGCGGGTGCGGGTGTCCTTCAGCTGAAGGCCGCCGAGTCGGGCACCACGGTGAAGCTCAGCGTCACCGTCGCCAAGACCGACGTGCCGCAGCCGACCTGCACCAAGCCTGTTCCGCCGAAGCACTGGTGGGACGTGGCGGGCTGGATCAAGTACGGCCTGGCCTGGATCAATTACATCGCCTGCACCGTGAAGGGCTGACCGCCCGTCACCTGAGGTGATGACAAGGGCCGGTTCCGATCGCACGCCGCGATCGGGACCGGCCCTTGTCTTGTGTTCAGAACGTGCTTTGTGTTCAGAAGGTGCTGCGCTCAGAACGTGCTGAGGACCGCCCGGGCGATCTCGTCGGCGTCGCGCAGGGTGCGCTGACCGCTGCGGAACAGCTCCGTGGGCTCGCCGTCCGTTCCGGCCGAGAAGGCCTCCGCGGCGATCGCCACACCCCACTGCACCGAGGAGAGCTGAAGGCTGAGGACATGCAGATCCTCCTGAACCTCGCCGTTGGCCGCCACGGCCCGGTAGGGGTGCGCCACGACGTCGAGGCCGGACGCCTCCGTCGGGCCGCCTTCGGGACGCATCATGAGTCTCGTGCGGACCAGACCGTCGTCCAGCAGCTGGCGGAGCAGAGGCGACGCCGCGGCGGAGACGCGGTTGGCCGGGGCCAGGGCCTCCACCAGGGTCCGGGCACGGACCTCGCTGCCTTCGACCCAAGGGGACGAGGCCTGGAACAAGCCGGCCGCGCGGTCCACGGTGAATCGCGGTTCCGGTCCCACGAAGTGCACGACGCCGGCGCGGGCCAGCGCGGCCAGCTGCTCGATGCGCAGTGCGGGCGGGCCACTCGCCAGGCCTTCTACGAGCGACTCGAAGCGGCCCCGCAGTTCCGTCACCCAGGATTCCTCGGTGATCCCGCCGTCGGCCACCGCGTCCTTCAGCAGCGAGCGGCCCGCATGCAGGATGAGCACGGCGCTCTTCACAGGGTCCTTCTCCCCCGCCGCGGAGCGGCGCACGTCCTCGTCGAGGGTGCGCACCACCGCCGCGTCGAAGTCGGCGGAGGACTCGAAGCGCTGCAGAGCGAACGGGGAGGCCAGCGCGCGAAGATTCAGACGCAACCGCTCCGGCACGCATCGCTCGATCAGCGCCGTGACCGGGACCATCCAGTCCTCGGGGTTGTGCGCATGCGGGCGGAGCAGCTCCGTGAGCTGGTCCAGGAACTCGGCCGCGTCCCGGATCGCGTTGGGATCGGAGGTCACCAGGGTGTCGTAATAGGCCCACAGCACATCGCGCTGCAGCAGCGGCCACAGGTCGTGTCCGAAACCGGGCTTGACGCCGGACCGCCGGAAGCGCTGAACCGCCGCCTCGGTGAGGTACCGGAGACCGCGTTCCTTCGGGTAGTAGCTCGCGATCTGCGCCTTGGCCTTGTACGGCCCGCCCCGGCGGCTCGCCGCGTGGATGACCGGTTCGTGGCCGCTCGGCAGGTAGTGGAGCTCGCCGTCGCGCCGTTCGAAGCGCCCGCCGCGCCCTTCGGTGAGCTGGCCCATGACGTCGAAGAAGTTCAGGCCCATGCCGCGCACGAGCACGGGTTCGCCCCCAGGCACGAGCGACCAGTCCACGTCCGCCGGGCACGCGGGCGGGAAGTAGCTGAGCCCGAGTTCCTGCGCGGCCCGGTACAGCTCCCGCTGCTCCGGGTTGAGCTGGGCGGGGACGTGACCGAGCGCCAGGACGACGCGGTCCGCGGCGATCCTCCCCTCGTGGAGATCGACCACGAATCCCGCATCCCCGGTCCGCCGGACGGCGTGGGCCTCAGTCCGGTGCTGCACCAGGTGGAAGCCCTCCAGCAGCGGGTCGCTCTCGATCCGCCCGACGACGGCGGCAAGCGTCTCCTCGAGGTACCGCCCGTACAGCGCGCGGCTGGGAAAGGTGTCTGAACCGAGGGCGACCAGCTCGGCCCGCTCGTCGTCACTCAGCGGATCCCGTGCGTCCTCCTGGCCCGCGGCGACGGCGGCACGCCAGGCGTTGAAGCTGGCACCGGCGAGAGGGGCCGCCAGATCGGGGCCCTCGGGGATGAGGGTGGGGAAGAAACTCTGAGTGTTCATGAGGAACAGCCGGGACTGACCGGGCTGCCACACGTGGCCCGAACCGGCCGGATACGGGTCCACGAGATGCACTTCGAGGCGGGCGCCGGCGTCGAGGGCGCCGTCCTCACGGCGGGCCTTCCAGTTGGCGGCCAGACGCTCCACGACGCTGCTGCCGCGCGGCCCAGCACCGATGACCACCACACGACGCACCGAATCCCCTGACATGGGATAAGCCTAATGGGCCGGGGCTCCCGCGACCGGCTCGGCCCGGTCAGGGACGGGCGCTCGCCCGGCGCTCCCCCGACGTCGCCCCGTGTCACCGGGGACCCGAATGCGGGGGCCTCTGTCTAGGATGAATCCATGACGGCACATGACGTGGTGGACGAGAACATCTGGCTGGAAGAGATCCATGGGGAGGGGCCGCTCGCCTGGGTGCGGGAGCAGAACGCCCGCACCGAGGAGGTCCTGGACGATACCGAGTTCCATCAGCTCCAGGACCGCCTGCTGGAGGTCCTGGACTCGACGGATCGCATCCCGATGGTCGGCAAACGGGGCCGCTGGTACTACAACTTCTGGCGGGACGGCGAACACCCCAAGGGCTTGTGGCGGCGGACCACCTGGGAGAGCTACCTGACCGCCACGCCGGACTGGGATGTGCTGCTCGACGTCGACGCGCTGGCGGCCGAGGAAGGCGCGGAGTGGGTCTGGCACGGCGCCACGTTCCTCCGCCCGGCGCCCGGTGAGGAGTGGCGTCACGCCATGATCGGGCTCTCCCCCGACGGCGGCGACGCGGTCACCTACCGCGAGTTCGACCTCGAAACCCGGGCCTTCCTGCCGGACGGTTTCGTGCTGCCCACCGCCAAGGGCCACGTGAGCTGGGAGGACGAGGACACCCTCCTCGTCAGCACGACGGCGGAAGGCCGCCCCGCGACGCAGTCCTCCTACCCGCGGACGAGTGCCCGCTGGCGCCGGGGCACGCCGCTGTCGGACGCGGAGCAGCTCTTCGAGGTGCCGGACGACCACATGCTCGCCTCCGTCTCCCGGGATTCGACGCCCGGCTTCGAACGACTGGCCGCAGTCGACTACGTGGACTTCTTCAACGACGAGATCTCACTGTGGCGCGACGGGGCCTGGGTCCGGATCGACAAGCCGGGCACCGTCAGCACCGCCTGGCACCACGAATGGATCCTCTTCCGGCCACGCGATCCCTGGACCGTGGGCGGCGCGGACTACGCCGCAGGCTCGCTCCTCGTGGCGCGCCTCGACGACTGGCTGGACGGCTCCCGTGAGCTGACCGTCCTGTTCGAACCTGATTCCCGGACCTCCCTGCAGTCCTACAGCTGGACCCGGAACCACCTGCTCCTGAACCTGCTCGTGGACGTGTCGTCGCAGATCAGGGTCCTGACGCCCCCGACCGGCGGCGCGGTTGACGCCGGCGTGGGCGAGGCCACGGACGAAGGCGCCGGCGGCGAGTGGCCCTCGGACCTCCTGGACGCCTGCCCGCCGTTGCACGATGTCAACGCCTACGCCGTGGATGACGAGGACGAGACGGAGGGCGACGACTACTGGCTCGTGGCCACCGGCTTCCTGACGCCCACGACGCTGACGCGCGGCACCGTCGGCGGCGAGCACGCGGAGATCAAGCGCGCGCCGTCGTTCTTCCAGGAGGACGACTATGCCGTCGAGCAGCACTTCGCCGTCTCCGCGGACGGCACGCGCGTCCCGTACTTCCAGGTGGCCCGGAAGGACCTCGTGCTGGACGGCACCAATGTCACCCAGCTGAGCGGCTACGGGGGATTCGAGGTGTCCCGGACCCCGGCGTACAGCGGCGTGGTGGGCCGGGCCTGGCTGGAGCGCGGCGGCGTCTACGTGGTGGCCAACATCCGTGGCGGAGGCGAATACGGACCGTCCTGGCACACCGCCGCCCTGCAGGAGAAGCGCCACCGGGCGTATGAGGATTTCGCCGCCGTCGCGAAGGATCTGGTGAACCGCGACGTGACCTCGCCGCGGCTCCTCGGCTGCGCGGGCGGGTCCAACGGCGGCCTCCTGGTGGGCAACATGCTGACGCAGTACCCCGAGCTGTTCGGCGCGGTGTCCTGCGGCGTGCCGCTTCTGGACATGCGCCGGTACACGAAGCTGTCCGCGGGCGCCTCGTGGATCGCCGAGTACGGCGACCCCGAGGACCCCGAGCAGTGGGAGTTCATCAAGACGTTCTCGCCGTATCACCTGCTGCGCGACGCCGTCGACTACCCGCATTCGTTCATCTGGTCGAGCACGTCGGACGACCGGGTCGGGCCCGTCCAGGCCCGGAAGATGGCCGCGCGGATGCAGGCGATGGGCGTGCCGAACGTCTGGTACCACGAGACCATCGAGGGCGGCCATGCCGGCGCCTCCGACAACCGCCAGGCCGCGGCGCTGCAAGCCCGCAACCAGCACTTCCTGTGGAAGGCACTGACGGGTCAACTGCCCGGCTGAGCGGCGTCCTGCTCCCCTCGCGAGAGGCCAGTTGAGCACAGTGTTGCGCAGCCGCACCGTGCCCAACTGGCATCTCGCGAGGAGGGCCGCGTCGTTTTGCGTTGCGGCGGGCGCTTCGGTACTCTTGCATGGCTAGCAAATAGCGAGGAGACGTGCCAGAGCGGCCGAATGGACTTCACTGCTAATGAAGGGTCGGGGTTAAACTCGACCGGGGGTTCAAATCCCCCCGTCTCCGCCAATCGAGCCCCGGGAAACCGGGGCTCTTTTGTTTGCCCGATTTGGTTTGCCCAATCTTGTTTGCCCGAGCGTCCGCCGGGGCGCGGCGGAGCCGCCGAGTTCGGGGGTTCGTTCCGAACTCGGCGGCTGCAGTCACCGCTCTCGGAACGACCCCCCGAACTCAGCGAGGCGGGTCACGCGAACTGAATGACGACGCCGCGCGCCCCCAGCGCGGGATCCTCCGCCGCTGCTTCGCCGTCCGCCGCCGGACGGCCTTCCAGCCCCTCGGCGCTCTCGCGCAGGGCCACGCTGAGGACGCCGTCGGCATCCTGGTCCCAGTCGGTGATCGTGGCTCCGCCCAGCCCTCGGACCTCGGCCACGTCACGGGCCAGCGGGATCCTGACGCCGTTGGCGGGGCCGTCGAGAGTGATCAGGTGGAGCCGGCCGGGTGCGCCGGCCTCCGAGGGTGTCTCGGTCAGCCACCACGTGGTGCCGCCATCCTCCCAGCTCTCGGAGAGGCCATTGCCGGGCACCAGACCCTCGGTCACGGCACGGGTCCCGTACAGGGCCGGTCCGAACTCCTCAAGCCACACCCCGATGACCTCGAGGGCCTCGCGGATGGACGGCGGGATCGCGCCGGTGGGATCGGGCCCGACACCCAGCAGGAGGTTGCCGCCTCGAGCGACCACCTTCACCAGCATGTCCACCACTTCACGGGGGTCCTTGGCCTGCTCGTCCGGGGAGAGAGACGTCCAGTTGTCCGAGAGGGTCACGCATGATTCCCACGGGTAGGCCGGCCGGTGATCCGGGATGCGCTGCTCGGGAGTGCGATAGTCCTCATTCGGACCGTGGACCTCCCGGTCGACGACGAGAATCCCTGGCTGAAGCTCCCTCGCCCGGGCGGCGATCCGGTCGATGTCGATCGGTTCGAATGGAGCGAAGACCCATCCGGCGTCCAGCCAGAGCACGTTGACGGGTCCGTAGCCGCTGAGGAGTTCCTCGATCTGCGCCTGGGTGAAGTCCACGAAGCTCTGCCAGCGCTCGGGATCCGCCTCGGCGTCGTAGTTGTGGAAGCGGTCCACGGTGGTGCCGGCCGGCGACCAGTAGCCCGGGTGGTTCCAGTCGGCCTTCGAGAAGTAGACGCCGGTTTCCAGCCCCTGGGCTCGGAAGGCGTCAAAAGTCTCGGCGAGGACGTCGCGGCCCAGCGGGACGTCCTCCGCGGTGACCTTGAAGTCCGAGAGGGCGGTGTCGAACATGTTGAAGCCGTCATGATGCTTGGACGTGAAGACGAGGTACTTCGCCCCCGCGGCGCGGGCGAGCGCGGCCCAGTCCTCCGGATCGTAGTCCTCTCCGGTGAATTCCGTGCGGGCGGCTTTGTACTGCTCCTCCCAGGCATCGTCGTCCCCCTCGAACCCGGGTGGAAGGAGCATCATCTCCTCGTCGCGGGACCGGCACAGGGTCCAGCTGTCACCCAGGCCCTGGGAGGTGTAGATGCCCCAGTGCATGATGATGCCGAACTTGTGGTCCTGCCAGTCCTCCAGCCGCGCGCGGCTGAGAGGATCCGCCGGGAAGCTGTAACCGGGATCGTGCGCATCGACGACCGCACCGGCCGCCAGGCTGGGCTTGAGGGTGGGAAGGGACGGGTCGCTCTCGTCGAGAGGGGAAGATGTGTGCTCAGTCACGATCACTATCCTTCCCCTTGAATCAGCTCCCGTCACCCCTTCGGAAGAATAAGTCGCCGATTCTCAGTTCCCGTCCAGAATGTGCGGCATGCGAGTGGCCCGCACGGTACCCGCCAGCCCGCCGCGGCGGCCGGGTGGCTGGAGCACCGCCGCCAGGCCGGCGTCGCAGCGCTCGCCCAGCCGTGATGCCCGATCCGACCGACACTGTTCAGCCGGCGAGCGCGAGCACGAACGGCAGCACTGCGCCGGCCCCGGCCTGGCGGAGCGAGCGCCCGGCCACGACGACCGTCCACCGGGTGTCGACCGAATCGTCCACCAGGAGGATCGTCGCGCCCGGGTTCTGCGCGAGGAACTCCTCGATCTGAGGCGTCGGGCCGAAGCGGTCCCACACCTCGGCCAGACGGTAGGCGCTGTTCCCGCGACGGCCCGCGCCGCCCATCGAATGGCGCACACCCAGCGATCCCAGATACGGCATGCGTCCGATCTCCGCGAGTCCGGTGGCGACGGATTCGATCAACTGCGGTCGTCGCTGAGAAGGGACCGCGACCACGGCCAGCGGTCGATCCTGGCCGCTCCAGGGTTCGGCGCCCCGGTTCTCCGGGCGGCCCCAGTCACGGAGCACGGCGACGCACGCCCGGAGCATGTCCTCCCGCACGGGCGCGTCCTCCGCACTCTCGGCGAGCACCTCCCGGAGCGGACCACCCCAGCCCAGATCGCTCAATCGTGCGAGCGCCCGGCCTTCGGCCACGGCTTCCGCAGGTGGGATCTTGCCCTTCACCGGGACGCCCAGCCGGTCCATCCCGGTGGGCCACAACGAGCGGGTCTCGACGACGGCGCCCACTTTGTCCAGTTCGGCCGCGGCGGCATTGAGCGCCTCACGGCTGACCCCGCTGGGGTACCAGGGCCCGGCGCAGTTGTCGCAGCGGCCGCACGCGTGGGCATCGGGATCGTCCAGGACGGAGGTGATGAACTCCATCCGGCACCCGGCGGTCTCCTGGTAGATCACCATGAGGTCCTGTTCCTGCACCCGGGCCTCGGCGATACGGGCGTACCGCTCGGCGTCGTAGAACCAGCCCTTGCCGGTGGACTGCCAGCCGCCTTGCACGCGCTCGACCGCCCCGTCCACGGCCAGGACCTTCAAGAGGAGCTCCAGCCGCGAGCGCCCCAGGTCCACCCGGGGTTCGAGCGCGGGACTGGACAACGGCTTGGGCGAAGTCTCCAGGGCGTCCAGCACCGCCATGGCCTTCTCCTGCTCCGGCATGGACGCCGTGGCGAAGTATTTCCAGATCTCGCGGTCCTCCGCCCCCGGGAGCAGCAGGACATCGGCATTGGCGCCGCCACGGCCCGCACGGCCGACTTGCTGGTAGTACGCCACAGGCGAGCTGGGAGCGCCGAGGTGGACCACGAAGCCAAGATCCGGCTTGTCGAAGCCCATCCCCAGCGCCGAGGTGGCCACGAGGGCCTTGACCTGGTTGTCCTTCAGCCGCTGTTCCGCAAGTTCGCGCTCCGCGGTGTCCGTCTTCCCGCTGTAGGACAGCACCTCGTAGCCGCGTTCGGACAGCATCCGCGCCGTCTCTTCTGCGGCGGAGACGGTGAGCGTGTAGATGATCCCGCTGCCGGGCAGGTCCTTGAGGTGCTCGGCGAGCCAGGCGAGGCGCGCGGTGTTGTCCGGCAGCTTGAGGACACCCAGGCGCAGCGAATCACGCCCCAGGGTTCCGCGGATGGTGAGCACGTCCGTGCCGAGCTGTTCCTCGATGTCATGAACCACGCGGGAGTTGGCGGTGGCCGTGGTGGCCAGGACCGGGACGTTGCCGGGCAGCTGCCGGATCAGGTCCGCGATGCGCCGGTAGTCCGGACGGAAGTCGTGGCCCCAATCGGAGATGCAGTGTGCTTCGTCCACCACCAGCAGACCTGTTCGGCGGATCAGCTCGGGCAGCTCCCGTTCCCGGAACGCCGGATTGACGAGCCGTTCCGGGGAGACGAGAAGAACATCCACCTCATCCGCCGCGAGCCGGGCCGAGACGTTCTCCCAGTCGAGCTGGTTGGCGGAGTTGATCGCCACGGCTCTGACTCCGGCGCGGGCCGCCGCTTCGACCTGGTCCCTCATGAGAGCGAGCAACGGCGAGACGATCAGTGTGGGACCAGCACCACGGCGCCGGAGGAGCAGGGACGCCACGAAGTACACCGCGGATTTACCCCAGCCGGTGCGCTGGACCACCAGGGCCCGGCGCGAGTGATCGACCAGCGCCTCGATGGCCTCGAACTGGCCCTCGTGGAACTCGGCATCCGGATTGTTCACCAGGTCCCTCAGAACCTGGACGGCCTCCTGATAGCTCCTGCTCTGGGTGTGCACCGCGTTCGTCTCAGCCATGGTCCCCAGTATTCCGCACGGGCTCCCGGCCCCCACCACGAGCGGTCCCGTATGTGGACAAGGACACGTCCCCGGGAACTCACCGGCCCAGACCGGCGCACCGGCAAAGCGACCGACAGCGCCACATCAGCCCGGACCCAGGCCACCCCCGGCCCCTGTCAGCCCCGCGAACTCCGCATGGCACGGACGTGCTGCACGGCGGGATCCGCGGCGAGCTCCGCATAGCGCTCGGAGCCGAGCGGCACGAGGGCGACGCGGCCGTCGTCGTCGTGATGGATGCCCCATCCGTAGCGCTTGCCCAATGGCGAGGCCCGCAGGCAGGGCTGGCCCCTGGAGAAGAACGCCGCCCTCGCCTCGGGCCACTCCTCCGGAGGAATCCCCTGCCGTTCGGCGTGGACCTGGAAGAGCACGTCGTCCGAGGTCAACCGGTACGGAGCAGCGTCGAGGAGCTCGAACTGCCGTTGAGCCACGGTCGGCGTCGCGCGAGCCGCCGGAACCTCCGCGGACACGACCGGGCAATCTTCGGCGACTTCGATGAAGGTGGTCCGGTAATTGGTGGTGTGGCCGTTCTCGGTCTTCATACGGCCATTGTGCCGCGTGGTTATCCACAGGAGAAGAAAAAATCTCAGGCGTCTACGTAAACTAAGCGAGTGACTGAACAGCAGCAGAGCATCGACCTTTCCCCGTCCTTCAAGGCGTACGACGTGCGTGGCCTCGTGGGCGAGACCATCACGGCCGAGATCGTGGAGGCCGTCGGCGCCGCCTTCGTCGATGTTCTGGGCCTCGCAGGGCAGACCATCCTGGTGGGCGGTGACATGCGCCCGTCCTCCCCCGAGTTCGCTCAGAAGTTCGCCGAGGGCGCGGCTGCCCGCGGCGCCAACCCCCAGCTTCTGGGGCTCATCTCCACGGATGAGCTCTACTTCGCCTGTGGCGCTCTGGACGCGGCCGGCGCCACCTTCACCGCCAGCCACAACCCGGCGGCCTACAACGGCATCAAGATGGCCAAGGCGGGCGCCGTGCCGATCTCGTCCGAGTCCGGCCTCAAGGAGATCCAGCACGCCGCCGAGGAGTACCTGGCCGCCGGCGTGATCCCCTCGGTCGAAACCACCGGCGCCATCACGGAGCGTGACGTCCTCAAGGACTACTCCGAATACCTGCGCCAGTTGGTGGACCTCTCCGGGATCCGCCCGCTCAAGGTCGTGGTGGACGCCGGCAACGGCATGGCCGGCCTGACCACCCCCGCCGTCCTCGGTTCCGAGCTGCTGAGCCCGCTGCCGCTGGACATCACCCCTCTGTACTTCGAGCTCGACGGCACCTTCCCCAACCACCCGGCGAACCCGCTGGAGCCGGAGAACCTGGTGGACCTCCAGAAGGCCGTGGTCGAGCACGGCGCGGACATCGGCCTGGCCTTCGACGGCGACGCCGACCGCTGCTTCGTCATCGACGAGAAGGGCGAGCCGGTCTCCCCCTCCGCCATCACGGGCATGGTCGCCCGCCGCGAGATCGCCCGCGCCAAGGCACTCGGCGAGGAGACCCCGGTGATCATCCACAACCTGCTCACCTCCCTCGCGGTGCCGGAACTCATCGAGCACGACGGCGGCCGCGCCGTCCGCACGCGCGTGGGCCACTCCTTCATCAAGGCCGTCATGGCCGAGGAAGGCGCCGTGTTCGGCGGCGAGCACTCCGCCCACTTCTACTTCCGCGACTTCTTCAACGCGGACACCGGCATGCTGGCCGCCATGCATGTTCTGGCGGCCCTCGGCGAGCAGGGCGGCCCGCTGTCCGAGCTGGCCCGTGAGTACGAGCCGTACGTCTCCTCCGGCGAGATCAACTCCGAGATCGAGGACAAGGCCGGTGCCGTCGCACGGGTCCGCGCCGACTTCGAGGGCGAGGGCGTCACCGAGGACACCATGGACGGCAGCACGTTCAGCGCCGCCGATGGTTCCTGGTGGTTCAACCTGCGCCCGTCCAACACGGAGCCCTTCCTGCGCCTGAACGCCGAGGCGAAGGACGCCGAGACCATGGCGAAGGTCCGGGACCGCGTCCTGGCGCTCGTCCGCCGCTGACCCCGGAGCGCGGTGCTGCACCGCATCGCGCCGCCGGACGACAGCTCTCGAGTGGGGCCCGGAAACGGGCCCCACTCGCATGTCAGCCGGTCGTCACAAACCCCACGTCTGATATCCCGGACAGTGTCACCCGTCACAAGGCCTCCCGCGTCGCCCGCGTGCGATGTCCTGGTGTGAGAGCTTTCACGGCCCACACGTTCAAAGGAGATCGTGCCCATGACTTCATCCAGTAACGGACTGCGGCGAGGCCTCAACGCCCGCCACATCCGCTTCATCGCCCTCGGTTCCGCGATCGGCACCGGCCTTTTCTACGGATCCTCAGCGGCCATCCAGGCCGCCGGCCCGGCCGTCCTCTTCGCCTATCTGGTGGGCGGCGCCGTCGTGTTCATGGTGATGCGCGCCCTCGGTGAGATGGCGGTCCGGCACCCCGTGGCCGGCTCGTTCGGCCAGTACGCCTCCCGGTATCTCGGCCCGTACTCCGGCTTCCTGACGGGGTGGACCTACGTCTTCGAGATGTTCGTGGTCGCCCTGGCCGACGTCACGGCCTTCGGGGTGTACATGGGATTCTGGTTCCCGAACGTCGAACGATGGGTCTGGATCCTGTCGGCCGTCTTCATCATCGCGGCGGTCAACCTGGTGAGCGTCAAGGTGTTCGGTGAACTGGAGTTCTGGTTCTCCATCATCAAGATCACGGCCATCATCGCGATGATCGTGGGCGGCATCGCCATCATCGTCTTCGGCCTGAACAACCAGCACGAGAACGCGGCCGGTCTGCACAATCTCTGGGACCACGGCGGTTTGACCCCCAACGGCCTCTGGGGCCTGCTCAGCTCGTTCACCATCGTCATGTTCGCCTTCGGCGGCACCGAGGTCATCGGCATCACGGCCGGTGAGGCCCAGGACCCGAAGAAGGTCATCCCCAAGGCCATCAACTCGGTGCCCGTGCGCATCCTCTTCTTCTACATCCTGACGCTCGGGATCATCATGACCCTGCAGCCGTGGAACACCATCAACGGCGAGGCGAGCCCCTTCGTCTCCATCTTCAGCTCGCTGGGACTGACCGGCGCCGCACACGTGCTCAACGCCGTCGTCATCACCTCCGCCCTCTCCGCGATCAACGCCGACATCTTCGGCGCGGGCCGCATGCTGCACGGCCTGGCGCAGCAGGGCCAGGCCCCGAAGGCCTTCATGAAGACCAGCAAGAGCGGGGTGCCGTTCCTGACCGTCCTCGCGATGGTCGCGTCGCTCCTGCTGGGCGTGCTGCTGAACATCTGGTTCCACGACCAGATCTTCTTCCTGATCGCCGCCCTGGCCACGTTCGCCACCGTGGTGGTGTGGCTCGTCATCCTCCTCTCCCACGTCCGGATGAAGGCGGAGATCACGCGGGACGGCAAGCTCCCGTCCGAGTTCCCGGTCCCCCTGTGGCCGATGGGCAGCTACCTGGCCATCGGGTTCATCGTGTTCGTGATCGTCATGATCGGCGTCCTGCCGGACTCCCAGCCGGCGCTCCTGATCGGCGCCCTGTGGATCGCCGTCCTGACCGCGGTGTACTTCCTCTTCCTCAAGGGCTCCGGCCGCACCCGGATCGAGCTGGTCGATGAGACCGGCATGCTCCCGGTCGTCGATCCCGCCGAGGACACGAGCACCCCGGTCCCGGTGCGCAACGCGCCCTGACGCGCCCCAGCCGTCCGGCCACCAGCCCTGAAGCCCTGAAGCCCTGAAGCCCTCCCGCGCGAGCCGCGCGGGAGGGCTTCGGCGTCGCGCCCCTCTTCTCCTGACGCCCCGTCCGTGATGCCATGGACCCATGACCTTCACCACAGCCCACATGTCCGTCTCCCTGGACGGCTTCGTCGCCGGCCCGGATCAGAGCCTGGAGAACCCACTCGGCAAAGGCGGCCCCCTGCTGCATCGCTGGCACATGGGACCGGAAGAGGAACGCCACGAGGTCGACGCCGACTGGACCGCCCGCCTGCTCCGCCCCCGGGGCGCCTACGTCATGGGCCGGAACATGTTCGGCCCGGTCCGCGGCTCCTGGGACACGATGCCGGACTGGCGCGGCTGGTGGGGTGACGAACCGCCGTATCACGCGCCCGTGTTCGTCCTGACCCACCACGAGCACGACCCGATCGAGATGGAGGGCGGCACCACCTTCCACTTCGTCACGGAAGGCTTCGCCCGCGCCCTGGAACTCGCACGGGAAGCCGGCGACGGCGACGTCGACATCGCGGGTGGCGCTTCAGCCGTGCGGCAGGCACTGGAGGCCGGGGAGCTGGACGAACTCACGCTGGACATCGCCCCCGTGGTGCTCGGTGCGGGTGAGTCGATCTTCCCGGAGGACTCCTCCGGCTACCGCCTGGAGATCGTCGAGACGGCCGGTTCGCCCCTCACCACCCACGTCCGGTACCGGGTGGTGCGTTAGCGGGCGTCCGCCCGACGATCCGCTACAGCGTGGCGGCCTCGGCGTCGTCGTACGCGTCCCGGGCGGCGAGGATCTGTCCCGCATGGGCTTCGGCCCAGATGCGCACGGCATCCAGCGGTCCCAGCAGGCCTTCGCCGAGGGGCGTGAGCCGGTACTCGACCCGGACGGGCACCTCGGCGAAGACCTCGCGGTCCACCAGGCCGTCCCGCTCCAGGGCTCGGAGGGACTGGGTCAGGACTTTGGGGCTGACGCCGTCCACGGCCTGCCGGATCTCCCCGAAACGACGCGCTCCGCCCTTGAGGGCCTGGAAGATGAGCGGGGTCCACTTGTCCCCGATGCGCTGCAGGACCAGGCGCGAGGGGCAGTTCTGGTCCATGACGTCGAAGGGCAAAGTATCCATGAGGTAACTATATGACGTTGAAGTACTTGCTTTCCAATGGATACTGTTGATTCATCAAGCAGCACGCCAGCTACAGAAATGAGGACATCATGAAGATCGCCGTCTACGGTGCCACCGGAATGGTCGGAAGCCAGATCGTCAACGAGGCTCTCAGCCGCGGCCACGAGGTCACCGCTGTGACCCGCCAGGGCCTCGACGTCGAGGGCGCCACCGCCGTCGCCGCCGAGTTCAGCGACACCGCGACCCTGGAGCGCCTCGCCCAGGAGAACGACGTCGTCGTCATCTCCATCCCCACCCCGCGCAATGGCGACTCCCACGAGCCCATCCTGCAGGCGCACCGCGATCTCATCGACGCCCAGCCGGACGCCCGTGTCTACGTGGTCGGCGGCGCCGGATCCCTCATGGCCGACGCGACCACCCGCCTGGTTGACGCCATGGGCTTCCCGGAGGCCTACCGCGCCGAAGCCCAGAGCTTCACCACCATCCTCGGCCTGTACGAGGCCGCACCGGAAGGCCTGGACTGGACCATGCAGTCCCCCGCCCCCGAGATCGCTCCGGGCGAGCGCACCGGCAAGTACCACGTGGAGCGCGATTCCATCGCCGGCCCGTTCATCTCCACGCAGGACTTCGCCGTGGCCGCCCTCGACGAGATCGAGAACCCGCAGTTCCGCCGCGCGCGTTTCAACGCCGCCAACTGAGTCCACACCCCTGCGCGGCTTCCGCGAGGGAACACTTGAGGCCCTTTCCCGCCCTGGGAAGGGGCCTCAGCTGTTCCCTCGCGGGGCATGCAGCACCTCGGGCAGGAGGAAACGGTCCTCCAGGAGCTCGATCCGCCACGCGCCGCAGTCCTCGCACCGCTCGTAGAGCACCACTCCATCGGACGAGGAGTGCCGGGACCGGACGGCCCAGAGGTGTTCGTGGAGACCGGCCTGCACGGCCGGTTGAAGCGCTGTTCTGGTGTCCATGGATCCAGCCTGATGTAATGGCCTTATGCATCTCAACCCTTACGGAGAGTATGCCGTCCTCCTGGCCGCTTCCCTCGCCAACGACTGGCCGGCCGACCGCGACGGCATCGTGTCCCGCACACGCCACTTCGGGATGACTATGGAATTCCCCGAGGAGCCCGGGGACCACGCCAGGCTCAGGGTCGCCCTGGACGAGTGGCTCGAGGTGGTGGACGCGGCCGACGGCTCCGGGCGGGCGCGGCTCCTCAACCGGATCATGGCGGACGAAGCGGCTTACCCCCATCTCACGGACCACGACGGCGAGGGCTGGCATCTCCACTACCGCGACGACGACAAGGGCCTCCCGAGCACCCTGAGAGCCGTCTTCGCGGTCGGCACCGCCCTGCACCTGACGACGCGCGGCATGCACCGGCTGTCCCGCTGCGCCGCGGGGGCGGACGTCGACGGCGAGTGCCGGAACGTCGTCGTCGACGTCTCGCGCAACGGCACCCAGAAGTACTGCTCGGTGCGCTGCGCGAATCGCGCGGCGGTCCGCCGGCACCGCGCCGCCCGCCGCTGATTCAGGCCGCAGACGCCGCGAGGGAACAGTTCGTGCCCGCAAAACGACTCTTTGCGGGCATGAGCTGTTCCCTCGCGGAGATGGGGATGGGGGCGGACGGCGGCCGTTAGAAGAGCTGCCGCCAGTTGGTCCGGGCCAGATCCAGCAGCTCGTCGCCGCGGCCCGACATGACCGTGCGCAGGGCGTACAGCGCGAAGCCCTTCGCCTGTTCCAGCGAGACGGCGGGCGGCACGGACAGTTCCTGCCGCGCGGTGACGACGTCGATCAGTGCCGGACCGTCGTACGCGAGGGCCTCCTGCACCGCGCCTTCCAGGTCGTCGGCGTTCTCCACGCGGATGCCCTTGATGCCCAGCGCCTCGGCCACGGCCGCGAAGTTCGGGTTGGAGAGGCCCGTGCCGAAGTTCACGAAGCCGGCGGCCTTCATCTCCAGCTCCACGAAGTTCAGCGAGGAGTTGTTGAAGACCACCAGCTTGACCGGGAGCTTGTTCTGCGTGAGCGTGATGAGCTCGCCCATCAGCATCGTCAGGCCGCCGTCGCCCGCGAGCGCCACGACCTGCCGCTCCGGTTCGAGGGCCGCGGCGCCGATCCCGTGGACCAGGGCGTTGGCCATGCTGCCGTGGTTGAACGAGCCGATCAGGCGCCGCTTCCCGTTCATCGTCAGATACCGCGCGGCCCACACGACCGGCGAGCCGACGTCCGCGGTGAACACGGCGTCGTCGGCCGCGAGACGGTCCACGACCCGCGCCACGTACTGCGGGTGCAGCGGCTGGCCCTTCCGGGTGGGGCTCGCGAGTTCGTCGAGCTTGGCCCGGGTCTTGGCGTAGTGCTTGCGCGCCGAGTCCAGGTGCGAACGGTCCTTCTTGCGCTCCAGCAGGGGCAGCAGCGCCTGGGCCGTGTCCTTGACCGTGCCCACCAGGCCGAGGTCCAGACGGGTCCGGCGGCCGAGCTGTTCACCCCGCACATCGACCTGGATCACCTTGGCGTGGTCCGGGTAGAACTGCTGGTACGGGAAGTCGGTGCCGAGCATGAGCAGGGCGTCGCAGTCCTCCATGGCGCGGTAGCCGGAGGCGAAGCCGAGAAGACCGGTCATGCCGACATCGAAGGGGTTGTCGTACTCGATGAACTCCTTGCCGCGCAGCGCGTGCACGATCGGCGCGCCGAGCGCGTCCGCCAGGGCCACGACCTGCTCGTGGGCGCCCTGGACACCGGCGCCGGCGAGGATGGTGACCTTGGACGCGGAGTTCAGGATTCCCGCGGCCTCCCGCAGTTCCGGCTCGGATGGGACGATCCGCGGCTCGGTCTTCCGGATGATCGAGACGGCCTCGCTCGCCGCCTGCGCCAGCGCGACGTCACCCGAGATCACGACCACCGCGACGCCCCGCTTCTCGATGGCGGTCCGCATCGCGATATCCAGGATGCGCGGCATCTGCGAAGGATCGGTGACCTGCTCCGCGTAGACGCTGCACTCCCGGAAGACCTCCTGCGGGTGCGTCTCCTGGAAGTAGTTGGAGCCGATCTCGCTGGTCGGAATGTGAGCCGCGATCGCCAGGACCGGGACGCGGGACCGGTTGGCGTCGTAGAGACCGTTGATGAGGTGCAGATTGCCGGGGCCGCAGGAGCCGGCGCACACGGCGAGTTCGCCCGTGAGCGCAGCCTCGGCCGCCGCCGCGAATGCCGCGGCCTCCTCGTGCCGGACGTGCACCCATTCGATCGAGGGCGTCTCACGGAGCGCGTCGGTGAAGCCGTTCAGGGAGTCACCGGGGATGCCGTAGACGCGGTGGACGCCGTTGGCGGCAAGGGTGTCGACAATGTTCTTTGCGATGGTTGCCATGCTTCCGACCCTACGGCCCGGTAACGTCGCACGGAACCCCGGCCACGCGACTCGTTCCTCACAGTTCCCTGTGACGCGCTGGACACCACACTCCGTGATGCTGGACGCACGACGACGGCGGCCCGGCCACGGCGCGCAGGTGAACCAGCGCAGGGGCCCCGGCCTCGCAGGTCACCCCTGTCCGGCGGGCTCCGGAGTCCGGTCGCCTGCGCGAGGCGGGACTTCCGCGATCCCGGCAGCGGCGGAGGCCCGCACCGGGTCCGTGGCGACCGCCGTCGCGGCAGCGGCTTCCGGCACTGCTGCCGTGGTCGGTGGACCTGCCGCCGTCGTCGTCCGAATCCTCGTCCGGCCCCGCCGCGCCAGAAGTGTCCCACCCGACTGCGAGACGGCCACTCCGGCGAGCAGGACCGCCCCGCCCACCAGGTCCCAGAGGCCGGGGATCTCGCCGAAGGCGAGCCAGCCCGCGAGCATGGCGACCGGCGGCACCACCAAGGTGAACGGCACCACCTGCGCGGCGGGGTACTTCTGCAGCAGCCCGTTCCAGACCGTGAACGCCAGGAGGGTCGAGATCAGGACCGTGAACACCGTGCTCGCCCAGGCCACCGGGCTCATCGCGACCAGGGCCCGGGCCGGGGCGGCAGGTCCGTCCAGGAGCATCGACAGCGCCAGCAACGGCACCGGGACCACCGCCGCGGACCACACGACCAGGGAGAACGGCTTGGCTCCCCGCGCCGAGCGGGACACCACATTGCCCAAGCCCCAGGACAGACCGCCCGCGAGTCCGAGCAGCAGCGGCAGCAGGTCCGCGGAGGCACCCCGGCCCAGCACCACGATCCCCAGGCCGAGCACCCCCGCGCCGATCCCCAGGAGCTGGACCCGGCCCGGCCGTTCCCCGAGGAACACCGCTGCCAGCAGGACGGTGAACAGGACCTGGCTCTGCAGGATGAGCGGCGCCAGGCCCGACGGCAGGCCCAGGTGCATCGCCAGGTAGATGAAGCCGAGGTGCCCCGCGCTCATGAACAGCCCGACGCCCACCACGGTCCACCACGGGACCCGCGGCCGCGGGACGAACAGCATCAGAGGGAACGCCACCAGGGCGAAGCGGAGCGCGGCGAAGGTCAGGGGCGGGACATCGCGGAGGCCGGCCTCGATGGCGACGAAGTTGACGCCCCAGATCAGTGCGACGAGCAGGGCCAGCAGGACATGACGGGTTTTCACCTCCTCATCCTGTCGCGGGGGAGTCTTTAGCACCAGCGTTGATTTCTATCGCTGATTCGGTAGCATTTCTGCATGATCGATCTCCAGGCGCTCCAGGCCCTCGTCGCGGTCCATCGGACGGGCAGCGTGGCCTCCGCTGCCGTCGAACTCGGCTTCACCCCCTCCGCCGTCTCCCAGCAGATCAAAAAGCTCGAACGCCACTCGAAAGCCGTGCTCCTGGAACGTCATGGCCGCGGGGTGCTCCTCACCGAGCGCGGCCGGGCCCTGGTCGAGCACGGTGGCCGGATCCTCTCCGAGCTCGAAGAGATGGAGTCGATCCTCACCGCCGGCGAGCAGCCGAAAGGCACCTTCACCGTCGCCAGCTTCTCCACCGCGGCCCGCGGGCTGCTGGTCAGCGTCGCGGCCCGTCTGGCCGAGAAGGCGCCGGAGATGCGCCTGGAAGTGGTCGCCGTGGATCCGGCCGAGGCGGTCGGCAAAGTGGCCCATGGAGACGTGGACCTCGCCATCGTCCACGACTGGAACTCGGTGGCCCTGGAGATCCCCGGAAACGTCCTGCTGGAGCCGCTCTGCCACGACGTCGCGGACATCATGCTGCCCTCCACGCATCCACTGGCCGCGCTCGACGCCGTTCCCCGCGCCGCCTTGCTGCGGGAGACCTGGTGCTCGCAGCCGCGCGGGGCGATCTGCCATGAAGCACTGCTCCGGCTCCTGGCGAGCGAAGGCGTCACCCCGCACATCGCGTACATCGACCCGGACTTCGCCACCCATCTGGAGTTCGTGGCGCAGGGGCTCGCGCTCGCGTTCGTGCCACGCCTGGGCCGGGGCGCGCTGCCCGCCGGGGTCGTGGCCAGGCCTCTCGCCGGAGAACAGGCCCACCGCTCGGTCTCCGCGGCGTACCGGCAGACCATGTCCGCGAGCCCGGGGGTTCAGCTCCTCGTCCGGCTCCTGCACGAAGCGGCAGGCTCCGCGCAGGCGTGAGCACGACGGCGCGCGGCCGCACGGGCGGACGGCGCTCAGCACGGCGCGGCGGGCCGCCGTCGTCGCCGCTGACCTCGCTGCGGGATGTCTCACCTCGCTGCCGCGCGTAGCGGACTCAGCCCGGGAACAGCGACTTCAGCGGACCACCTAGAAGCAGGACCACCAAAAAACACCACGGCCCGGATGCCTCAACGCGGAAACGCCAAGACCCCCGGAGTTCCGGGGGTCTTGGCGTCGGCACGGCTTACAGGCCGTGGAGGTTCACTCAGGAAGCGAGGCGGCTCTTCAGCCCGTCCAGCTCCGCGCGGAGGTCCGCGGGAAGGGCCTCACCGAAGTTGGCGTACCAGTCCTCGATGCTCGCGGCCTCGACCTCCCACTCCTCCGGGCGGAACGCCAGCGCGGCGTCCAGTTCCTCGGCGGAGACGTCCAAGCCGTCGGTGTCCAGGGAGCCGGCCGTCGGCACGAAACCGATCGGGGTCTCGACGGCGTCGGCCTTGCCCTCGATGCGCTCGATGGCCCACTTCAGCACGCGGGAGTTCTCACCGAAACCGGGCCACGCGAAGCCACCCTCGGGGGTGCGGCGGAACCAGTTGACCAGGAAGATCTTCGGCAGCTTCTCCGGATTCGCCTTGGCGGACAGGGAGATCCAGTGCTTGAGGTAGTCACCGGCGTTGTAGCCGATGAACGGCAGCATGGCCATGGGATCGCGGCGCACCACACCGACGGCGCCGGCCGCAGCGGCCGTGGTCTCGGAGGAGAGCGTGGAGCCCATGAAGATGCCGTTGGTCCAGTCACGGGCCTCGGTCACCAGCGGAATGGTGGTCTTGCGACGGCCGCCGAACAGGATGGCATCGACCTGGACGCCCTCGGGAGCGAAGTACTCCTCGGCGAGCATGTCGATCTGGTCGATCGGGGTGCAGAAGCGTGAGTTCGGGTGCGCTGCCGGACGGCCCGACTCCGGGGTCCAGTCGTTGCCCTGCCAGTCGGTCAGGTGCGCCGGGGTCTCGTCGGTCATGCCCTCCCACCAGACACCGCCATCGTCCGTCATGGCGACGTTGGTGAAGATGCTGTTGCCCTTGGCGATGGCGCGCATGGCGTTGGGGTTGGTGCCCCAGCCGGTGCCCGGAGCGACGCCGAACAGGCCGGCCTCCGGGTTCACGGCACGGAGTTCGCCGTCCTTGCCGAAGCGCATCCAGTTGATGTCATCGCCGAGGGTCTCGACCTTCCAGCCCTTGATGGTGGGGTCGAGGAGCGCGAGGTTGGTCTTGCCACACGCGGACGGGAAGGCCGCCGCCACGTGGTAGTCCTTGTTCTCCGGGCTGGTGAGCTTGAGGATCAGCATGTGCTCGGCGAGCCAGCCCTCGTCCCGGGCCATCACCGAGGCGATGCGCAGGGAGAAGCACTTCTTACCCAGCAGCGCGTTGCCGCCGTAACCGGAACCGTAGGACACGATCGAGCGCTCCTCCGGGAAGTGCACGATCCACTTGTCCGGGTTGCACGGCCAGGCGACGTCCTTCTGACCGGGCTCCAGCGGAGCGCCCACGGAGTGCAGCGCGGGGACGAAGAACGCGTTCGTGGCGGTCAGCTTGTCCAGCACGTCGGTGCCGATGCGCGCCATGATGCGCATCGAGGCGACCACGTAGGCGGAGTCGGTGATCTCGACGCCGAACTTCGGGTCCTCGGCGTCAAGGTGACCCATGACGAACGGGATGACGTACATGGTGCGGCCACGCATGGAGCCGGCGAAGAGGGTGTTGAGCTTCCCCTTCATCTCGGCGGGGGCCATCCAGTTGTTGGTGAAGCCGGCATCGGCCTCCTTCTCGGAGCAGATGAAGGTCTGCTCTTCCACGCGGGCCACGTCGGCCGGATCGGAGAAGGCGGCGAAGGAGTTCGGGAAGGTCTCCGGGTTGAGGGGGACCAGGGTGCCGGCCTCGACCAGTTCAGTGGTCAGGCGTGCGTACTCTTCTTCGGAACCGTTCACCCAGTAGATGGAGTCCGGCTGCGTCAGTTCTGCCACTTCCTCGACCCAGGCCAGAAGCTTCTGGTGGGTGGTGGGGGCGTCAGCTGTCAGGCGAGACGTCGTCAGATTTCCCATAGTGAGTCCTTTTCGATGGGTTCCTGGGCGGGTGTCTCAATCGTAGGTATGGACCACTGGACGGATTTTCAGCAATATTTGACGACGGAGCCTCTTCCGGGACGTTTTCCGTGGTCGAATCACTCTTTTCGCTCGTTTTTGTGATTAAGGTCACGTAGACCGGTACATGTGCGGGGCGTCACCGGCCGTCGATTTGGAAGCCGCCAGAAGTTCCCGTAAAGTTTATGAAGGTTCAACCGGAAGTCGCTTCCGGAATGATGCCAAGCGCCCATAGCTCAGCTGGATAGAGCGTCTGTCTACGGAACAGAAGGTCAGGGGTTCGAATCCCTTTGGGCGCACCGAGAAGATGAATACGCGAAAGCCCCGGTCCACGGACCGGGGCTTTTTCGTGCCCGGATGCGCGCGCTCCTCGCGCGCTGCCGCCGCTGCGCACCTGCTCGGCCCGCACCCGCCGCTCCCCCGGAACCCGGCCCTTCCCGGACCGTCCGCACGCCGTCGTGCATCCTGAGAAGTTTTCGGGTAAAGTATTTCGAGGTTCGAACGGGAAATCTCCCGGAAGAAACATGCGCCCATAGCTCAGCTGGATAGAGCGTCTGTCTACGGAACAGAAGGTCAGGGGTTCGAATCCCTTTGGGCGCACCGAGAAGATGAATACGCGAAAGCCCCGGTCCACGGACCGGGGCTTTCGCGTTCCCGCCTCACTTTTCCCGTAAGGCGCTGCTTTCGCGGACGGCGCCGGATTCCCGGAAAGCACCGGCGAGCGGCAGGATCGCCAGAACCAGCACGAGGGGCAGCGCGAAACCGAGGCGCAGCGAGTCGGCCCCCACCAGTCCCGTCAGCACGGATCCCAGCAGCGCCCCCACGTAGTTGAACTGATTGAACCGCGCGATCACGGAGTCCACCCGGGCACGGCGCACCGGGTCGTCGGCGCCACCGCTCCCGGCCTGGCCCAGCGCGGCGATCGACCCCGCCACGGAGAACGACAGCGGCGCGATGATGCCTGCACCGAACCCCAGGACCGCGAAGCCCAGCACCGCGATCGCAGCGTCCGGGGCCAGGACCACGACGGCGAGCGCGGCGGCCGAGAGCACGGCGGCGGCGCGCAGGAGCCGCACCGCTCCGAACCGTCCGACGGCCCAGTCCCCCGCGAGCCGCGCCAGGAGCGAGGCCACCAGGTACGGCAGGGTCGCGACGGCCACATTGCCCAGGCCCGTGCCGAAGAGGTCATGGAGATAGGCCGGGCCCCACGTGGAAGCGGCGGTGTCCACCATGTAGAAGAGCACGAGGACCAGGCCCACCACCATCAGCCGCTTCCACGGGATGCTCACCTGAGCGGCTTCGGACCCTGTCTCCGCGCCGCGGTCCCGGCGCAGGAACGGCAGCGCGGTCGCCACCGCCGCGACTACCCCGAAAGGGGTCACGGACGCCGACAGCGCAGCCTCCCCGAAGGCGAGCGCCGCAAGCGTCGCGACGATCCCGCCGGCGGTCCACGCCGCATGGAAACCGGGCAGCAACGTGCGGCGCAAGCGGTGCTCGAGCGCCACGCCCTGCATATTCATCGAGGCGTCCACGGTGCCGAGTCCGATCCCGTAGACGGCCAGGAACAGACAGAAGAGGAGCAGGTCGGGAGCCAGACCCACCCCGATCGCGCCGGCGCCGATCAGCCCGAGCCCCACCCGCAGAGCCTGGGCGGAGTCGAGCCGACGGGCGAGCTGCCCCGCGAGCACCGAACCGGCGCCCGCCAGGACCACCATGCCCAGGAGCACCAAGGACAGGGTGGCCGCATCCAGGCCGAAGAGCCCCTGGATCTGCGGCAGGTGGGTGGTCATCGTGATGAAGAGGAAACCCTGCAGGAAGAAGGCGGCGGCAGTCGCCACCCTCTGCGTGGTCATCCCGCCGGATCGCACGACGGCAGCCGGCTGGCTCATGTCCTTCTCCTCGGGATGTCGGGACTCGGGTTTAGGGGTCGCATGTCGGGTGCCGGATCAGGCGCCGAAGATGCGGCGGATGTGGTCATTGGCGAACAGACCGGCCGGATCGAGTTCCCGGCGGACCCGCTGGAAGTCGTCCCAGCGGGGATACAGCTCCGCGAGCTGCGCGGCGGAGAGGCTGTGGCGCTTCCCCCAGTGCGGCCGGCCTCCGTAGGAGAGGGCGACATCCTGCACGGCCGTGAAGAACTCCTGCCACGGCATGCCGCGGTACATGTGGGCGGCGATGTAGCAGCTCTCGCGGTCGTAGGCCGGGCTCAGGAGGGACTCATGGTCCCCCGCGACGAAGCGGACCTCGAAGGGGAAGTTCACGTCCAGGCCCCGGGCCGTCACCAGCCGCCGCATCTCCGTGAGGGCTTCGACGCAGGCCTCACGCGGCAGGGACCACTCGGTCTCCGTGAAGCGGACACTCCGCTTGCTCACCAGGACCTCGTGGCTGACGCCCGTCCGGGAGGTCGGCGTGACCAGGTCCGTCGCCAGCCGGTTCAGCCGGGGAATCAGCCCGGGGCGGGCGCGGCCCAGTCGGCAGACCAGGTCCAGTGCCGTGTTCTCGAGCAGCTCACCCTCGAGGTAGGAGCGCAACCTGCTCTGGGCGGGGCCAGCAGCGGGACCGGCGTCCCCCGGGACGGGGTCCGCGACGCGGTTGGTCCTCTTGGCCAGCACGGTGCCGCTGTGGGGGAAGGTGAAGAACTCGAAGTGGTCGTTGCCGTCCACGTGCTCATCGAGACGTTCGAGCGTCTCCTCCAGCGAGGCAGGCTCCTGGACACCCTGCAGGGTGAAGGCGGGCACCACGCGAAGGGTGTACGCCGTGATCACCCCGAGCGCCCCCACCGAGACCCGGGCGGCGGACAGGACGTCCGGCCCGGCGGAGGATGCCTGCAGCACCTCACCCTCCGCCGTCACGAGTTCGACGTCCTCCACGCAGGTCGCCAGATTGCCGAGAGTCCGGCCCGTGCCATGCGTGGCGGTCGAGATCGCCCCCGCGAGCGACTGGCTGTCGATGTCCCCCAGGTTCGCCAGGGCCAGGCCGTGCCCATCCAGCAGCCGGTTGAGGTCGCGCAGCCTGGTCCCGGCGGCGACACGGACCGTCCCCGCCTCACGGTCGACGCCGAGCAGGCCGCTCAGCCGGTCGAGGGACAGCAGGGTGCCCGAGGTCAGGACGTTGTCGCCGAAGGAGTGTCCGGCGCCGACCATGCGGATGCCCTGCCCGTGCCGGGCCGCATCGCGGACGGACTCCTGGACAGCCTCCACCGAAGCGGGCTGGACGAGGTTCGCCGGGGTGCAGGCCTGATCTCCGGCCCAGTTCTTCCACATGGCCTCCATGCTCACGCCGAGGTGAGCTGGAGCACAAACACTGGATCAGGGAGTATTCACAACCACCGGATGCTCAATGGTCCGGACCAGCTCCCGTTCGGCGTCGCGCACGTCCTGCGCCACCTGCACGAACAGGGAGACGACCTCACTCGGGGCGTCCTCGCGCCAAGCCAGCGCGACCTCCGAACCCGGGTGCGGCTCCACCGGCACGTACACGAGACCCGGACGGACCAGATATCTCGCCATCGCGGCGCCGGTGAGCGCCGTCGCCACCCCGCTGGCCACCAGCTCCGCTTCCTCGGTCGGCGAGGAGGTCTCCACGATCCGCGCCGGATGCCCCTCCGTCCGGAAGGATGACAGGGACCAGAAACCGCGCCACGCGGCGTCGTGCCCTCCGCCGACGGTGAGCGGCTCGTCCAGCAGCTCGGTCGGCGAGATCATGGTCCGGTCCGCCAGCCGATGGCTCGAGGCGAGACAGGCGACCACGGGTTCCACGAAGAGGGGCAGGCGCTGCAGCCCGGCCAGGGAGAGCGGCGGACGGAGGATCGCCAGGTCACTGCTGCCGTCGGCCAGACCGCAGCTCGGGTCGCTGAGGGCCGCCTCCTGAAGGCGGAGTTCCACATCCGGATGACGCCGCGCGAACTCCGCCAGGATCGGCCGCGTCAGTTCCAGGGCCGAACCCACCACGAAGCCGAGCCGGAGCACCCGCTGGCCGGCGCGGCTCGCCAGCCGGACCCGCCGGAGCCCGTCGTCCCAGGCCTCCAGCACTCCCCTGGCCACTTCGAGGAAATGCTCGCCGTCCTCGGTCAGCTCGACGCGCCGGGTCGTCCGGTTCAGAAGGGTGACGCCCAGCTCGGCTTCGAGTTCCCGGATCTGTTTCGAGAGCGCCTGCTGGGCGACGAAGAGCCGGGCCGCCGCCCGGCTGAAGTGCAGTTCCTCGGCCACGGCCACGAAGTAGCGGAGGCGGCGGGTGTTGACGTCCATCACCCCCTCATTCTGGAAGCGGATCCCGCGATTGACAACAGCTAGATGTGAGTCGGAGCCGCCCGGGTGTTTCCCTGGACCGTGTGCGACGTGTCACAGTCGAAGTATGTCCGCCAGCACCGCTCCTCCCTTCAGTCTCGCCCTGGAGGACTCCGCGGCGGGGCGGAACGGCTTCACCGGCGCGGGAGGCTTCGCCGCCCTGAACCGCGCCACCGCACACCTCGAGGCGCCCTTCGCCGTCCTCAGCCTGCCCGCACTCCGCCGGAACGCCGCGGACCTGCTGAGGCGGGCCCACGGAAAGCCGATCCGGGTGGCCAGCAAGTCGATCCGCAGCCGCGCCGTGCTGCGGGCCGTCCTGGAACTCCCCGGCTTCCAGGGCATCCTGGCCTACGCCCTCCCGGAGGCGCTGTGGCTGGCCGAGGAATTCGACGACGTCGTCGTCGCCTACCCGACCGCCGACCGCGCTGCCCTGACCGCCCTCGCCCACTCGGCCCCTGCTCGCGAGCGCGTCACGCTGATGGTGGACTCGGTGGAGCAGCTGGATCTCCTGGCCCCGTTCGCCGGACCGGACGCACCGCTCCGACTGTGCCTGGACCTGGATGCGTCGCTGCGCCTGGCGGGGGGCCGTGCGCATCTGGGCATGCGGCGTTCGCCCGTCCACACCCCCGAGGACGCCGCCGCCGTGGCCGCCGAGATCGTCCGGCGGCCAGGGTTCCGGCTCGTGGGGATCATGTCCTACGAAGGGCAGATCGCCGGACTCGGGGACGCCTCAGGTTCCGCTCTGCACCGCGCCCAGATCCGCGCACTGCATGCCCTGTCCGGGAGGGAGCTCGCCGCGCGCCGCGCCGAGGCCGTGGACGCCGTGCGCCGGGAACTGCCCTCCGGCTCGCCCCTCGAATTCGTCAACGGTGGCGGCACCGGGAGCTTCGAGACCACCGGAGCGGAAGCGGCCGTCACCGAACTCGCTGCCGGGTCCGGGCTCTACGCCCCCGCGCTCTTCGACGGCTACCGCGCTTTCCACCCGGAACCCGCCGCCTTCTTCGCCCTGCCCGTGGTCCGCAAGCCCGCGCCGGGATTCGCCACGGTGCTCGGCGGGGGCTGGGTGGCGTCCGGCCCGTCCGGACGCGACCGGCTGCCCCGCCCCGTCTGGCCGACCGGCTTGAAACTCCTGGGCACGGAGGGCGCCGGCGAAGTCCAGACCCCCGTCCACGGGCCCGCCGCGGACACCTTGTCCCTCGGCGACCTGGTCTGGTTCCGGCACGCCAAGGCCGGCGAACTCTGTGAACACGTCGACACCCTGCACGTGGTGGACGGCGACCGGCTGGTGGCATCCGTCCCCAGCTACCGCGGCGAAGGAAAGGCATTCCTCGGATGAGCACGTTCGATTCCCTCAACCCCGCCACCGGCGCCGTCGTGGCCACCTTTCCTGCGGACGACGACGGCGCGGTGGCGGCCGCCGTCGACCGCGCGCGGGAAGCGGCTGACTGGTGGGGCGGGCTGGGCTTCGACGGCCGGCTCCGCCGTCTGCAGGCGTTCAAGCACGTCGTGGTGGCAGGCCTGGACGAGCTCGCGCGGCTCATGCGGGAGGAGACCGGGAAGCCGGTGGATGATTCCCGGCTGGAGGTGATGGCCGCCGTCGAGCACATCGACTGGGCGGCGAGGAATGCGCAGCGGGTGCTCCGGAAGCGCTCGGTGCGGCCCGGGGTCCTCGGTGCGAACCTGGCGGCGAGTGTCGAGTACCAGCCGCTGGGCGTGGTGGGTGTGATCGGCCCGTGGAACTATCCGGTGTTCACTCCCATGGGGTCGATCGCCTACGCCCTCGCCGCGGGCAACGCCGTGGTGTTCAAGCCCAGCGAATACAGCACCGCGGTGGGCTCCTGGCTGGTCGATGCCTTCCACCGTGCGGTGCCGGAGCTGCCGGTCCTTCAGCTCGCGACGGGGCTGGGCGCCACGGGTTCGGCGCTGTGCCGGTCCGGGGTCTCCAAGCTCGCCTTCACCGGCTCCACCGCCACGGGCAAGAAGGTCATGGCGACGTGCGCCGAAACCCTCACCCCGGTGGTCATCGAGGCGGGCGGCAAGGACGCCGCGATCATCGCCGCCGACGCCGACGTCCGCGCCGCGGCTCAGGATGTGGCCTTCGGCGCGTGGGGCAACGCCGGGCAGACTTGCATCGGCATGGAGCGCGCGTACGTGGAGGCCCCCGTGTACGACCAGTTCGTCGCGGAGCTCCGCCGGATCGCGGACACCGTCACGGCGGGGCCCGGCGACGCGGACCGCATCGGACCGCTGACGATGCCCAGCCAGCCCGGCACCGTGCTGCGGCACATCCAGGCCGCCCTCGCGGACGGCGGACGGGCCGTGGCCGGCGGGGAGGAGTCCGTGGCGCCGCCATTCGTGAAACCGGTCATCCTGCTGGACGTTCCGGAGGACAGCGAGGCCGTGCGGGAAGAGACGTTCGGCCCCACGCTCACGGTGACCCGGGTCGGGTCCGTGGACGAGGCCGTGGAGAAGAGCAACGCGGGCGTGTACGGCCTGGGCAGCGCGGTCTACAGCAGGGACCTCGGTCAGGCCGAGGCGATCGCGCGCCGGGTGCGGGCCGGCATGACGTCCATCAACAGCGTCATGTCCTTCGCTCTGGTTCCGGCCCTGCCGTTCGGCGGGACCGGCGATTCCGGGTTCGGCCGGATCCACGGGGCCGACGGACTGCGGGAGTTCGCCCGTCCGCACAGTGTGGCCCGGCAGCGTTTCCCGCTCCCGGTGCCGGTGCTCTCCTTCCGGCGCGAGGCCTGGCAGGTCCGGCTCATGGGGCGTCTGGTGAAGCTGGTGCACGGCCGCCGTCGCTGATCGTCACAGCGGCACGGGACGCGTGAAGAACTATTTGAACTGACCGGTCAGTTTAGATACTCTGGTGTCAGACGTTCTTCACGAAAGGCACCTCCCCCATGCTCGACGCCCGTGCGCTCCAGGTGAACGGCCGCAGGACCGACCTCCTGCCCGCCACCTCACTGCGTGTCTCCCCCGGCGAACTGCTCCTGGTCCGCGGCGAGAACCAGGATGACCGCACCGCCCTCGCCTTGACCCTCACCGGGCGCATGAAGCCGTCCTCGGGACATCTCTCCTGGGACGGCAGCACCAGGCTCAAGACCATCCGCAAGGCCTCCGCCCTGGTGGACGCCCCCGGCATCAACGAGCCCGAACAGCACCTCTCCGTCTGCGATCTGGTCACCGAGGACCTCGCGCTGATCCCCCGCCGCTACCGTGGCGCCCTGCTGGCCAAACCCTGGCTCAAGCTCAACTCCTTCGAGGACGTGGAGAAGCTCTGGGTGGACGAACTTCCCGCCGAACGCCGCGTGAGCCTCCTGACCCAGCTGGCCCTCGCGGATCCCGCGGTGGATCTGCTCGTGCTGGACTCCCCCGACCGGCACAGTGCCGACCCCGCCGTCTGGCTGGAGCGCTGCGAACAGCTGGCGTACGACGCCGGGCGGCCGCTCGCCGTCGTCGCGGTCGTGGCGACGCTGCCGGACGACTGGGAGGGCCCCAGCGCGGTGATCGGCAACTCCGTTCCGCACGCGGAGCTGCCGCCGGGAGCCGAAGAGAACGCGGACGAGGCGGTGGCCGCCGAGGCCGCGCAGGTCGGCGATGCCGCGTCGCATGAGACGCAGCCTGCGGAAGAGAACAGTGCGGATGAGAACGTGGAGGAAGCGAAGTGACCGTTCTACGCCTGGCCCGCTCCGAGCTCAAGCGCATGACCAGTGGTGTGCTGCCCAAGCTCACCATCGTCGCCCTGTCCCTGGTACCCCTGCTGTACGGGGCCATCTACCTCTACGCGAACTGGGACCCGTACAACAACCTGAGCGGCATCAAGGCCGCCCTGGTGGTCGAGGACACCGGCGCCACCCCGTCCAAGCCCGACGGCACCAAGGGCGAGGAATTGAAAGCCGGCGCCAAGGTGGCCGACTCCCTGGTGGATGCGCACCTCTTCGACTGGCAGCGCGTGCCCACCTCCCAGGAAGCGGATGAGGGCGTGCGGACGGGCAAGTACGCCTTCGCCCTGAAGATCCCGAAGGACTTCTCCAAGAACCTCGTGTCCCCGTCGACGTTCGACTCGGCACACCAGGCCATGCTCAACGTCACCACCAATGACGCCAACAACTACCTGCTCAGCACGATCGTGGACAAGCTCACCACCGCCGTGCACGCGAGCGTCGCCCAGGAGGTCGGCGAGCAGACGGCCGATCAGCTCCTGTCCGGTTTCGGCGTCATCCACCAGAACATGGTGAAGGCCGCGGACGGCGCCAAGACGCTGTCCAACGGCCTCGCCCAGCTCCAGACCGGAACCGCCGATCTGCACAAGGGCACGACCGACCTGAGCTCCGGCGCCAGCCAGCTGGTGGACGGCCAGGGCCAGCTCGTAGCCGGCGCGAACAAGCTCTCCGACGGCGCGAACAAGCTGAGCAGCGGGCTGTCCCAGCTCAGCCAGGGCGCCGCGCCGCTGCCGTCCAGCACCAAGCAGCTCGCCGACGGCGCGGCCCAGGTGGCCGCCGGCAACGCGCAGCTCAACGCCAAGGTGCAGGGTGCCGTGAAGGACCTCCAGACCGTGGAGACCCAGGCCGACGCGGACGTGAAGACCACGGTCAGCAAGCTCGTCAAGGACGAGGTCATCACTCAGGAGCAGGCGGACAAGATCCTCGCCGACCTCAAGGCGGTCCAGGGATCGAGCCCGGTCAAGGACGCCAAGGCGAAGATCAACGGCGCCGCCGCGGACATCCAGAAGCTCTCCGATGGCGCCGGGGCCGTGGCCGCGGGCGCCAAGAAGCTCTCCGACTCCGCCCCCACCCTGGTCAACGGCATCAATCAGGCCAACTCGGGCGCGTACCAGCTGGCGGACGGCGCGAAGACCCTCGCGGCCGGCGAGCAGAGCGCTTACCAGGGCGCCACCAAGCTCAACTCGGGCGCCACGCAGCTCAACGCCGGCGCGGCCAAGCTGCAGGACGGCGCCAAGACCGCCGCGAGCGGCGGCAAGGAACTGGCCACCAAGCTCGCGGAGGGCTCGGGCCAGATCCCCAACCCGAACGCGACCCAGCGAGAGAGCGTCTCCAAGGTGATGTCCGATCCCGTGGCCGTCGACAAGCTCGCGCAGACCAAGGCGACCACCTACGGCGCCGGCCTGGCCCCGTTCTTCCTCAGTCTCTCCCTGTGGATCGGCGCCTTCATGCTGGTGCAGGCCATGCGCCCGCTCACTCAGCGAGCTCTGGCGTCCAATGCGCCGTCCTGGAAGATCGGCATCGCCGGCTGGCTGCCCTTCTTCGTGGTCTCCGCCGTGCAGACGGCCCTGCTGTGGGCGGTGGTCACGCTGGGCCTGAAACTCGAATCGGCCAACCCGGCGCTGACGTTCGTCTTCCTGCTGTTCGCGGCGATGGCGTTCACGGCGCTCATCCAGGGCATTTGCGCCCTGCTGGGCACACCGGGCAAGTTCGTGGTGCTCATCCTGCTGGTGCTCCAGCTGGTCTCCTCGGGCGGCACGTTCCCGTGGCAGACCACCCCGGAGCCGTTCCACGTGGTCCACGACATCCTGCCGCTCGGCTACGTGGTGACCGGCATGCGCCACCTCATCTACGGTGGCGACCTGTCCATGGTGGCCCCCATCATGCTGGGCCTGGTGGGCTACGCGGTGCTCGGCATGGCGATGTCCACGCTCGCCGTGCACCAGCACAAGCTCTGGACCCTGAAGAGCTTCAAGCCGGAGATCTCGGTATGAGACCCGCCGAGCCGGCCACGCACCCGGGCCTGCCGTCGCTGGGCGGCGATGTCGGCGGACCCGGCCAGGAGCCTGCCGTGGCGGACGACGACGGCGCGGGCCGCCGTCGTCGTCCCCAGCGGACATCGGCCTCGCGGCAGAAGATCTTCGACGCTTCCATGCAGCTGATCGGCGAGCGGGGAGCCGCCGAAGTGACGGTGGACGAGATCGCGGCCGAGGCCGGGGTCTCCAAGGGAACCGTGTACTACAACTTCGGCAGCAAGTCCGAGCTGATCGCGCAACTGCTCCGGCACGGCGTCGACATCCTCCTGGCCCGTTTCGCGGCGGTGCCCGCGGTGGAGGACCCTGTCGCTGCCATGGAATCCGTGGTGTCCGAGGCGATCGCGTTCCTGGACGACTACCCGTCCTTCGGGCAGCTCTGGATGAACGAGAACTGGAAAGCCGAGAACGAGTGGCGTGACCTGATGCGGGAACTCCGCTCGGAACTGCTCGACGTGATCTCCCAGGCCCTGGACCGCATAGGCCAGCGATACGCGGTGAACCAGGACGTCTCCCGGAGCGGCCTGGAGGCGGCGATCTTCGGCGCGTGCTTCATCGTGGGGCTGGATCGCAAGAGCTTCCATCCGGGACGTTCCCAGGAAGCCAGCGTGGAGGCCATCATGACCTTCGTGAAGGGCTACCTGGCGCGCTGACGCCCGCCTGACCTGGCCCCGGCTCCTGCTCCGGCTACCGGGGACCAGGAAAACTGTCAGACCCCTCTGAAAGAATGAAGTCATGCGGTTGCTCACCACCAAGATCATGCTCGGCGCGGCTCTGGCCTGTGCCGCGCTCCTGATCCAGACGGTCCTGGCCCCGGAGACCCTGGGCCTGGTCCTCCTGCTGGTGTGCGCGTTCATCGGTTTCGTCTGCGCCATCGCGTCCGTCGCCATCCTCCGCCGTAATAAGGTGCTGATCGCCGCAGGAATCCTCACCACCGTCGCCGTCACGTTCGCCCTGGCGTACGTGCGGCTCTGGGGGCTGGGCTTCTCCGAAGGCTACGACCGGATGCACACCACGGGCCCCGGCGCGGGAAGCGATCTGTACTTCTTCCTCAGCCTCGCCGCGGGACTGCCGGCCGCGCTCCTGTTGTTCCTCGGCAGCGTGTGGCCCGTGAAGAAGCCGGGCGTCACCGGACGCAAGCGCCCCACCCGGACGGGAGGACGCCGCACCGCGTCCGGATCACGCGCGGCAGGCGGCAGGAGCGGCACCGCCACGCGGAGTGGCTCGAGCCGCCCGACGCCGAGGCCGACGGTCAGGCCCGCGGCACCTCGAAAGACACCAGGCGCGCATCCTGACCGTCCAGCTCCGCCCAGGGTTTCACGCTCTCAAGCACGGTGATCCCGCTGGTGGGGTAATGCTCCGCCATGTCCATATAGGCGGCCTGATCCGAATCCCGGTCCGCCAGGAGCAGCGCGAGATCCTGCACGCCCGGCATATGGCTGATGACCATCAGACTGGTCACGGTCTCCGGGACGTGATTGATGACCGTGAGCATCCGCCGCCCGGTCGCCGAGTAGAGCCCCGATTCGAGCTTTGGCGTCGGGGCCTTCTCCCCCAGCTCTTCGCACACCCAGGTGCACGTCTGGCGAGTCCGGACCGCGGTCGAGCAAAGAATGAAGTCCGGGACGTTGCCCGATTCCCGGAGCCACGCCCCGGCCGCCGCCGCATCACGATGCCCGCGGGGTTCCAGGGGCCGGTCGTGATCCTGGACGCCCAGAGGCCAGTCCGCCTTGGCATGACGCATGATGATCAGGCGCTTCACATGATGCTCGCTCATGGGAAAACACTATCCCTGCGGGGGGCGGTTCTCGGTTGAAGTGCGGGGTGGGGTGGGTGCCGCGGGCATCCTTCGGCGCCTGCGCTTCAGCCCCGCCGGCTTTTGCGGTCAGGCTCGCCTCAAGCTGTCAGAGGCGGGGCTTCCACGCGACAACGGCGCTCTCCGGATGCCCCCGGCACCCCACACACAGACCACCCGTCACGGTCGCAGGCCAGGTCACCCACTCGCTCGCGCAGGACCGGCCCCACTCACGGGTAATCCTCCATCAAGCCGGACGCACTCCCTCTGACCCGGAACGCGGAGAAGGACGGGGTTCCCCGAGAGCGCCGTTGTTGCGCGAAGGCCCCGCTGCCGCAAGCCCGGCCGAAGCCGGAATCCTGAGGTGCAGCGGGGCCGGAGCGCAGGCGCGGAGGGGATCCCCGTCCTTCTCACACAACCGAAAAACGTCAGATGGAGTACTCCGGCGCGGCCCAGACGACCACCTCGGGGTGCTCGTAGAAGCGGTAGCCCTGCCCGCGGACCGTGCGGACCGTGTTGGCCAGGCGGCCGAGCTTGGAGCGGAGACGGCGGATGTGCACGTCGATGGTGCGCTCGTTGGGAACCTCTTCGGCGTTGCGCCACAGGTTCTCCAGGAGTTCCTCGCGGTCCACGGTGCGGGTGCCGTTCTCCACCAGGTAGTTCAGGAGTTCGAACTCCTTGAACGTGAGGTTCAGGGTGTCGCCGTCCAGGTGAACTTCGCGGCGGGCCAGGTCGATGAGGACACCGCTGGGGCGCTGGTCCGGCACGGCGGCCGGTCGGGGCGCCTCGACGCGCTGCCGGTTGGCGACCGTGGGATCACCGAAGGTGCTGCGCACGACGTCGAGGGCGGAGCCGGGCGCGCTGGCCGGCGCGACGGCGACGGCGGCGTAGCTCTCGGCGCCCTGGACGAGCGACTGGGCGTAGGCGCGGATCTCCTGGGCGAGCTTGGCGATCGACTGTCCGGAGGCGGCGGCCGTCTCCTCATCGATACCCACGTAGAGGACGAACCCACGGGCGACCGTGGGCGTGCCAGCGGCGGCACGGGCCGGAGCTCCGTTGGCGCCGCGGGCGATCACCTGGGTCGGCGCGGTCACGGGGTGGCCTTCAGCAGCGGGCGTGCCCGGCTGCGGCACTGCGCGGAGCTGACCGTAACCCTGCTGGGGGTAACCGGGCTGCTGAGCAGGGGCGGGGGCTGCGAACTGGCCGTTGTAGCCCGCCGGGTACTGCTGCGGGGCGGCAGCAGGGCGGTTGGCGAATTCGGGGCGGACGGCAGGAGCCTTGTTGGCGTTCCGCAGGGAGATGTGGACGTATCCGGATGCAACTGACATGTTGTTCAAACCTCTGAGAGTGAATTTGCCGTCATCGCGGCTCGAATGTTGAGTCCCCGCAATGAATCAGGAAAGTGCCCTTCATTGGGCGGGGTGAGGACGGTTGCCTGAGCTGAGGGGTGGAGGTCAGGCGCACATTCGACAACAGCCAACCATCAGGCCAGCGGGTGCGCTGGAGAGGGTCGCTGCGGCTGCAGATGCTGTTGAGTTGGTATTCACATCTCCGAGTGTGCAACGTAACAAACCCAACTTGCAAGTAACAAAGCTCACGGCCGTCCACATCGTGAGACAAAAGTGTCCATTGTGACCGATCTCACCATTCTGAACAGAGGGGTTCTGAGATGCGAATCAACCCTTTCACGGTCAGATAAGACGCACATCGACGAATTTTCTTCACTCGAAGTAGGCCTTGCCGTCCAAAAGTTCAACTGTGAACTGAAACTCATGCCAGATCCACTTGACCGCATCGTGGACGCTTCGGCGTCGGACGGGCCCGATCGGCGGGCGCGAGGGTCACGAGCCGTCGTTACCTAAATGTGACATGAGCGCGTCCGCCACCTAGACTGGTCGTGGGGCAGAGCGTCCACCGGAAGAGCAGAGCACCACCTGGGTGTCTGCGTCCGGAGTCCACGGACCCGCCCCTTCCAGAAGCATGAAGGGTTGAGCATGACCGCGAACCGACCGCGGACCACCGACGGCCGAGCCGTGGCAGGGTCCCGCGCTGTACGCGCCACCAGGAGCACCCGCAGCGAGGACCACGCGGCGGGAGTCCGCACAGCGGCCACCGCTGCTTCCAGTGGACGCCAGAAGCAATCCGTCCTCAGCCAGCTTCCCAGCATCCTTCCGCGCACCCGCGGGGCCCGGGCCGCCGTCGTCGGCTCCGTCCTGACGCTCGCGCTGGCGGGCGGCCTCGCCACGCAGGCGTCGATGGCCGCTCAGGACACCCGGCCGGCCGCGCCCACCGTGCAGTCGGCGCCCGAGGTCAAGCTCAGCGCACCCCAATTCCGCAAGGTAAACAACGTCGGCCAGAAGTTCGACTTCTCCGTCCTGGCCACGCTCTCGTCCGAAAGCGTTTCGGCCGGCGCGGAAGCCAGTAAGTCCGCACGGGAGGCCGCTAATCAGGCCTCCGCACTGAAACAGGCCGTGGACGCCCTGAAAGAAGAGGCCGCGCCGCCCAAGACGGTGGACGACCCTGCAGGAGCACAGGCCTTCGCCGCGAGCCAGCTCGGCAAGTACGGCTGGGGCGCGGGCGAGATGCCGTGCCTCGTGACGCTGTGGACTCGCGAATCCGGCTGGAAGACCACCGCTCAGAACGCGGACTCGGGCGCCTATGGAATCGTCCAGGCGCTGCCGGGCACCAAGATGGCCTCGGTGGCCGACGATTGGCAGACCAACTACAAGACCCAGATCACCTGGGGTCTGAAGTACGTCTCCGAGCGCTATGGTTCCCCCTGCGGCGCCCTCGGCTTCCACTACGCCAACAACTGGTACTGAGCCACATCCGGCACTTCTCTGACGAGGCGCCGTTGATCGCCTCCGCAGGAGACGGACTTTCCTCAATTCTTTGACTTTGTCGCGTCACAGGCGGCGGCCAGGCGTCTAACTCTGTTCAAGTGGGACTCGTGCGTCGCCCAGTTCGACGTCGATTCCCGCCCGAGGACAGTGGCATGGGGGCGTGCCTCTACTCCTCGTTGCACTGCACATCGCCAACGGTGAGACATCATGTTTTTTCACATCGCGGTCCAGGAACCCGGGTTCCACCTGACGGACCAGCTCGCGCTCCCTCAAGGTCAGCCGCTTGAGACTGTGCGCATCTTCCTTCGTCCGAAGTTGCGCCCTCTCTCCGCGTCCTCATCGAGTTGCGCAACAGGATATGAATGTTTCACCGCGGGCATCATCTAGGGGTGGAAATGAAAGAGCTGAATTTCAGCCGAGGGAGGCGCGCCTTGGCATCCGGCCGGAAGGACCGCTATCCGGTGAGCCTTCCGGGCAGCAGCGCACGGCCATCGGCCCATGGCGCGTCGAGCGGACATTCCACTCAGGGCATCCCGCACCATCCGAGTGATCGGGATCTTGTTGCCTAAGCACAGTGACGTCGAGCTGCTCGCGCTGACCCGTTCCGGAGACATGGCCGCCTTCGGGACCCTTTTCGCCAAGCACCGCGCCTCCGCGTACCGGATCGCCTACGGCCTGACCCAGGACCACGGGGCCGCGGAAGACGCCGTGAACGACACGTTCGCCGCCGTGCTCGCGGCCATCAAATCCGGCCGCGGACCGCAGGGCGTGTTCCTCCCCTACCTCCTCTCGAGTGTTTCACGGACCGTGTGGAGGAATTCCCGCCGTAAACGCCGCGAAGTCCCTTCAGAGGACCTGGATTCGGTCGGGGATTCGCCTGAAGTCACCGATCGGGTCATCGCCGCTTTTGAGAATGACTCCGCCCGCCGCGCTTTTGAGTCGCTTCCCGAGCGATGGCGCATGATCATCTGGTATCTCGATATCGAGGATATGCAGCCCAAGGATGTCGCACCCGCCCTCGACTTGTCACCTAATGCCGCCGTCGTGCTGCATCGCCGGGCCAAAAGAGCGCTTCGCGTCGCATATCTCAGGGAACTTCTGGGAAAGCGCGAATCCGAAGACTGCCAGTTCACTATCGAATATGTTCCGTCATATCTCAGCGGCACTCTGACCGCTCGCAGGAAAACCTGGTTCCACCGGCACCTCGAGACGTGCACGACGTGCCGCAAGGCCATCACGGAACTCCTCGACAGCGGCGTCTTCCGTGTTCAGGATGCGAACCGGCCCCCGGGATGGCCCTGGAAGGACTACATGACGCACCTGATGGTCTGGACTTCGGCGACCCTGATCGTGGCGTCTCAAACCGCCAATCACGGCCTCGATCCCACCGGGCTTCTCCACCGGATCAATGCCTCCGTGATCAGTCATTCCGCAGCGGGCAATCCATAGTCCGGGTCATATATCTCCGCCGTGCGATACAATCAATTGGTATCCCGCAAAATGCCCGTTTTTAGGGGCATATTCACGCCAAGGAAGCACCTGAATGTCCGACGTGACTGGTCCACAGCAGTGCTGGCGTAACCTTTCCCTGCTGGGTTTCTCGACCCGCTGGATTTATGCCTGGCGGGCCCTGGATGCTGAAACCATTTCCACTCTCGTTCATGAAAACATCGAATTCCATCGCGCCTCGGAAGAGTTCTCGGAACCACTGAGAGGCGTGGCTGAACTCCTCACAGCGCTGGCCGATCCCGATTTTCGGTGGGACCTCGCCGAGGCGGTCCACCTCAAAGGTCTGATCACCGCGGAGAACATGCTCGTGATCGACTACCGCGACGAGGCGGGCACCTCATTCACCGAATCGCTGGAGTTCCTTGCCGGACGGGTCAGCCTGCGCCGGGTCGAGATCGACGCTTCCTGACGTGCCCGGCTGCCCGCCCGGAGCACTCGGCTCCGACGGGACCGCTGCCGGCAGGCCGGCCTCCCGGGCGTCGACGATGTCCTGGACCCTGCGGTCCATGTCGCGGCGAGCGCGGGCCATCGCACCGGCCAGCTGGCCCAGTGCGAGCACGCAGAGGGCGATGACGGCGGGCAGCACCGGAAGGACGTCAGCAGCCCACAGCGACAGGACGACGACGCCGCCCAGCAGCGGGAGCAGCCGCAGCCAGGATGCCGCCGCCGTATGCCGCGGGCGCGGATCGCCCGCTCGCCCCCTTGCGGATGCACTCATCGTGGACGCCTCGCCTCGTTCTCGGTCCTGCGGGAGCCGGTTCCGATGGGAACACGGCCATCGAGGACCACGTAGGTTCTCTCCCCGACACCGTTCCTAAGCAGGGTACCCGCCGGAGATGACGCGATCCTGAACAATTTCCGCCCCTACCCGGCCACGCGCCGTCGTGCGCTCACAGCGAGCACACAGCGAACGCCTAGGCAGAAGCGAAGGCGAGGGTCCAGAGTGGAGGTATGTCGCTGCCACCCTCACTCCAGTCCCTGCCACGTCTGACCCGCCCGGACGGCTCCCCGATCCGCGCCCTGGTCCTGGACGACGAGCCGATGCTCCGCGAGCTGGTCGCCATGGGACTCAAGCTGAGCGGCTGGGAGGTCCAGTACGCGGAGGACGGCCCGTCCGCGGTGCGGGTGGCCCGCGAGTTCCAGCCGGACGTGCTGGTCCTGGACATCATGGTGCCGGTGTTCGACGGCGTCGAAGCCCTGCAGAAGATCCGCACCTTCATGCCCGAAGTCCCGGCGCTCTTCCTGACCGCCAAGGACAGCGTGGAGAACCGGGTGGAAGGGCTGGCAGCAGGCGGCGACGACTACGTCTCCAAACCCTTCAGCCTCGAGGAGCTGACGCTCCGCCTGCACCGCCTGGTACAGCGTTCCGGGGCCACGGCCAAGGACGCATCGGAACTGGTGGTGGGCGATCTGGTGCTCAACATCGACTCGCGTGAGGTCCGTCGTGGCGGCGAGGAGATCCAGCTGACCGCCACCCAGTTCGACCTCCTGCAGTACCTCATGGAGAACCCGCGCCGCGTGCTGAGCAAGAATCAGATCCTGGACCACGTGTGGCATTACGACTTCGGCGGTCAGGCGAACATCGTGGAGCTCTACATCTCCTACCTGCGCAAGAAGATCGATGTGGGGCGTCCCGCCATGATCCACACCGTCCGGGGCGTGGGCTACGTCATCCGGCCGGGTGCGGAATGACCGCTCACCCCGCGCCTGAGGGCGCCGCTCCCCCGCCGCCACCGCCGCCCGGCCCGCCGTCCGCTCCGCACTCCGGCACGCACTCCGGCACCGGTCCTCGCTGGCGGCGCCTGAAGTCGTGGCCGCTGCGGACCAAGCTGGTGCTCGTCACCATGGCGCTGCTGACCGTCATCGCCGCGGTGCTCGGCTCCGTGGTCTACGCGACCATGGACCGGGTCCTGACCAAACGACGTCGACTCGCAGCTGCGGCTGGCGAACCACCGTGCGGCGGCGACCCTGGGCGGGCCGGTCGGGCCCGGCGGGTCCCCCGAGTTCCGCGGTCAGGCCCTCGGCACGATCACGGCCGTGTCCACGAGCGATGGCGCGCAGGGCGCCGCGGTGATCCTGCGCGACGACGGGCAGTTCGCCCCGCTGCCCACGAGCGACTTCCGCAAGATCGCGGTGTTCTCCGCCACCCCGGAGGCCTACCGGCCGGGCGCCGTCCCCGTCACCAACCGGCTCAGCGTCGGCGAGTACCGGATGCTGGCGTCCACCACCCCCAGCGGCACCGTGGTGGTCACCGGACTCCCTCTGGCCGGCAAGAACGACGCCCTCGGCGCGCTCGTCCTGACCACCCTCCTGGTGTCGGCGGGCGCCCTGGTGATCTGCGCCGTCGTGGGCACGTGGCTCATCCGCCGGACGCTGCGCCCGCTGGCTCAGCTCAGCGAGGTGGCCGGGCAGGTGGCGGAGTCACGGCTCGACGTCGGCGAGGTCGCCCTGGGCGTGCGCGTCCCGGAGAGCGCCACGGACCCCGACACCGAGGTGGGCAGTGTGGGGCATGCGTTCAACCGGATGCTCGACAACGTCTCCGGCGCCCTGGCCGTGCGGCACGCCTCCGAGATGAAGGCCCGGCAGTTCGTGGCGGACGCCTCCCACGAACTCCGCACTCCGCTGACGGCCATCCGCGGCTACAGCGAGATGCTCGGTCTGACCGAGTCCCTCAGCGATCAGGGCAAGGAGTCACTGTCCCGGGTGCAGAGCCAGTCCGTCCGGATGAACGCGCTCGTGGAGGACCTGCTGACGCTCGCCCGGCTGGACGAGGGCCAGGCGATCCAGGGCCGCCCGGTGGACCTCGTGCAGCTCGCGGTCGAGGAGGTCATGGAGAAACGCGCCCAGGACTCCGGGCACGACTGGCGGCTGGCGGTCCCCGCGGGAACCGTGGACGCCTGGGCCGATCCGGCACGGCTGCGGCAGGTTCTGGTGAATCTGCTGACCAATGCCCAGAAGCACACGCCGGAAGGCACCAAGGTGGAGGTCGGCGTCGCGCTCTCGGCCGACGGCAGGCCGACGCTCACCGTGACCGACGACGGCCCCGGCATCCCCGAGGAGCTGCAGCCCGAGGTGTTCTCCCGCTTCACCCAGGCGGACAAGGCACGGACGGGCGGCTCGTCCGGGCTGGGCCTCTCGATCGTGCAGGCGATCGTCCAGGCGCACGGCGGCATCGTGACGCTGGAGTCCCGGCCGGGCCGGACCGTGTTCTCCGTAGAGCTGCGCCCGGCCTGACGCGAGAAGCCAGCTGGGCACAGTGTTCGGCGTGAACATGGTGCCCAACTGGCTTCTCGCGAGCGGGCGACGGCGGAAGAGGCTCAGGCCTCCAGGACGCTCGCGACGCCGTAGAGGCGGTCGCCGGCGTCGCCGAGGCCGGGGACGATGTAGGCCTTCTCATCGAGGCGCTCGTCGATCGAGGCGAGGACCACGGTGACGTTCGCGTCGGAGAGCTCCTCCTCGAGCTTCGCCAGACCCTCCGGCGCGGCCAGCAGGCAGATGCAGGTGACCTCGTCGGCACCGCGGCGGAAGAGGAACTTGATGGCCTCGCGCAGCGTGCCACCGGTGGCGAGCATGGGGTCCAACACGAAGACCTGGCGGCCCGTGAGGTCCTCCGGAAGGCGCTCGGCGTAGGTGATGATGTCCAGGGTGTGCTCGTCACGGGCCATGCCCAGGAAGCCGACCTCGGCCGTGGGGACCAGCTTGGTCATGCCCTCGAGCATGCCGAGACCGGCGCGGAGGATCGGGACCACGAGGGGCGTCGGCTTGGTGAAAGCCGTGCCGATCGTGGTGGCCACCGGGGTCTCGATGGTGACGGGCTGGGTACGCACCTCGCGAGTGGCCTCGTAGGCGAGAAGGGTGACGAGCTCTTCGGTCAGCTGACGGAAGACGGGCGAAGGCGTCGTCTTGTCCCGCAGCACGGTGAGCTTATGGGCGACGAGCGGGTGGTCCACAACGATGGTGCGCATGGGTCAAATTTACAGGACGCCGGCCGCTTGCCGTCCCTCGCGGAGCGCGCCACTTTTCCCCCGCGAACCGCCAGTAGGTGCCCGTATCCGTGGGCCGTACGGGCACCTACTGGCGGTTCGCGAGCGCGGGAGGCCGGATACGCTGGTGGGCATGATCCCGCACGACGCCGACCACGAGCACTGGATGGGCCTCGCCCTCGCCGAGGCCCGGGAGGCGCTGCGCACCGAGGACGTGCCGATCGGCGCGGTGCTGCTGGGCCCCGACGGCGCCGTGCTCGCCACCGGCCGCAACGAACGGGAGGCCCTGGGCGACCCCACGGCACACGCCGAAGTGGTCGCGATCCGGGCAGGTGCCGAGGCCCTCCGCCGCAGGATGACCGACGACGGCGGTGAGTCCGACGGCTGGCGCCTGGAGGACTGCACTCTGGTGGTCACGCTCGAGCCGTGCGCGATGTGCGCCGGGGCGATCGTCCTGAGCAGGATCCCCCGCGTGGTGTTCGGCGCATGGGATGAGAAGGCCGGCGCTGCGGGCTCCGTCTTCGACATCCTCCGCGAGCGCCGCCTCAACCATTGGGTGGAGGTCTACGCCGGTATCCGCGAAGACGAGTGCGCCGCCCTCCTCCGGGATTTCTTCGCCCGGCACCGGGGCTGACCCCGGAACCTCCTCCCCTCGCAGCGCTCCGGCGCCCGGCCCGGCCCGGCTGCCGGCGTCGTCGTCGCCGTGCCCTGCGCAACCCGCCCGCGCCCTCCCCGCAGCCCTTCGCAACCCTTCGCCGGAATATTAGTTTGACTAAGCAACCTTTCCACTTATATAGTTGCCATAAGCAATTACAGGAGGATCGGATGCCGGTAGAGCCAGCAACAGCGCGGGCACTCATCCGCGGGGTCGTGGATCTGCAGCGCGCACTGCGCTGCCTCTCGCATGACTCCCTCGCTCCGGGAACCAGCACGGCCCTGCTCGGGGTGCTCCACATGATCACCGAACACGGTGGGCGTGCAGTGGACATCGCGCAGCGGCTCGGGGTGAGCTCCCCCGTGCTGAGCCGCCACCTCGCGGAACTCGAGGAACGCGGCTTCATCACCCGGACGCAGGACCCCACGGACCGCAGAGCTCAGCTTCTGGAGGTCACCGAGACCGGGCAGGAACAGCTCGCCCGGGCCGAGGAGGACCGCGTCCAGGCGCTGCTGAGCCTTCTCGGTGACTGGGACGAGGACCAGGCGCTCACGTGCCGCTCCAACCTGACCGATCTCACCGTGGCTTTGCAGTCCTACCGTCGCAAGCCCTCCCCGTACGCCGCCGCCACCCCCGCAGGAGACTGAATCTTGAACCCCACCCACGAGGCTCAGCCCATGAGCCACCGGCAGATCATGGAGGCCTTCACCGGCCTCCTTGCCGCGTTCTTCACGGCGATCGTGTCCAGCACGATCGTCTCGAACGCGCTGCCCACCATCATTTCCGATCTCAAAGGCACCCAGACGGACTTCGCCTGGGTCATCACGGCCTCCATGCTGGCCAGCGCCGTCACCACCCCGATCTGGGGCAAGCTCGCGGACCTCTACGACAAGAAGATCCTGGTCCAGCTGAGCATCGTCGTGTTCGTGGCGGGTTCGGTGGTGGCGGGTCTCTCCCCCGACATCCCGATGCTGCTGACCGCACGCGTCATCCAGGGCATCGGCATGGGCGGTCTGATCGCCCTGTCCCAGGCCATCATGGGCGTCATGATCGCCCCGCGTGAGCGCGGCAAGTACTCCGGCTACCTCGGCGCCGTTCTCGCCGTGGGCACCGCGGGCGGCCCGCTGCTCGGCGGTCTGATCGTGGATCACTGGGGCTGGCGCTGGACCTTCTACGTCTGCGTCCCGCTCGCGATCATCGCCCTGATCCTGCTCCAGATCACCCTGAAGCTGCCGCAGATCCGCCGCAAGGCGAAGATCGACTGGCTGGGCACCATCCTGCTCAGCGCATCCGTCTCCACCCTGCTGATCTGGGTCTCCTTCGCCGGCAATCCGGATTACTACGAGTGGTGGTCCTGGCAGACCGCGGCGATGGTGGGCGGCTCGGTCGTCGGCCTGCTGCTCTTCATCCTGGTCGAGGCCAAGGTCTCCGAGCCGATCATCCCCCTGAAGATCATCTCCAACCGCACCACCGCGCTGAGCATCGTGGCCTCGGTGGCCATCGGCGTGGCCATGTTCGGCTCCTCCTCCTTCATCGGTCAGTACTTCCAGGTGGCCCGTGGCGCGACGCCCACCGAGGCCGGTCTGCTCACCTTGCCGATGATCTTCACCAACCTGGTGGGCTCCACGGTCGCCGGTCAGCTGATCTCCCGCTACGGCAAGTGGAAGGGCTACCTGGTGGCCGGCACGATCCTCACCGCGGCGGGCATGCTCCTCCTCGGCACGATCGACCACGAGACCGACTTCTGGATCACCGGCGTCTACATGGCCGTCCTGGGCCTCGGTCTCGGCATGACCATGCAGAACTTGGTCCTGGCCGTGCAGAACACCGTCGCTCCGCGTGACATCGGTTCCGCGAGTGCCTCGGTGGCGTTCTTCCGGACCGTCGGTGGCGCGATCGGCGTCTCCGTGCTGGGCGCCGTGCTGGGCAACCGCTCCTCGGACCTCATCAAGCAGGGCTTCATCGACCACCACATCAAGGTCCCCGCGGGGTCCGGCGCGTCGAGCACGAGCCTGGACGTCAAGGACATGCCCGGCCCGATCGCCACGATCGTCAAGGCCGCCTACGGTGACGCCTCCGCGCAGATCTTCCTGATCGCCGGTTTCGTGGCCATCGCCGCGATCATCGCCGTGCTGTTCATCAAGGAGGTCCCGCTCCGCAAGACCGTCGAGATGCAGCCGGCCAAGGCGGCGTCCGAGGGCTCCGAAGGCTTCAGCGGGGAACCCGACACGACGACGGCGACCCTCGCCGCGGTCGCCGCCCCTTCCGGCGCCGCGGGTGAGGCCCTGGCCAACGGCCTGAACCCGAGCGACGCCCCGGAGCAGCATGTTCCGGCTCACGTCGCAGGACATCAGCGCACCGCCCCGGCGACCCACGACGGCGGCCTGGAGGGCGGGCTCGACTCCGAGCTGCGGCTCCTGCTGGCTGAGCGCGAGGCACCCGGCGTCGCGCCCCAGGGCGACACCGCGGCCACGCTCGCGGCGCTCCAGCAGACCCAGCTGCTGCTCGCGAAGCAGCAGGAGCAGCTCGCCAAGCTGAGCGAGAAGGTCAACACCCAGCTGCTGGCGCAGCTGGAGATGTCCGAGCGGCAGGGCCAGGCGGCCGGCGAGCTGGCAAGGATCCAGGCCGAGCTCGACGCCGAGCGGCAGCTCCAGAAGGAAGCCGCGCTGTATCTGGCGACCCGGGGACGGCACAGCGCGGGCTGAGGCGGCCGGCTCCTGCGGAGAAGCCGAGAGGGGCGTCCACCGATTGCGGTGGGCGCCCCTCGGGCGTTTCCGGGGGTTCTGGGAGGTTCGACGGTTCGGCGAAAAGCCCGGGAACTCGCGGATCCGAGGCCCGGGAACGGGTCCGCAGGTGCTCCGTTTGGGCGGGGGTGTCCGGCTACGGTAAAGTGGTCAACCGTTGGTGACGTGTCCGAGCGGCCGAAGGTGCAACACTCGAAATGTTGTTTGGTGTAACAGCCAACGTGGGTTCAAATCCCACCGTCACCGCCAGAGCGAAGGCCCTGGAACTCCTGAGAGATCAGAGGTTCCAGGGCCTTCGTCATGTTCGCGACAGGTCAAGCGATACCTCAGGAGCGACGAAACTCGCCTGCCTATAGGTGCTGTGTCCCAGGTTGAATCCGAATCTGAGCTCTGCCATCAAAACCGGATTCACCCTGGGAATCACCAGCGAACCTGTGTCAGCCGATGGTCGCTCCGAAGCCCTCGATGGACCCGTTAGCCCTGACCGTGGCCTGCATGGAGGCGTCATAGGTGATCGGCGTGCCGTTGAGGTTCACGTTCCAGATACTGTTCATCACCCGATAGTTCAACGCGCCAGACTCGTTGCAGGCCCGGTCTGAGATGTTGACCTCAACCGTGTAGTTCGTGAAGCAGTTATGGGAACCCTGGTACCCATGACGTACCTCGGTCACCCACACTTCACTGCCATTGAAGAACATCGTGCCGTTCTGCGTCCGAGTGTATGCGCCACCAGTGGTGAACTGGCTCCAGTGCCGGGATTGGATCGTGCCCGCCGCGGCTGCCGCGACCAAGGAACGCTTCTCCGATGCGGACAGGCCTGACGCAGCCTGCACTTCTGCGACCGTGGCCGGTGTGCTCGCGTCGAGCTGGGTCGTCACGGTCGTCCTGCACTCGTCGTGAGAGACGTTCCGTCCCTGGCTCGCGTTGTACGCATCCACTTGAGCCAGGCAATCCTGCACATAACCCGTATGCGTAGTGCGTGAAGGCTGCGGTTCCAGCGATGCACTGGCCTGTGCAGGGATCGCCGCCGCGCCGACGAGCAGTCCGATCGAGGCCAGAAGGCACGTCGCACCTTTACCGAACGTTTTCATGAAATTTCCTCCTCAAATTACGAGATTCCAGACCGAATAGAAAGCGAGCTCGCCACCCGATCGGGCGAACGGTAAGCAGAACGATCGACTAAGGCACAGTCGAATCCATGAACCCTCACCCGTGATCTGCTTGTCGACTTGACCTGTTAACAAGGTCGGTGGTGTCCTGGATTGACCCGACGAAAGGTAGGCGAGTGCCATGCTCGGAACCTCAGAAATCCTGGCCATCATCATCAGCGGAGCGGCGCTCGTCGCACTGCTGGCCTTGATTGTGACCGCTGCGTGGCAGGCTTATCACGCTGACTTCAGGGATGAACCGTTCCTGAAATGGGCCTGGCTCATCGGCATCATCGCAGCACCTCTCGTGGGCGCTGGGGCATGGATGATCCTGCGCCTGAATGGGTCACCGTGGACAGGCGCACGGCGCACTACGTTCTGACTGCTCCGCCGAAGACTGGACCGCCAAGGCGAAGCGCCAGCCCGCGGAGTCTCATGGCGCGCAACCCATCAGAGTGCCATCACACGAAGCGTAGCTCCGCGCAATGACATTTTCCTTGACCTCCGTCTAGAAGGCCCTTGGAAACAAGGCCACATATGGGATTACGGCGCTTCTTTGTAATGTTGAGGCGCCAAACAAAGAAGCGGAAGATGGCATTGTCTTGTACGGTTTAACTGGCCGAACATCGACGTTCGCTGGGCAATGCCGATGTCGGGCGAATCAGATTTCTTGCCGCTCCGCAACGCCCTGCTGGCTCGAAATTGCTTCGTGTGGCGTACTAGGTGCGGTCCCGCTATTCGCTCCGCTCACAACCCCAGGGTCCGGAGCTCGAAGCTGTTCGGCGTCGAGAGGGTGGCATCGCAGGTTGCGGAGCCGTCGGGCGCGCTCAGCACTGCGTGCCCGTCGCCGTCGCTCACCAACCGGAGCGTGAGGTCGCTGTCCTTCTGCGGCTCGAATCCGTGCATCTTGGCCGTGGGATAGCCGATCACGAAGGTCCGGTCGGCGCCGCCGTCGTCGCGCGCATGGACGAGCAGGTCCGTGTGCTCGAGACTGGATTTCAGGTCCTTCACGAAAACCGTGATCTCCTGCCACGGCATGCCCGTGGCGGCCTGTCTGGCATTCCTGTACGAGCGGATGCTGACGATGCTCAGCCCCAACAGCAGGAGCAACGGGATCGGCGAGATCAGGCCGATCATCGAGACCGCGGTCCGGATCCTCGCGTCCTGCCCGATGATCAGCACTCCGGAGAAGTCCGAGGGGTTGTAGGCGAGAGTGACCTGCTCCTTGGAGCCCGCCACCGCATCGCACGGTCCCTCATCCTTCACCTGAGCCTCGTGGGCGACCCCGTCGAGCACGAAGCGCACCGTGGTGGTGCAGATGATGCTGCTCTTGTGAGTGTCGTACTCGGAGAGGCCGACCACGGTCGCAGGGGTCCGAGGGTAGTCGCCCCACCAGGGATTCGTGGTCCACGCGAGCAGCACCGCGACGCCGACGGCGACCACGGCGAACACCGCGGTGGAGATGATCGCGGCTCTGAGACGACCCTTTCGGACCGACGCCGATTTCCACACCGGGGCGCCGCTGCCCGGCGCCTCGTGAGAGGGGATGTCCAGATTCTTGGTGAGCTGCACCGTGTCCTTCTTCGTTCGTGCCGCATGGGAGCGGGCTGCTGCGCCGGGGTCCTGAGGTGAGTCCATCAACCGAACGAGGGCAGCCCTACGATCTCGAAGGCCGTCGCTCCAGGGGTGAGAAGGCGCTCGACCGGTTCGTCGGCGATGAGGAGACGGAATCCGGAGTCCCGGCCTCGGGCCCAGGGGAACTCGGCGATGTCGACCCACTCGCCACGGACCTGCGCCCGGCAGGTCCAGAAGGCCAACGGCGCGGACGCCAGCCAGGGCACGACCGCGGCCTCGAGCAGACCGGACAGAAGATCGTCGGCCGGATGCTCGACAGTCCGTTCCCGCCCCACGGAATCAGCCGCGTGGGCGTCCAGCCGGCTCAGGTCAATTCTCATAGGCCAACTATCCCGCGAGGCCGGCGCCTTGCCCAAGTGACACGGCCGGGCCCTCCCGAACCGTACGGCCGGCCGGCCGACCCGGCTTATCCCCAGGCGTCCGGCCCCCACGAAAAACTCCCCCGGCGCCGAACCGATGTCTCGGTCCGGCCCCGGGGGAGTTCCGTCAGGCTGAGTACTTAGTTCCGAGCTCTCCGGTAACCAGCACGCTGCGCTGCGGCTTCGGTGGAGAAACACGCTTCGGGGGCGGTGACGTTGTATGAACGCTGGCCCGGCAGGTGATAGATCCACTCCGGGCGGCCTTGGTTCCCCTTAATGGGCGCCCACGCGGGGCAGTTCAACTTGCTGATGGGAGCGGCGGACGTCGGCCGGGCGGGCCGCGGAGCCACGACGCGCACGTACTTCTGCGCGCTCGAGCTGGCCTTCAGGGTGCCGGTCGACACGATCCGCAGCGACCACTTGCCCGAAACACTCGCGGTGAACGAGGTGCGGACGAATCCCCGGGTGTTGCTGTTCACGGTGCGGACCGCTGCGTTGGGCTTGGCGCCGTCCGGGTCGAAGTACACGACGGCCTTGACGGTGCCGGTGTTGGCCCAGGTCCGTCCGTTCAGGCGCTGCGCCTGACCCTGGACGGTGATCGGCTTGCCACGGGTGACCGTGGCGGGTCCGGCCGCGTAGGGCGCGACGCGGGTGGCGACGGTCGGAGCCGCCTGAGCAGGAGCCGCCACGACCAGCGAGGCGACGACGGCAACCAGCGCCGTCAGGGCCGCGATGACCGCGCGCCCCCAAGATTTCATAGACACGGAAAGTCCCCCAGTGAAAAAGTCCGGTTCAACCGGCAATGCGAGTGATGCGGAGTCAGCATATCCGGCTCTCCGCCGCGAACACAGAGGGGACGCGGGAACGTCGCTCTGCGACGGGCAGCACCGACGGCTGAGGCCGGCGCCGCTCTCACGAACGGCGCCGGCCTCGGCCGCGGGCATCCCCTGGAACCGCGGTTCACCACCTCATGCGGAGGCGAACAGGCCCTCTCCCACGAAGCCGTCAGGACCGCACCCCGGAGGGATGGCGAAAACCGCCGAGCCCACCGGCGTCGTCCACTGATTCAGGATGTCCAGATCATCCAGGCGCTTCTGGATCGGCACGAACTGCCGGTCCACATCCGCCTGGAACGATGCGAACAGCAGCCCCGAATCGGAGACGCCCAGGCCTCCGGGAGGCACGTCGTAGTTGAACGCCCTCCGGAAGATCCGCTGAGACGGGTCCTCCGGCCGCGCGCGGCGCAGATGGGAGAAGTCCGCGATCACGGGGAAGCCCACCGGGTTCAGGGCCTTGAAGTCCGGTTCGTCGTGCTCGTCGACCCCGGTCAGCGGAGCGCCGTTGGAGAGTTTCCGCCCCACCGACTCCTCGCGCCCGGAGCGGTCCAGCTCGTTCCCACTTGTCGAGGTTCATGCTGATCCGCCGGACCACAAGGGACGTCCCGTTCTCCACCCAGGGCCGGTTGGTTCCGTCCCCGAACACGACGCGCTCGAAGCTCTCGCTGCCGGGCGACGGGTTGGCGGTCCCGTCCACCTGGCCGAAGAGGTTCCGCATGGTCGTGCCCGGTTTCTCCGTGCCGTACGCCCGCCGGAAACCCTGCTGGATCCACCGGACCGTGGTGAAACTCCGGCTGTCCTTCAGCAGCATCCGCTGAGCGTGCGCGACCGTGAGCGGGTCATCGGCGCAGATCTGGAGGAGCAGATCCCCGTCGCTGTACTCCTTCACCAGGCGGTCGATGCCGAACTTCGGCAGCGGCCGGAGCCATGAGGGCGCCCGGCCCGGCGCCGCGACCCGGAAGAGACCCGGCCCGAAGCCGAACGTGACCGTCAGGTTCGCCGGACGGAACGCCAGCTCGGCCTCCGTGTCGGCGAGAGCGCCCTCCCCCTGAGTGAGCCGCGCGGCGTCGGAGGTGAGCAGCTTCAGCAGGGACTTCACCCCCGCCCCCGTGATCCCCGGTTTCAGGTCCAGCGCCACGAAGGCGCCGTGAGCCTGCGCGGCGGTGCCGATCCCGGCCTGCCGCGGGCCGAAGAAGGGCACGGCGCCGGCTCCGTTGTCGGGCGGCTCCGCAGCCACCGACGACGACGGCGCGCCGCCCACCAGCTGCGTCCCGGCGGCGGCCAGCGCCCCCACCCCCGCCGCGGCGCCACCGAGGAGGAGGTTCCGGCGTCGTACCCCCTTCGAGGATCCCGCCGCGGCTCCCGCGCCCACCGGCTCCACCGGACGGCCCTCGGGTTCGCCCGCCGGCTCCACGTCCCGCGGACTCACTTGGCCGGGGAGGTCGTGGGCTGCGCGTGCCCGGAGTGGTCCTCGCCGCCGTGGCCCGAGTGCTCGCCCGAGTCCCCACCCGGCGCGTAGTTCTCCTTGGCGCCGGAGAAGTCCTTGACCTGGGCGGTGAAGCTGAGGGTCGTGCCGTCGCTGGCCTTCAGCTCGAAGGGGATCTCGTCACCGGCACGGTAGGCCTTGGCGAGCTTCATGAGCATGATGTGGTTCGCACCGGGTTCGAGCTTGAGCTCACCGCCCGCAGGAATGGTGAACCCGCCCTCCTTGGCGCGCATCTGCATGCCGCCGCTGGGGTTCATGACGGTCTCGTGCAGCTCGGCCATGGGCGAGGCGGGGGTGGTCACGGAGGTGATGGTGAGGTCCTTGCCGCTGCCGTTGCGGACGGTCCCGAACGCGGCGGTCATGCCGGAGGACGCCGCCTTCACCCAGGGCTCGCTGATCGAGAGGGCGGGCGCCGGGCTGGCCGAGGATGCGGCAGGGGCCGGGGCGTCCCCCGAGGAGCAGGCGCCGAGGGCGAGAGTGGCGGCAGCGGCGAGGGACAGCAGGGAAAGGGTCTTCTTGGTGGTCATGGTGACTCCTGATCTGTGCCCGTCCGGGCAGCGTGAGGCCGGGACGGGGTGAAAGTGTGAGATGAAAAGGGTGCCCGTCAGGCGGCGTCGTCGCGACGCAGGCGCTGCAGGGCCCGGACGGCGAGGAACAGGCCGAGGCCCACGGCCGCGCCGATGCCGCCGGCAATCAGCCAGCCGGGGACCCCGGCCGTCTGACCGGACTCCGACGAGGCGCCGGCTTCCGCGGACGGCGCGGTCGCTCCGGCTGCGGGTTCGGTGCCCGGCGCGAGTCCGGGCGCCGGAATGGTGCCCGCCTTCGCGTTCGCTCCGACGAGGAACGAGTAGCTGCCGCTGATGGGGTGGCCGTCGCTGGAGACGACCCTCCAACGGACCTGGTACTCCCCCTCCGGGAGGTCCGGTGCAAGGGGCTGGGCCAGGGTCTCCCGTGACAGGACGGGCTTGCCCTGGGCCCAGTTCTTCGAGGCCGCGTCGACGACGCGGATCTCGTAGCCCAGGTCCATGAGGGCCGCGCTGAACGTGACGGACACCTGGGTGGGTGCTGCCGACAGGCGTTTGCCGTCGGACGGGGTGGACGAAACCAGTTGGTCGTGCGCCGAGGCCTTCGGTGCGCCCGCCAGGAGAACGGCGAAGCACAGCACCAGAACGGCCGTCAGCACGGAGGCACGACGCCCCGGGTTCCGCCATGCAAGGAATGGCAAAGAACTCATGACTGCTTCCTGCCCTGCGGGACACAGGGGCCCGGCAGGGCGGCTGAGAAGTGTGGCGCGGAGATCCCGCGCAGGTCTCACGGCACCGGCGCGCGACGCGGACCGGTGGCCGGGGTGACTAGAACGACTCAGACAGCAGCGGCGGGCCGCGGTGCCGCATGACCAGCAGGGGCACGCCGAGATTGCGCAGCGGCGTGACGCGCCGGTCCAGCGGCATGGTCAGCGATCCGGGCACGACGACGAGCGGCGCCACCCGGGGAATGACAGGAAGGAGCCGCATCCGCAGAGCGGCGAGAAGCCTCAGGAGGGTCACCTCGCCATGGCGCAGCACGGCGATGGTGAAGACCGCGGCGACCACGTGGCCCAGCCACATGAGCGGTGAGGAATGATCCATGAGCGCCATGGACCCGTCCGTGGCGACGCTGCCCGGGGCCGGGGCCATCGACCGGGCCATGTGGCCGGCGTGACCCATCCGGGCCATGTCGTGCGCCATCGTGGCGGCGGGCCCGGTGGTCGTCCCGGCGGTCATCCCCGCGGGCGCCATGCTGAACAGGCCGTGGAACAGCGCCTGACTGAACAGGACACCGGCGGAAAGGCGCCAGAGAGAAAGGGGCTTTCCGGTGTGGAGTGGTTTTCCGCTGTGGAGCGCCGTCCCGGCAAGCAGGCCTTTCCCGGCAAGCAGGGTGCACACCAGCCCGGACAGGACCAGGGAGAGCAACAGGACGGCCGCCGCGGGCACGGCTCCGCCCGCGAGGACATGCGAGAAGGCGGCGATCGACGTCGCGGCGGTGGCTGCGATCCAGCCCCGTGCGAAACGCGCTCCGCGTGCCGTCATCGTCCTTCCCCGTCCGTCCTGGAAGGGCGCACCGCCCGTCCAGCCCCGATTATCCACGAATTTCTACGAGCTGTCGAAGTACCGGGAGCGCCCGGCGGCTCCCCTCGCCGAGGGGGCGTGAAGCGAACACGCTGTTTCAGAAATCTGAACAGCTGGTCAACTTTAAGCGCGGAAAGCCTTGACCACGCCGCAAACACGGGGTGAGACTTTTCTCACACATGTTCAGTTTTCTCATCGAGGCATACCGGAGGTTCCCATGCAGAGCACGACCACCGAGGCCAAGGCCCCGGATTCCCTCGCGCCCGGGAGACTGGGCACAGTCGACATCGTCTTCTTCGTCGTGTCCGCGGCGGCGCCCCTCACGGTGGCCGTGAGCGCGGCGCCACTGTCGTTCTTCCTCGGCGGGATCGGGGCGCCGGGCGCCATGCTCGCCAGCGGCGCGGTCCTGATCCTCTTCGCCATCGGCTTCACGGCCATGTCGCGGTTCGTCCGCAACACGGGCGCCTTCTACGCCTACGCGGCCGCCGGACTGGGCAAGCCGGTGGGCATCGGCGTCGCCTTCGTCACCGTGATGGCGTACGCGTTCCTCCTCATCGGCTTCTACGCCCTGCTCGGATTCTTCGCGGATCTGACGTTCGGGAACCTGTTCGGCATCCATCTGCACTGGGGCGTCTGGTCGGCGCTCTCGGTGCTCCTGATCGGGCTGCTCGGCTACCGGCGCATTGACGTCGGGGCGAAGGTCCTGGCGGTCCTGCTCACCGCGGAGGTCCTCATCCTCCTCATCGTCTCGATCGCGGCGATCGTGGAGAACGGCGGCCACATCGCCGACGCCACGGCCGCCTCCTTCAATCCCGTCAACATCTTCTTCGTCCCGGGTGCCAGCGTCCTGTTCGTCTTCGGTTTCGGGGCGTTCCTCGGCTTCGAGGGAACGGTCATCTACGCGGAGGAGGCGAAGCAGGCCGACCGCTCGGTCCCCCGCGCGACCTACCTGGCCATCGCGTTTCTCGCCGTCTTCTACGCCTTCACCTTCTGGGCCCTGACCGTCGCCTTCGGGGTGGATGGCGTGCTGGCGCTCGCGAACTCGGACAAGCTCGAGGAGATGATGTTCCTCGCCGGCGAGCAGTCGCTGGGAGCGTGGGCCGGCGTCGTGCTTCAGGTCCTGGTCATCACCAGCTTCTTCGCCTGCGCCCTCGCCTTCCACAACGCCTGTGCACGGTACGTGTTCTCACTCGGCCGCGAGCGCCTGCTGCCGACGGTATTCTCCCGCACGCACCACCGGATGCGGTCGCCGCATGTCGCGAGCCTGGCGCTGACGGGCCTCAGCCTGGTGGTCATGATCGCCGGGGCGCTCTCCGGCACGGACCCGTATCTCGGGCTGAGCCTGTGGACCTACGCCGTGGGCGTGGCGGGGCTCGTCTTCGCCCAGGGCGTGGCCGCGGTCTCCGTGATCGGCTTCTTCCGGAAGGACCGGCGGGGCCATGGGATGTGGCGCGTGGTCGTCGCACCGGTGCTCGGCGCTCTGGGACTCATCGCCGCGTTCGCCATCATCGTCTCGCACTTCGATATCGTGTCCGGCATGACCGGCCCCGTGAATCTCCTGCTGATCGGCATCGTGCCGCTCGTCTTCGTGGGCGGTGTGATCGCCGGCCTCGTGATGCAGCGGCGCTCCCCCGAACGTTACGCCGCCCTCAATTCCTCCGTGGTGGTCTCCGCCCCGGAGGACCGCACCCCCGCGGCCGAGCCGGCGCCGGCCGAGGAGCCGGTGGCATGAGGGCCAAGAGCAGACAGCGCCGCCAGGACCTCATCGCGGCCGCGAGCAGCGTGATCGCCGAACACGGCATCGCCAACGCCAGCGTGCGCGCGGTCGCCGAGCGCGCCGAGGTCAGCACGGGCAGCGTCCTGTATCACTTCGAGAGCTTCGACCAGTTGGTCATGGAGGCCGTGAAGGGCGTCATCGACGAGTTCAGCGAACAACGACGCCGGCTGATCGACGGCGTCTCCGACCCGGTCGAACGGCTCCGCCTCATGATCGAGGCCGGGATCCCCGAACACATCAGCGATGAACTGCGGATCGTGTACCAAGTGGTGTCCGCGGCCCAGGACAACCCGCACTTCCGGCGCAATCTGGCGCTCGTGGTGGAACGGCAGGTCGCCCTGTACGAGATCGTGCTCGAAGTCGGCACGGCCCTGGGAGCGTTCCGGCCCCGCATGGAGATCCATGCGATCGCGGAGAACCTGGTGGCGCTCGAGGACGCCTACGACCTCTACCTCATCGACCCCGACGACTGGCAGCGTGACCGCTATCTGCGGAACACCCTCCTCTTCGCCGAGCTCGCCCTGGACTGCACGCTCATCACGCCTGGCCCGTCCGCACCATCCGTACCGTCCGAACCATCCACCTCACCCACCTCCGAGGAGCAGCAGTGACCGCACCCCTTTCCGATCCGAGCACGAGCCGTCCGTCCGGGACCGCTCCGCTCGGCGCCGCGCCGCGGGCCCGGGATCTCGGCGTCCCGTTCGACGGCGAGCCCGGACCGTGGAACGCGATCACCGATGTGCCGGGCCTGGAGGTCGGCTACGTGACGCTGATCGAGGACGGTCCCGTGGTGGCCCGCACCGGCATCACGGCCATCCTGCCGCGAGGCAGGGCCGCGGCAGGGTCGCCCTGCGCGGCGGGCCTCGCCGTCCTGAACGGCAACGGCGAGCTGACCGGGAGCACCTGGATCGAGGAGTCCGGACAGTTCCAGACGCCCATCGCGCTGACCAATTCGCACGCGGTGGGGGCGGTGCACCGCGGTGTCGACCGGTGGATGGCTGAGCACCATCCCACCGTCGCGGCGCAGTGGATGCTCCCCGTGGTCGGCGAGACGTGGGACGGCTACCTGAACTCGATCAACGCGGACACCGTCCTTCCCGAGCACGCCGCGGCCGCCCTCGACGCCGCCCGCACCGGTCCGATCGCCGAAGGCAATGTGGGCGGCGGGACCGGGATGAACTGCTACGGCTTCAAGGGCGGGACGGGCACGGCCTCCCGGGTGGTCCGTTCGGGCGACGACTCCTGGACCGTGGGTGTGCTCCTGCAGGCCAACTTCGGCTCCCGGAAGGAACTGCGGGTGGCCGGGCGGAGGCTCGGACGGGACTCCCAGGCCCCCGACCCCATGACCACCACCGACTGGTTCGAGCGCGACACCGCCTCCCCCGCCCACGCGGTGGCCGGGGCCGGGAGCGTGATCGCGATCGTGGCCACGGACGCGCCGATGCTCCCGGACCAGTGCCGGGCGCTCGCCCGCCGGGTGAGCCTGGGCCTGGCGCGCACGGGCACCACGGGAAGCCACTTCTCGGGCGACATCTTCCTCGCCTTCTCCACTGCCAACGAGGGCGGCCTCGCCTCGCGCATGGGCGCGGGCGGCGTCGTGGTCGAACAGCTCTCCCATGTGGCCTGGGGCAGCATGGATCCCTTCTACGAGGCCGTGGTCGAGGCCACCGAGGAGGCCGTCCTCAACGCCCTCGTCGCGGCCCGGGACATGGTCGGCCGCGAGGGCCACAGGAGCCATGCGCTCCCCCACGAGGAGGTCCGCGCGGCGTTCGCGTCGTGACAGGGCCGCGGAGAGCTCCCTGAACGACGACGGCGGTGGGCCGGGCGCGCTGCCCGGCCCACCGCCGTCGTCGTGGTGCGGGAGCTGTGCCCGCCGCCGCGCTACTCGAACGTGAGCTTCGGGGGCGCCTGCCGGAATCCCTTCGTGCGGACGGCCAGGAAGATCACGCCCACCACCATCCAGCACACGCCCACCGTGAAGGACGTCGGTGCGAGGGAGGTCCAGAGCCAGATCGTCAGGGCGAAGCCGATGAGCGGCAGGGCCAGGTGGATCAGCAGATCGCGCGGAGTGCGGCCCTTTCGGTCCCAGATGAAGTACTTCACCACGGACAGGTTGACCATCGAGAAGGCGAACAGCGCGCCGAAACTGATCATGGTCGCCGCGATCTCCAGCGAGAGGACCAGGGAGAGCAGCGACACCACGGACACCGACACGGCGGCCAGCACGGGCGTGCCGAAGCGCGGGTGCAGCTTGCCGAAGGCGCGGGGCAGAAGCCCGTCGCGGCCCATGGCGTAGATGATGCGGCTGACGCTCACCTGGCTGGTCATGGCCGAGCCGATGCAGCCCGCCACGAACACCGCGATGAAGATGGCGCTCAGCACGGGACCGCCGACCTTCTCGATCAGCTCGATGCCCGCGGTGTCCAGGGAGGCGAAAGCGTGCCAGTCGGGGAAGACGAGGCCGCCGGCCCAGGCGACGGCGATGAAGATGACCCCGCCCAGCACCGTGGTGATGACGATGGCGCGCGGGATGTTCCGCTGCGCGTCCCGGGCGTCTTCGGAGAGGGTGGAGACGGCGTCGAACCCGAGGAACGACAGGGCCAGCACGGCCGCGCCGGCGAAGATCGGGCCCACACCGCCGGAACCGGTCTCGAACGGGGCGAGCACCGAGGGCGCGGGATTGCCGGAGAGGTACGAGACGGCCAGGGCGATGAACACCACGATGATCGCCACGGCCATCGCGACGATCACGCCGCTGAACTTGCCCACGAACTTCACGCCCAGCGCGATGAACGCCAGCACGGCGACCACGCTCGCCAGCGAGAACACCCAGCCCGGCACGGCCGGGAACGCCGAGTTCAGGTAGAGGCCCACGAGCAGGAAGTTGATCATCGGCAGGAACAGGTAGTCCAGCATGAGCGTCCAGCCGGTCACGAAGCCGAGATGCCCGCCGAACGTCTGGGTCGTGTAGGAGTAGGCGCTGCCCGCGGCCGGGATGACCCCGGAGATTCGGGCGTAGCTGAGGGCCGTGAAGAACATGGTCGCCAGGGCGACCACATAGGCAGCCGCCAGGTGTCCGTCGGTGATCTGGGTGACGGTGCCGAACGTCGTGAACACGGTCACGGGGGCCATGTAGCTCAGGCCGAACATGACCAGGGCGGCCAGGCCGAGGACACGGCGGAGCTGCCGGGGGCGGTCGCCGGGAACCAGGCCGGCCTGCGCCGGGGGTTCGAGAGGGGTGGATGCCATGGGGAGGTCTTTCTGTCGGGGAGGCTCGCTGGATCTGTTCGGCGTGCGGCTCAGCGCGCGGCGGGGAGCAGCGCGGTGTGGGTGCGGCGTCCGGCCAGCCAGGTGCCTTTCACCTGGATGTCCTGGATCTCCTCCTGGGCCACGTCCCGGGGATCGTGGGAGAGCAGCACCAGGTCGGCGCTCAGGCCGGGGCGCAGCGAACCCCAGCGGTCTTCGGCGAACGCCTGATGGGCGACGCCCGAGGTGTACGCGGCGAGGGCGGCGTCGACGTCGACGCGTTCGGTGGGCAGCCAGCCGCCCGCGGGCAGGTGGTCGGGGGTCTGGCGGGTGACCGCCGTCGCGAGTCCGGGCACCGGCTCGTGGCAGGTGACGGGCCAGTCGCTGCCGAAGGACACCGCGACGCCCCGTTCCACGAGGCTGCCGATGGGGTACTGGCGTTCGGAACGCGGGCTGCCGAGACGCGGGATGGTGAGGAGGTTCATGACGTCGTCCTCGCGGGCCCAGAGCGGCTCGAAGTTGGCCACGACCCCCAGCTCCGCGAAGCGCGGGACGTCCTCGGGGTCGATGACCTGCAAATGTGCCAGCACGGGACGGCGGTCGCGGGGGCCGTTGCGCCGCGCCGTCTCTTCGATGCCGTCCAGCGCCATCCGGATGGCGCCGTCACCGATCGCGTGGATGTGAGCCTGGAAGCCGAGACGGTCGACGGCGGCGAGCGCGTCGTTCAGCTCGTCCTGGCTCCAGTTGGGCAGCCCCGTGTCCTCCGGGGAGTCCGCGTACGGGCTCAGCATGCAGGCGGTGTGGCTTTCGATGATCCCGTCGGCGAAGAACTTGATGGTCTGCGCAGTCAGCAGATCGGACCCGACCGCCTGGACGGCCTCGCGCGCCGCGACGAAGGCGTCCAGATTCTCGCGCCAGCGGCCGGGCTCGGCCAGGAACGCGAGGTTGAGCCGGGTGTTGAGCCGGCCCTGCCGCGCGGTCTCGAGGTACACGTCCAGATGCTCCAGGGCGGCCCAGGCGTCCTGCACCCAGGTGATCCCGGAGGCAGCGAGCGTCCACGTGGCGCTTTCCAGGGCGGAGACGCGCCGGCTCAGCGAGTATCCCGGCGCGACGCGCTCCACGAGTTCCAGCGCGCCGTACTCCTGAAGGGTCCCGAGGGGACTGCCGTCCTCGCGCCGGACGATCCGGCCGCGGTCCGGATCCGGGGTCCCGGCGTCGATCCCCGCCGCACGGAGCGCCGCCGAGTTGACCCACAGCGTGTGGTAATCCCAGGCCTTGAGCACCACGGGACGGTCCGGCACCGCCTCGTCGAGCCAGGCGGCGTCGAAGAGGCCGCCCGGGGCGAGCGTGGCGTCATAGCTCGCGCCGATGATCCAGTCCTGGTCCGGGTTCTCCTCCGCATACGCGGCGACGGCGGCCACGATCTCCTCGACGGACCCGCACGAACGGATCTGGGGCCCGAGGTCCTCCATCCCGCCGAAGAGCGGATGCGCGTGGCCGTCCGCGAAGGCGGGACCCAGGAAGGCGCCGTCCAGGTCCACGACGTGGTCCGCCTGATCGAGCATGGCTTCGGCGTCCGCGCCGACGGCTTCGATGACGCCGTCGCGGACGGCGAGGGCGGTGGCGTCGCCGGGCGCGGCTTCACCGGGCGCGGCTTCGCCGGGCGCGGCTTCGCCGGGCGCGTCAGCCTGGCCGTTGGCGCTGCCCTGTCCGGGGATGCGGGGATCGGCCGCGACCACGCCGCCGTGGAAGACTGTCAGGACCATTCGAACTCCAAATATTTAATGGGATTAAATAATTGTGGATCACAGTAGTCTGTGATGTGCGCAACACGCAAGAGGGGACAGTCATGATGTCAACCGCGCCACGACGGGCGGGGCGGCCCAAAAGAAGTGTGCTGGACCGGGACCTGATCGTCCGGACCGCCTTTGACGTGCTTCGACGCACCGGGCCCGAAGACTTCACCATGGCCGCGCTGGCCGGCGAGCTCGGCGTCAAGACCCCGGCGCTGTATCACCATGTGGGCAATAAGACCGAGGTCCTGAGCTCCATGCGCGAACTCATCACGTCCGGGATCGACCACTCCGGCTTCGGGACCCTCCCCTGGCTCGATGCCACGCGCCGCTGGGCCCGCTCCTATCGCACCGCCTTCGCCGCCCATCCGCACGCGATCGCCCTCCTGGCCACGACCCCCGTCACCGGCGCCAACCCCACGCTGAGCATGTACGAGGCCGTCACCCGGGGCTTCCTCGACGAAGGATGGCCCGAGGAACTCGTGGTCAGCGCCATCGTGTCCCTGGAGAGCTTCATCCTCGGCTCGGCCCTGGACGCCGTGGCGCCCGCCGACATCTTCGACACCGGCGACTTCGCCGTGCAGGTCCCCGTCTTCACGCAAGCCCTCGCTGTCCGGCAGCGGTTCCTCGGCCGGGAGGACGACGCCTCCTACGCGACGGCCGTGGCCGACCAGGCGTTCGACCTGGGCCTGGACGCCTTCCTCGCCGGACTCTCCAACTCGCTCGACCGGCTCCGCAACAGTCCCGGCGAGGCGCCGGCCGCCCGATAGAATGACCCGGATGGCACTCGCCATCCACCCTGATCTTCGCGTCCCGGGCCATGCCCGGTGAAGCGAAACGTGCCCAGTGTGAACCATGCCCACAGAAGGAGGAGCCGTGCCCTCATCGCGCCGACTCCTCCGGCGTCCTGCGCCCTTCCACCTGCTGCGGACCGGACTCCTGAGCACCGGCATCCTCGCCCTCGCGGCAGGGGCCCACACCCTGGCCGGGGGTGCGCTTCCCGCGCCGCCGATCCTCGCCGCCCTGCTCGCGCTGACCCTCCTGGCCTCGGTCCTGGCGACCAAGATCCGCCTCGGACTCCCGGCCATGACCGCTGTGCTCGGCGCCGGTCAGGTGCTGCTCCACGAGGCGTTCACCGCACTGGCCGGCCCGGGCACGCCCCAGGCCACTCTGCCGGCCGTTCATCAGCACGACGACGGTGCCGCCCTGACCGGCGCGCTGCAGCACCTCTCCCCCGCACTCGGACACTCCGCGGCGCATGACTCCCTGGCGCACGACCCGGGGATGCTCCTGGCCCACACCGTGGCCACCCTCCTGACGGCACTCCTGCTGGCCCGGGGCGAGGCCGCCCTCTGGGCCCTCGCCGCGTGGCTGCGCCCCCTCTTCCGGGTTGCGAAGACCCCGGCCCTTCCGATCGCCGGGCGGGCACTCCGGGCTCCCTTCGCACCCGAGCCGCCGCGGCTTCCGTGGCGCACCCTCCGCCGTGACAGGCTCCGCGGGCCGCCGCGCGTCGTCGTCCTCTGACGACCGCCAGCATGCCCTTACCGGTATATACGCCGGAGTACATATTTTTGGCACGCCTTCGAGCGCGCCGCGAAAGGCCACCATGTCACGCATCCTGAAGTCCACCCTGTCCGTCGCCGGCGCCCGCAGCCCTCCTCCTGGGAACCGCCGCAGCAGCCAGCGCCCACGTCGGGGTCACGCCGGACAAGACCGGAGCCGGCTCCTACGCCCTCCTGACCTTCGGCATCCCCCACGGCTGCGACGCCCAGCCGACCACGAAGGTCACCATCAGCCTTCCGAAGGAACTCGACGACGCCACCCCCACGGTGAACCCGAACTGGACCATCCAGAAGGTCACCGAGAAGCTCCCCGAGCCCAAGAAGCTCGAGACCGGCAACTCGATCACCACCCGCACCAAGGCGATCGTCTACACGGCCAAGACCCCGCTCGATCCGCACCAGCGCGATGCCCTCGTCCTGTCCGTGAAGGTGCCCAGCACCCCGGATGCGACGCTCTACTTCCCCACCCTCCAGGAGTGCAGCACTGGCTCGACGAACTGGAACCAGATCCCGGCCGCCGGCCAGGACGAGGAGTCCGTCAAGTCCCCCGCCCCGTCCTTCAAGGTCACCGCCGCTTCCGCGGGCGGTGAGCACGGCGGTCACGGCGCCGCGACCCCCGAGGCCGCCGCTCCGGCTTCCTCCACGAGTGACGACGGCGCTTCCGCCGCCCGCTCCTGGGTGGGCCTGGGCGCCGGCGTCGCGGGCCTCGTGCTGGGCGGTGTGGCACTCGTCCGCACCCGTCGCGCCGCCACGAAGTAGACGCCGCCGGAACGGTTCCTGAGGCCACGCCGGCCCGGGCGCCGGTCCACCGCATCAACCGGTGGACCCGCCCCGGGCCGGTCGTGGCCTTTTTGTTTCCCCAGCTCAGGCGTCACAGGACTAGGGTGGGTTCCATGAGCACTCCGAGGAAGTTCCTGACGTCACGAACCTTCCCTCTCGGGGCCGCAGCGACGGTCCTCGTACTGGGGATGGCCGCCTGCAGCACCCCGGGAAGCGGCAGCAGCCCCTCCCCGTCCAGCGACTCGCCGTCGCCCACCATGACGACGCCTGAACCGAGCGCCACCACTCCGTCCAGCTCACCGTCGGCCACGGCCACCCCGCCGCCCGTCACCACCACTCCGCCGGTCGCTGCGCCCAAGCCCTGCGCCGGCGGCTCCCTCGCCGCGTCCCTGAACACGGCAGGCGGCGGAGCGGCGGGCAGCGTCTACGGCACTCTGACGCTGAAGAACACCGGTGGCGTCACGTGCACCGTGACCGGATTCCCCAAGGTCGAGCTGGTGCCGGGCACGGCCGCTCCCGCGATCGGCGCTCCGGCCGAGCAGGACGCGTCCGTTCCGGCGGCCACCGTCACCCTCGCGCCCGGCCAGGCCGCGGGCGCTCAGCTGCGGTACAGCCAGGCAGGCCTGCACCCGGACTGCGTCCACGTGGCGGCACACCAGTACCGCGTCTATGCGCCGGGTTCCAGCGATCCGCTGTTCATCCCCGTCACGGTGGACGGCTGCTCGAACGCCGCGGTGAAGCTCCTCACCGTCCAGGCCCTCAAGGCCGCCTGAACCTCACGGCCGATTCTCGCGACTTCGCCTCCCCGGACCGCCGCCCAGCGGCCCGGGGAGGCCGCGTGCAATTCCTGTCAGACCCCTACGGCAAGATGGTCCCATGTCATACGAAGCGCTGAAGGACGGTTCCGGGAGCACTCCCGCAGAGGTCCTGTCGCGCTTCGGAAAGGCCACCCGACAATGGTTCCTGGGGGCGTTCGCCGCGCCCACCCGGGTCCAGGAGGAAGCCTGGCACGCCATTTCCCAGGGTCACCACGCCCTGGTGGTCGCGCCCACCGGTTCCGGCAAGACGCTCGCGGCGTTCCTGTGGGCCCTGGACCGGCTGATCCACGGCCCGCTCGCCGGGGACGAGGACGCAGCCTCCGCCGCTCCGCCTCAAGATGGCACCTTGGACGTCCCGGATCTCCCGGCGCCGGATCTGTCAGCGACGGAGAAGCCTCCCGCGAAAGGGACAGCCAAGCCCCGCACCAAAGTCCTCTACATCTCCCCTCTCAAAGCGCTCGGCGTGGACGTGGAACGCAACCTCCGTGCCCCGCTGATCGGCATCACCCAGACGGCCAAGGGCCTGGGTCTGCCCGCGCCGAACGTGAGTGTGGGCGTCCGCTCCGGTGACACCCCCGCCAACGAACGCCGCAAACTGCTGAGCCATCCGCCGGACATCCTCATCACCACGCCCGAATCCCTCTTCCTCATGCTGACCTCCAGCGCGCGGGAGACGCTCACAGGCGTGGACACGGTCATCCTGGACGAGGTCCACGCGGTGGCCGGCACCAAGCGCGGCGCCCATCTGGCGGTATCGCTCGAACGGCTCGACGCCCTGCTGGACCGGCCCGCCCAGCGGATCGGGCTGTCCGCCACCGTGGAACCCCGGGACCTCGTCGCGCGGTTCCTCGGCGGGGAGTCCCCTGTGTCCGTGGTGGCCCCTCCGGCGTCGAAGACGTGGGAACTGACCGTGAGCGTGCCGGTGGAGGACATGTCGGACCTGCCGGCGGCGGCCTCGGCACACGACCTCGGGCCGGCCTCGGGGCTCCAGCCACAGGCCTCGATCTGGCCCCATGTCGAAGAGAAGATCGTGGACCACGTGCTGGCCCGCCGCTCCACCATCGTCTTCGCGAACTCCCGACGCCTGGCCGAACGGCTCACCGCACGGCTCAATGAGATCTATGCGGAGCGCCAGGTCGAAAGCGCCTGGGCGGACGGCGCCAACGTGGACGGGCTCGACGGCGGGCAGCCGCACGACGGACTGGCCGACGGTGAGCTCCCCGATGCCGGCCTCCCCCGCTCGGCTGCGGAAGCCGTGGCGGCCGCCGTCGAACGTCTGCGGGACGCCGAGAATCTGCGGGATAGCAGTCCGGCGTCGACCGCGACCCCGGCCCACATGATGGCCCAGGCCGGTCAGACCTCCGGGGCCGAACCGATCCTGGCCCGCGCGCACCACGGCTCCGTGTCGAAAGAACAGAGGGCGCAGATCGAGGACGATCTGAAGTCCGGACGGCTGCGCTGCGTCGTCGCGACGTCCAGCCTGGAACTCGGCATCGACATGGGCGCCGTGGACCTGGTCATCCAGGTCGAGTCGCCGCCGTCGGTCGCGAGCGCCCTTCAGCGCGTGGGCCGCGCCGGGCACCAGGTGGGCGAGGTCAGCCAGGGCGTCCTGTTCCCCAAGCACCGCGCCGATCTGCTGCACACGGCCGTGACCGTCGAACGCATGACCGCGGGCAAGATCGAGCGGCTCAGCATCCCTCAGAATCCCCTGGACATCCTGGCCCAGCAGACGGTCGCGGCCACCGCTCTGGGGCCGATCGACGTCGAACAGTGGTTCTCCGTGGTCCGCCGCTCCGCGCCCTTCTCGGCGCTGCCCCGCGGGGCCTTCAACGCGACCCTGGATCTGCTCGCCGGGCGATACCCGAGTGACGAGTTCTCCGAGCTCAGGCCGCGCATCATCTGGGACCGGAACGCCGGGACCATCGAGGGCCGGCCCGGCGCCCAGCGTCTGGCCGTGGTGTCCGGCGGGACCATCCCGGACCGCGGCCTGTTCGGCGTCTATCTGGTGGGCGAAGAGGATTCGAAGTCCAGCAAACGCGTCGGTGAGCTGGACGAGGAGATGGTCTACGAGTCCCGTGTGGGGGACGTCTTCGCACTTGGCGCCACGAGTTGGCGGATCGAGGACATCACCTTCGACCGCGTGCTCGTCACGCCGGCCTTCGGCCAGCCGGGCAAGCTGCCGTTCTGGAAAGGCGACTCCCTGGGCCGCCCCCTGGAACTGGGACAGGCGCTCGGCGAATTCATCCGGGAGGTGTCCGGCGCGGACGAATCGGCCGCCGTCGCGCGCTGCGAAGGCATCGGCCTGGACCCCTACGCCGCGGGCAATCTCGTGGCCTATCTGACCGAACAGCAGCAGTCCACCACAGTCGTGCCGAACGACCGCGCCCTGCTCGTCGAGCGCTTCCATGACGAGCTGGGCGATTGGCGCGTGGTCCTGCACAGCCCGTTCGGCATGCCGGTGCACGCGCCGTGGGCCCTGGCCGTGGGCCGCAGACTGCAGGAGCGGTACGGGCTGGACGGCTCGGTCATGGCCGCCGACGACGGCATCGTGCTGCGCGTGCCCCTCATGGAGGACGAACCGCCGGGCGCGGAACTGTTCCTCTTCGAACCCGAGGAACTCGAACGGATCGTCACGGAGGAGGTGGGCGGCAGCGCCCTCTTCGCCTCGCGGTTCCGGGAGTGCGCCGCACGGGCGCTCCTGCTCCCGCGGCAGACGCCCGGCAAGCGCCAGCCCCTCTGGCAGCAGCGCCAGCGCGCCGCGCAATTGCTGGACGTGGCGAAGAAGTACCCGCAGTTCCCCATCGTCCTGGAAACCGTGCGCGAATGTCTCCAGGACGTCTACGACCTTCCGGCCCTCCAGGACGTGGCCGGGCGCATCGAACGCCGCGAGATCCAGATCTCCGAGACCACCACCTCCCAGCCGTCCCCGTTCGCCCGCAGCCTCCTCTTCGGCTACGTCGCCCAGTTCCTGTACGAGGGCGACTCCCCGCTCGCGGAGCGCCGGGCCGCGGCCCTGTCCCTGGACTCCGGACTGCTCAATGAGCTCCTGGGGCGCGTCGAACTGCGCGAGCTGCTCGACCCGGCCGTGGTCGAACAGACCGGGCTCGAACTGCAGCGGCTCCTGCCCGACCGCCGGCTGCGGGGGGTCGAAGGAACAGCCGATCTGCTCCGGCTCCTCGGCCCGCTCACCGTGCCGGAGATCGCGGAACGTCTGCAGGATCCTCAGGACGCCGGGGAGCATGCGCGACAGCTGGTCGCGACGGGCCGAGCGCTGCGCTTCAGCCTGCGGGGCCGCGAACATCTGGCCGCGGTGGAGGACTCCGCCCGGCTGCGTGACGGGCTCGGCGTGCCGCTCCCGATGGGTGTCCCCCTCGCCTTCCTCGAACCGGTGGCCGATCCGCTCGGTGACCTGGTGGGCCGCTACGCCCGCACGCACGGACCCTTCACGACGGCGGAACTCGCCACCCATCTCGGCCTCGGAACCGCTGTGGTGCTGTCCGTCCTCAAGCGGCTCGCCGCCGACGGCCGGGTGGTGGAGCGCGAATTCCGGCCGCATCCCGAGCTGGTCTCCGGGCCCGATGCGGCACCCGCGGAAGAAGCCTCGGACGATGCCACGGACATCAGCCACAGCGAGGCGTTCCCGGACCCGAGCCTTCCCGGCGGCGCGTCCACCGGCGAGACGGCCCGCCTGGTCGGTGGGCAGGAGTGGTGTGACGCCGAGGTGCTCCGGAGGCTCCGCCGTCGTTCGCTCGCCGCCTTGCGCGCGGAGGTGGAACCCGTGGACGCCCAGGCGTTCGGCCGATTCCTCCCGTCCTGGCAGCACGTCGGCACGTCCCGCAGCCCCGCGGCCCTCCGGGGTCTCGACGGCGTCCTGACCGTGGTCGACCAGCTCGCCGGGGTCCCCATCCCGGCCTCCGCCTGGGAGACCCTGGTGCTCCCTGCCCGCATCCGCGACTACGCCCCCACTCTCCTGGACGAACTCATGGCGAGCGGCGAAGTGCTCTGGACCGGCACGGCGTCGCTGCCCGGCAACGACGGCTGGATCAGCCTGCACCTGGCGGAATCCGCGGCGCTGACCGTGAATCCTGCGCTCGAGTTCGACCCGACAGCACCCCAGGAACGCCTCCTGGAACACCTCGCCGGCGGCGGCGCGTACTTCTTCCGTCCGCTCAAGGAGAGCGCGGGAGGACTCGATGCGGTGCTCACGGATGAGGAGATGATCGCTGAACTCTGGGGGCTGGTCTGGGCGGGGCGCGTCACCGGGGACACGTTCGCCCCGGTTCGAGCGCTCCTCGCAGGAGGCGGGACGGCGCACAAGCAGGCGCCCAGGCCATCCCGCGCCCGGCCGCTCCGCCGCTCGCGCCTCGGCGGGACGGGTGGATTCCCCGGCGCCGGACTGGACGGCCCCGGGATGGCGACGGTTCCTCCCCTCGGCGCGGGGCGCTGGTCCGCGGTCATGCCGCAACCACTCGACCCCACGGTCCGCGCACACGCACTGGCCGAGCTGCTCCTGGACCGCTACGGCGTCCTGACCCGCGGGTCCGTCGTCTCCGAACAGGTGCCCGGCGGATTCGCCCTCCTCTACCGCATCCTCAGCAAACTCGAGGAGAGCGGCCGGACCCGCAGGGGCTACTTCATCGAGAAGCTCGGGGCCGCTCAGTTCTCCGTCCCCGCCACGGTGGACCGGCTGCGGTCGTTCTCCGAGGACGGCGCCATCCTGGCCGCGGAGGACCGCCCGCATACCGCGGTGACGCTCGCTGCCACGGACCCGGCCAACCCCTACGGCGCGGCCCTGCCCTGGCCGACGCTCGACGGCGCTGCCAGCGGGCACCGGCCCGGACGGAAGGCCGGCGCCCTCGTGGTTCTGGTGGACGGACGCCTGGTCCTCTACGTCGAGCGGGGCGGGAAGACCCTCCTCAGCTTCACGGAGGACGAGGCCCTGCTGACCGAGGCCGCATCCTCGCTCGTCACGACGGTCCGGCGCGGCGCGGTGGACCGGCTCGCGATGGAGAAGGTCAACGGCCGGGACCTCCTGGACACCCCGCTGGCCGCCGCCTTCCTCGCCGCGGGTGCCTACTCGACGCCCCGAGGAGTGAGGATCCGTGCCTGAGGGGGATTCCGTCTGGCGCGCCGCGTCCCTGCTGGATGCCTTCCTGCGCGGCACCACGCTGCTCGCCAGCGATTTCCGCGTGCCCCGCTTCGCCACGCTGGACCTGAGCGGGTGGCGCACCGACGAGGTCGTGGCCCGCGGCAAGCACCTCCTGCATCGACTCTCCCCGCCGGAGGGGGTCGACCGTGAGGGTCTGACGATCCATTCGCACCTCAAGATGGAGGGCGCGTGGCAGTGCTACGAGCCGGGTGAGCGCTGGCGGAAACCCGGCCACACCGCCCGGGTGGTCCTGCGCACCGAACGGGGCTCCGCCGTCGGGTTCTCCCTCGGCATCCTCGAGGTGCTGAAGACGTCCGCCGAATCCAGCGTGGTGGGTCACCTCGGCCCCGATCTGCTGGGACCGGACTGGGACCCCGCGACGGCGGAGGCGAACCTGCGGGCCGAACCCGCCCGGCCGCTGGGCCTCGCCCTGCTGGACCAGCGGGTGATGGCGGGCGTCGGGAACATCTACCGGAACGAGCTCTGCTTCCTGGCCGGCCTCCACCCCGCGGCACCCGTGCAGGCCCTTCTGGACCGCACGGGAGCGCCTGACGGCACACTGGACCTGACCGGCGTCGTGGCGGAGGCCCATCGCCTGCTGGACATGAACCGTGAAACCCCCGCCCGGCAGACGACGTCGATGCCGCAGGGGATCCGGCCCGCGGGCGGGGGTTCCTGGCCCCGGTATCACGTGTACGGCCGGGCCCGACAGCCCTGTCTGAGGTGCCGGACGCCCATCCGGGAAGGCTCGCTCGGCGAGCCTGGCACCTGGACTGGGGGCACATCCGCCGCCCGGGCAGGCGGCCCGTCCCGGGGTCCCGCACGCGTGACGCAGGACCGTGTCATCTACTTCTGCCCGCGGTGCCAGCCGCTCCCGACCGATCCCACACCCCGGAGGACCCCATGACCAGCCTGGAAGACCGCCTCGAATCCATCTTCTCGGTCCGCGACCGGGAGAACATGCAGCCCACCATCGACGCGTTCCTGGAGATCCTCGCTGAGCATCCGGACCACCCCGAGGTGCTCTATCAGGTGGGCGGCGCCTACGACACCGATGGCCAGGAGTCGGTCGCGGAGGGGTACTACCAGCGGGCCATGGAGGCCGGGCTCGACGGCGAGAGCCTCCGCAAGTGCTACCTGCAGTACGGGAGCACCCTCCGGAATCTCGGCGAACTGGAGCGGTCCGCCGAAATGTTCCGTGCGGGGCGCGAGCGCTTCCCGTCCTCGCTCTCGCTGGGCGTCTTCGAACTGCTGACCCTGCATGCCCAGGGCCGTCATCATGCGGCGCTGTCGTCGGCCCTCACGCTCTTCGCGGACCACGTCGATTCTCCGGAACTCACCCGGTACGAAGCGGCGCTCCGCGGGAACGCCGAGTACCTGGCCGGTCTCGACCGCCAGACCAGCTGAGTCCCGCCGTGGACACAACAGGGCTGGATGTCCACACGGCCGTCCCGCGGGATGTCCACAAGGACGGTCACGTGGCGACAGGAGACCTCGGATCTCGCTAGGCTCGGAACAGCATTGAACGACCCACAGCTCAACCCACAGCACCGGAGGTGTTTCATGGCCGCAGCCGTCCACGAAGTCAAGGCAGTCGTCGTCCGGGAGAAGGGTGCTCCCGCGAGCATCGAGACCATCCTGGTGCCGGACCCGGGTCCCGGGGAGGCGCTCGTCGACGTCCTGAGTTGCGGCGTCTGCCACACGGATCTGCACTACAAACTCGGCGGCATCGGTGACGACTACCCGTACCTCCTGGGTCACGAATCCACGGCCGTCGTGAGTGCCGTCGGCCCGGACGTCACCGATCTGAAGCCGGGAGACCGTGTCATCCTCAACTGGCGTGCCGTGTGCGGCACGTGCCGCGCCTGTGCCAAGGGCCAGCCGCAGTACTGTTTCGCCACGCACAATGCCACCCAGAAGATGACCCTGCAGGACGGCACCCCGCTCTCGCCGGCCCTCGGGATCGGCTCGTTCGCGGAGAAGACCCTGGTCGCCGCGGGTCAGTGCACCAAGATCGATGACGACGTGGACCCGGCCGCCGTCGGACTCCTCGGCTGCGGCATCATGGCCGGCATCGGCGCCGCCATGAACACCGGCGAGGTCAAGCGCGGGGAATCCGTGGCCGTGATCGGCTGCGGCGGCGTGGGCATCGCCGCGATCGCGGGCGCCAAGCTGGCCGGCGCGACGACGATCATCGCCGTCGACCTGGATCCCGCCAAGGTGGAGCTCGCGAAGACGCTGGGTGCCACGCACGGCATCGTCTCCGGTGAGACGGACCCCGTGGAAGGCATCCGCGAGCTGACCGGGGGCTTCGGCGCCGACGTCGTGATCGACGCGGTCGGCCGTCCTGAAACCTACAAGCAGGCCTTCTACGCCCGTGACCTCGCCGGACGCGTGGTCCTGGTCGGCGTCCCCACCCCGGAGATGACCCTCGACCTCCCGCTGCTCGATGTGTTCGGCCGCGGTGGCTCCCTCAAGTCCTCCTGGTACGGCGACTGCCTGCCCAGCCGCGACTTCCCCATGCTCGTGGATCAGTACCGGCTGGGCCGCCTGCCGCTCGACGCCTTCGTGACCGAGCGCATCGGCCTGGGTGACGTCGAAGCCGCCTTCGACAAGATGCACCGTGGCGAAGTGCTGCGTTCGGTGGTGGAGCTGTGACCGCCCGCATCGACCACCTGGTCACGTCCGGAACCTTCTCCCTGGACGGCGGCACCTGGGACGTGGACAACAACGTCTGGATCGTGGGTGACGACGCCGAGGTGGTGGTCATCGATCCCGCGCACGACGCCGCGGGGATCGCCGCCGCCGTCGCAGGCCGGAAGGTCCAGGCCGTGCTGCTCACTCACGGCCATGACGACCACATCCGCCATGCCCGCGAGTTCGCCGATCTGGTGAACGCGCCGGTGCTCCTGAACCCGGCGGATCAGATGCTCTGGGAAGCCGTGTACCCGGGTACCGCCCCGGACGCGGAGATCGCGGACGGGCAGCGTTTCGAGGTCGGCGGCACCGAGCTCGTCGCTCTGCACACACCGGGACACTCGCCCGGGTCCGTGAGCTTCCACGCACCCGGGCTCGGCACGGTCTTCACCGGGGACACGCTGTTCTCCGGCGGCCCCGGGGCCACGGGCCGCTCCTACAGCGACTTCCCGACCATCATCGAATCGATCCGGGAGCGCCTCCTGTCGCTCCCGGGCGAGACGGTCGTCCACACCGGCCACGGTGATTCGACCAGTATCGGCGCCGAGGCACCGCACTTGCAGGAATGGATCGCCCGGGGTCACTGACCCCCGCACTCCCATCGATTGCTCCGTAGGATGCCGTTCCAGGCTCGAATGGAACTCCTACGGAGCAGTCGACGGGAAGCGCTCGACGGCGGGTGCCTCCACGGTCTTTCGGCGTACGCCCGGAATCGCGAACACCGGCATCAGCCACTGCACCAGGGGACCGATGCCGAAGGCGTAGGCGACCGTTCCGACACCGAGGACGCCGCCCAGAGCCCAGCCGATGGCCACGACCGTCACCTCGATCAACGTGCGGCACCTCCACAGAGGCCATCCCGTGCGCCGCGCCAGGCCGGTCATGAGCCCATCCCGGGCGCCGGGGCCGAAGTTCGCACTGATGTAGCACGCCGTGGCCACGGCGTTGAGAGCCAGGGCCCCGAGCAGGAAGACCAGCTGCCAGATCAGCCCGTCCGCCTGAGGGATGAACGGCATCGACAGATCCACGAACAGCCCCACCAGGACGGCATTGGCGAGCGTCCCCCAGCCAGGCTTCTGCCGCAGGGGGATCCAGAGCAGCAGGATGAGGAAGCTCAGCACGATGATCACCACGCCCGTGCTGATGCCAGTCAAGTGCGAGACCCCACGGTGCAGGACATCCCAGGGTGCGGTGCCCAGTCCGGCGCGGACGAAGAGGGCGATGGAGAAGCCGTACAAGGCCAGTCCGGCAATGAGCTGAGAAATCCTTCGGAACATCATGGCTCCACTCTCCCAGGAACTGGCTATGAAAAACATAGCCACTTTGGAATACTGGCTTCATGCATCAGGCCACATCCAGCACCGTCTTCGTCAGGCTGCTCGGCGAGTGGCGCCGCGGCTCGGCACCGGCGTACCGCGAGCTGGCCGACGTCGTCCGTCTTCTCATCATGGACGGCCGGCTTCCGCTCGACTCCCCGCTGCCCAGCGAACGCACGCTCGCGCTGTCCCTCGGCGTCAGCCGGACCACCGTCACCGCCGCCTACAACGCGCTGCGGGAAGAGGGATTCCTCTCGGCCGGGCAGGGCACGCGCGCCCGGACCTCGATCCCCAGCCGGACCGGCGAAGAGGATCCCTGGGCGGCCCGCACGGACTACGCGCCGGGGCTCCGCGCCCCGTACGGAGTCGTCGACTTCGCGTACGCCTGCCTCCCAGCGAACGGCGCGGCCGTGCACCAGGCCTACACCGCGGCGCTCAGTGAACTCCCCGCACTCCTTCCCGGTTTCGGCTACGACTCCTACGGTCTGCCCGAGCTCCGGGAGGCGATCGCCGCGAAGTTCACCGCCGAAGGGCTGCCCACCACCATGGACCAGGTCATGGTCACCGGCGGGGCGCAGCAGGCCATGGCCCTCGCACTGGCGGCATTCGTCGCCCCGGGCAGCCGCGTCCTTGTGGAACACCCCAGCTACCCTCACGCATTGGATGCGATCGGCGCCCGGCAGTGCAAAGCCATCCCGCTCGCATTTCCTCTGTCGAACGGCTGGGACGTCGACGGATTCGAGGCGGCCCTGACACGGCACCGGCCTGCCGCCGCGTACCTCATCCCGGATTTCCAGAACCCCACCGGTCGGCTCATGCCCGCCGAACAGCGACGCCGCGTGGCCCGGGTCGCCGCAGCGTCGGGCACCGTGCTGATCGCCGATGAGACGCTGCGGGACATCGACTTCGACGGTATCGCTCCCCCACACCTGGGGGCGTATGCTTCCGGCGTCGTCACGATCGGTTCCCTCAGCAAGACCCACTGGGGTGGCCTGCGCATCGGCTGGGCCCGATCCTCAGCCGAGAACATCCAGCGCATGGCCCGGGCCAGGACTCCTCTGGACCTCGGCGGACCCGTGGCCGAACAACTGGCCGGCCGTCACATCCTCCAGCGCGACCTGCCGGGCCTCGGACCCCGGTTGACCGAACTGCGAACTCAGCGGGACACCCTGCTCGCGCTCCTGGAGGAACACCTGCCCGAATGGCGGACCGAAGTCCCCGACGGCGGGCTGTCCGTGTGGTGCAGGCTCCCGCGGCAGGGCGCCCACGGCGAGGCCGTGAGCAGCGCGGCGCTGACCCTCTTGGCGGCCCAGCGCGGGGTGCGCCTGGCCGCGGGGCCGCGATTCGGCGTCGGCGGGGCTTTCGAGCACTTTCTGCGGCTCCCGTTCACGCTGCCGGCAAGCGATCTCGAACGCGGCGTCCTGGCCCTCAAGGACGCGCAGGCTCAGCTGCTCAGCACCCCCGGACTCCGCCGTCGGCTGCCGGATCCGCCCGCCGTCGCGATCGCCTGACCCCACCCCCAAAAAAAGATCGACTGCTCCATAGGATGCTTTTCCCCGCCGATTCCGGCCCGGAATGACTTCCTAGGGAGCAGTCGATCCGGGGGCGCCGCGCTGGATCCGCTCGCGCGCGGTGCCGGTCCCCCGCCCGACCGGAACGTGCTGCGTGGCGGCGGCGAGACCGAAACGGGGCATGTCGCTGTAGACGGTCTCGAAATCACCGGGCCGGACCCGGTACGTCTCATGCCAGACCCCGACATCGCCGCTTCCCGCCAGCTCCTTCATGAAGCGGCGCCACGGTTCGAGATGGGGCGCCTCCCGATCCGCCGCGAAGCGATTGAGATGCTCCGGACTCTCCCAGTAGCTGAGGATGATCGTGGTCCGCCCGAACCAGGTGTGGAATCCGAGCATGCCCGCCTCGGGAGTGCGCGCCAGATGCGCGAGCATCTTCGGCATGGCGGACGTCACCTGGGCGATGCGACCCAGCTTCCACCAGCGGTTCGCCCGCATGCCGATGAGGAACACCGTCACCTCGCGGTGCACGTCGCCCCGCCCAGTTCGATCACTCTGCCCGGCCGGATCCTTCAGAGCCGCCGTGTACCGGCCCGGGAAAACTGTGGAATTCATGACGCCTCCGTTTAGTAACGTTGTTACAAAACAAGGTTATGAAACAATGTCAGGCATGGCAAGACCTGTGATTCATAACGATCAGCTCCGGCTCACCCTCCTGGACACCACGGCCGCCCTCGTCGCCGAACGCGGCCCGGCCGGGGTGACCCTCCGCGATCTCGCCGCGGCCGCAGGCACCTCGACCACCGCGATCTACTCACTCTTCGGCGGCAAGGCGCAGCTTCTGGAGGCGGTGGTGAACCACGGATTCGCCTCCTTCGGCGCCGCGCAGGAAGCGGCCGCCGACGGCGGGCTCCGCGCCCTGGGCATCGCCTACCGCCGGTGGGCGCTGGACCACCCCGCCCTCTACCGCCTCATGTTCGGCGGCCTCCTGAATCTCAAGGAGAGCCGCCAGGATCCGCCGGAGCCGGAATCCGAGATCACCCTCCAGCCCTTGCTGTCCGCTATCCGAGCCGGTCAGGAGCGGGAAACCCTGCGCGACGGCTCACCTCAGGAGATGGCCGCGGTCATCTGGGCCCAGGTCCACGGAATGGTCAGCCTCGAGATGGCCGGCCTGGGCTCACCGACCGCCGACCGGGACGCCCAGTACCTGGCCGCCCTCGACGCGATCGAACGCGCCTGGGCCAGCTGACGTCCACTCGTCCCACCCCACCCCGAGCCCTCCCTCACGCCCCCCACACAGATCGACTGCTCCATAGGATGCTTTTCCACACCGGAATCGGCGGAAAACGACATCCTATGGAGCAGTCGATCAGGGGGTGAGGGGTAAAACGGGGGTGAGGGGTAAAAAGAGAGGGTCAGGCGTAGAGACCCTCGAGGTAACGGCCCCACGCGGCGGCGGTGGCTTCGGAGTCCCCCGACCCGGAGAAGTCGTGGACCGTCAGGCCGACCACCGAACCGAAGTGGTTCCGGCCGAAGAAGCGGTACAGCGCGTCACCCGTGCGGATCCCGAAGAACCACTCGTTGGCGAAGTCGAGCTCACCCTTCAGCTCACCGACGCCCGGGACCGTCACGGAGACCTTGTCGCCCTCCTGAGCGCCGGCGATCCCGAAGGACTCCTTGAGCTTGTCGAATGCTTCGGGCGCACCCGAAGCGGCAGGGCCCTGGACGTCGGTGAAGACCACGGGCTGACCGTCGAAGTACTTGAGGTACTGCCCCAGGGTGTGCTGGTAGAAGAGCGTGTGCTTGGACGCGCCGTCGTACTGCTGCTCCCAGTCGTCCGTGAAGACGCCGCTGTGCACATAGCGGATCCGGGACTTGCCGCCCGGCAGCGCCTCGATGGTGTTCTCCAGCTGATTGAACCACCCGCCCGGGCCGTCCATCCTCGAGATCACATGCGTGGGGTACTCCTTGACGGGGTACTCGGCGGGCCACTGATCCGTGGGGAACATCCAGGCGGCGGTGGCGTCGTTGATCGCCTCCCACACCCGCTCCGGCGTGGCTTCGACTTCGCTGGTGGCTTCGATGCGGAAATCGCGGTTCTCACTCATGGTCCTGCTCCTTGTCCGGGGTGGCGGTGATGTCATGCTCCGGCGTGGCGACCTGCCCGCCGGCCTTCAGTTCGGGGTGGAGCGCGAGCACCAGGCGGTGCCTGCGCGCGCCGGGGGCGCCGGCGTCGTGATACTTCTCCACCAGGGAGTCGACGACGGCGGAGAGCTCCTGCGCGAACTCCGCACGGTCGCGGGCGCTGGCGAAGCTGAGCTCGGTGTCGATCGCGAAGGTCGCCAAAGGCTTCCGCGCGGCGACGGCTCCCGCGATCAGCTTGCCCACTTCCTGGACGAGCCGGCCCGCGAGGGCCAGCATCCAGAAGGCGGAGAAGCGGTCGGTGTACTTCTCGGGTTTCGGCGCCATGGACGCCAAAGCCAGTGGCGAGATCAGGTAGGAGCCGGCGCTGGCCTGCATGACCCGCTCGGTCATATTGCCCTTGCGCCGCTCCTCGACGAGCTCGACCAGCCCGGCCGATTCGAGCGCCTTCAGGTGGTAGTTCACCTTCTGACGAGGCGCTCCGATCCGCCCGGCGACCGTGGCCGCCGACGCGGGCTCCGAGAGCGCTTCCAGAATCCGCGAGCGCATCGGGTCCAGCGAGACCTCCGCGACCTGGGGATCCTCGATCACTTCGATGTCCTTCATGGCTCCATGATTTCACCGACAAATTATATTGTCAAGGACATTTTTCCCTCCAACCATCGACTGCTCCATAGGATGCGTTTCCGGGCCTGAATCGGGGGGAAAACGGCATCCTATGGAGCAGTCGATCGGAGGGGAGGGCGGCAGGGCGGGGAGGGCGGGGCTAGAGCGCTTCGGCGACCTCGACCAGGATTCCTTCGGGGCCGCGGAGGTAGGCCAGCAGGAAGACGTCCTGGCAATTGACCAGTTCGCGCACCAGGCCGTAGCCCGCGGCCTCGGCGCGCGCCACGACGTCGCGCACGTCATCCACCTGATAGCAGATGTGGCTGAAGCCGTAGGTGTTCACCGGGCGGCCGTCGGAGTCGCCTTCGGCGGGCGGCGTGATGAACCGGGTGAGTTCGAGCTTTCCCTCCCCTCCGCCGGGAGGCCGGACCATGGCCATCTCCACCTGAGTCCCGTCGAGCCCGTTGACCCGGTCCGCCCAGGGGCCGCCGACCTCGGCACGGCCCTCCACTTCGAATCCCAGCGCCTCGAAGAACGCGATGGCGCCTTCCAGATCCCGCACGGTCACACCCACATGGTCCAGCCTGAAAGTGGTCATGGCGCCAGCCTACGCCCGGGACCGAGCGTCGGGGACCCCAGGAATGAACCACCCCGGAGACTCGAGATTGCACTTTCTCGGGGTTCCGCACCCTGGAAGCCCGAGAAAGTGCAATCTCGAAACGAGAGCCGGGCCGGCCGAGCCGACCAACGGGCCGACTAAACTGTCCCGGTGATGAAATCCCCCTTGCCGGTCCGCGACGGCGTGAACGCCACCCGCCTCCGCCTGCCGCACGACGGCCCGTGGGAGACCGCGCTGGACTACATGCAGCACCGGTGGGGTCACATCGACCCGCAGGGGATCCTCGACCGCTTCGACGCCGGGGAGATCGTCGGCGAGACCGGCGCTCCCCTCGACCGCACCACTCCCCTCCGCGACCACACCTTCATCTGGTACTACCGCACGCTGCCCCCCGAGGAGCGGCTGCCGGTCGAGCTCTCCATCCTGCATCAGGACGGCGACCTGCTCGTAGTGGACAAGCCGCACTTCCTGCCCACGACGCCGGGCGGCACCTACATCCAGGAGTCCGCCCTGGTCAGGCTGCGGAAGCTGCTCGACATCCCCGATCTCATCCCCATGCACCGCCTCGACCGCATGACGGCGGGCGTGCTGCTGTTCTCCACCAATCCGGACACGCGGGGGAAGTACCAGGTCCTCTTCGAGAAGCGGAAGGTGCAGAAGGAGTACGAGTGCGTGTCCGCCGTCGTCCCCGAGGACGGCTTCGCTGACCCGGAATTCCCGGCGCTGGTCCGCAACCGCATGACCAAGTCCCGCGACTACCTGCTGGCGCAGGTCGTCGACGGTGAGCCGAACACCGAGACGCGCATCGAACGGGTGGAGGTCATCGAGCCGGCGCACCGGACGGCAGCGCACGACGACGCCGGCCACCCCCGCGGGCGCGCCGTCTACCGCCTGGAGCCGCACACCGGGAAGACGCATCAACTGCGGGTGCACATGGCGTCGCTGGGGCTGGGCATCCTGAACGACCCCTTCTACCCGGTCCTCCTGGACAAGGCCCCGGACGACTACGACCGTCCGCTCCAACTCCTGGCCCGCGGGATCCGTTTCGTCGATCCGCTGTCCGGCAAGCCCGTGGAGTACCGGAGCGAGCTGACGCTGTCGGAGGCGCGGCGGGGCTGACGCCCCGCGGGTCAGTTCGGCGGTCCGGCGCGGCAGCTTCAGGCCCGCAGGCTTAGCTCAGTAGTTCGCGAAACGGCCGGCCATGCCCATGCCGAACCCCAGCACCCAGAGCACGCCGAAGCCGACGCCGATCCAGCCGAGGACCTTGCCCGCCGTCGCCGTCACGCCGAGAGCCTCGGCCCGGCCGGCCTGCACGATCGCCAAAGGTCCGAACACGATCCCCAGGACGAACAGGCCGAGCACCCCGAACACGGTGGCCTGCGAACGGTGCCCGACGCCCTGCAGATACGCCGTCTGGCTCTCGACCGTCAGCTGCCCGTCCCGCAGCCGGTTCAGATACGCGGCGTCCTGGCTCGGCCGCGAGCCGACGACCACGGCCAGGGTGACGAGCGCCGCGACCACCCCCAGCGTCAGGACGATGATGAGCAGGACCGGCCCCGGGCCGTCGAACAGTCTTCCCATGGAAATACCCCCAAAGATCTCCGGACGAGTGATCCGCACCAGCGGACGTGCCCACTGTACCGGCCCTTCGGCACGGCGTCCCGAGCCCACTCCCGCCCCACCCCGGGCCCCGGTGACGTACCTTGTTGCCATGGACTTCTCCGATCCCGCCACGTGGAGCACCGCGCTCTACTGGTGGATCGTCCCTTTGGTGATGGCGGACACCGTCTTCCCGCCTCTGCCGTCCGAGGCTGTCGTGGTGGCGGCGGGTGCTCTCGCGGCCGAGGGCCACTGCTCACTTCCGCTCGCGCTGGCCCTCGCCGCGCTCGGGTCGTTCCTGGGCGAACTCGCGGTGTTCCTGCTGTTCAAGCGGCGGCTCGCGCACCTCATGGACCGGTGGAGCCTCACCTCGAAGATCCACGCGGGCATCCGCCGCGCGCTGGAACGGGCGGGCCGGACCCCTACCTACGGCGTGATCATCGGACTGCGGTTCCTGCCGGGCGGCCGACTGGTCCTGTCCGCAGGCTCCGGAATCGCCGACATCCCCACCCGCACCTTCGTGGCGTGTTCGCTGCTGGGCAGCGTGCTGTGGGCGACGTGGACGATCGGCCTCGGCTTCGTGACCGGGCAGACCACCCGCCTGCCGTTCTGGGTCAGCTCACTGCTGGGCCTCGCGGTGGGCGTGCTCGTGGGTGCGGTGCTGGGGCTCGTGGTGACCCGCCGCCGTCGTCGCGCTTCCTGACCTGGCCCTGACACGGCGACGGCGCGGGGCCCGGTCTCCCGGTCCCCGCGCCGTCCCGCGCCGTCCGGCGCCGTGAGCCTCAGCCAGTGTTGCGCAAGCCGGCGGCCACGCCGTTGATGGTGATGAGCATGGCGCGCTGCAGGGTCTCAGCGATCTCCGACTCCCCGGAGCCCGCCTCCTCCCTGACACGGCGCAGCAGCTCCACCTGGAGGTAGCTGATCGGGTCCAGATACTGATCGCGGACGCGCAGGGACCGCTGCAGCGTGGGCTGAGCCTCGAGCAGCTCCGTCTCCCCCGTCAGGCGCTCCACTTCCTCGACCGTCAGCGCGTGCTCGGCACGGATCGCGTCGAACAGGCGGTGCAGGTCCTCCGGCACCAGGGTTCCGACGTAGTGGCTCGCGATGTCCATGTCCGTCTTGGCCAGGGTCATCTCGACGTTGGACAGCACCGAGGCGAAGAAATTCCAGCGCTCGGCCATCTCCCGGAGCTCGTGCTCGAGACCGGCTTCCCGGGCCGCCTTCAGGCCCGAGCCCACGCCGAACCAGCCGGGCACGATCTGCCGGGACTGGGTCCAGCCGAACACCCACGGGATGGCCCGCAGACCACCCAGACCGGCCCCGGAATCGGGTCGCTTGGAGGGGCGGGACCCGATGTTGAGCTGGCCCAGCTGCTCCACCGGGGTGGAGGCGAGGAAGTACGCGGGCAGATCAGGGTCGTCGATCAGCGAGCGGTAGCGGGCGAAAGCGGCGTCGGAGATGACGTCCATGACCTGGCCGTACCGTTCGCGCTCCTCCTCCGTGGTGCGCGGCGCACGGTGCAGGGCCGAACCCTGCATGACGGCGGCCAGCGAGAGCTCCAGGTTCTCCCGGGCCAGCTCGGGCAGCGAGTACTTGTCGCTGATGACCTCGCCCTGCTCGGTGAACTTGATCTCGCCTTCCAGGACACCGTTGGGCTGGGCCAGGATGGCGTCATAGGTGGGCCCGCCGCCACGGCCCACGGAACCGCCGCGGCCGTGGAAGAGGCGCAGGCGCACCCCGTGCTTGAGCGCCACATCGCGGAGCTTTCGCTGCGTCTTGTGGATCTCCCACTGACTCGTCATCACGCCGGACTCCTTGTTGGAATCCGAGTAGCCGAGCATGATCTCCTGCACGTCGCCGCGCAGCCGCACGAGTTCGCGGTAGGACGGGTCGGAGAGCAGCTGGTCCACGATCTGCTCCGAGGCCCGCAGCTCGTCCACGGTCTCCAGGAGCGGCGCGAAGCCGATCTTGGCATACCGGGTCTCGCCGTGCAGCTGGACCAGTCCCGCCTCGCGGGCCAGGACCGCGGGCGCCAGGACGTCGTCCGCGCCACGCGTCATCGAGATGATGTACGTCTCGATCACGTCCGGGCCGTACGCCTTGAGCGCCTGACGGATGACGCGGAAGACGTTGTACGTGTTGTCCGCGGCGCCGTCCAGCACGATCGGGTGGCCCGAGAGCGGGCGGTGCGACGCCAGCTCGGCCCGCAGCACCTCCCAGCGCTCCTCGCGGGAGAGCTCGGCGTACGGGCCGCCCAGCTCGCCGATGCGGTCGAACAGCTGCCCGACGGCGTCGTGGTGGTGGTCGGCGTGTTCGCGGATGTCCAGCGTGGCGAGCTGCAGCCCGATCGAGGCGACCGCTCGCTGCACCCGGGCCAGGGCGCCGTCGGCGGCCAGGGACGCGGAGTGTTCGCGCAGGGAGTCCTCCACGAGGCGCAGATCCGCCAGGACCGCCTCGGTGCAGACGTAGTCGCGGCCCGGCTCGTGGGGGCCGCCGTTGGCGATCCTGCGGCCCGTGTTGAGCAGGCGCGCCTTGATGCAGGTCAACTTGAGGCGGTACGGCTCCTGGGCGTTCAGCTCGAGGACGCGCTTGTCGAGGCCGGGCAGCTTCGCCAGGTCCTCCCGGAGCGATTCCTGAAGCTCTTCACTGGAGCCGGCCAGGGCCGTGGAGTTGGAGAGGACGGAGATCAGCTCGTCCAGCAGCGAGATGGCGATCCGGACCGCGTTCTGGTTCTGGAGCTGGAGGATCTCCCGGGTCACCTCGGCGGTCACATTGGGGTTGCCGTCCCGGTCACCGCCGATCCAGGACCCGAAGCGGATCGGGGCCTTCTCAGCGGGCAGCGTGACGCCGTGCTCGGCCAGGAGGTCGCCGAGTTCGGTCATGACCTCCGGCATGGCGCCCGTGAGGATGTTGCCGAGGTAGTAGATGGCGTTGCGGGCCTCGTCGATCGGGGTGGGGCGGACCTGGCGCAGCTCGTCGGTCTGCCACATCTGATCGATGATCTCGGCCAGTCGACGGTCCTGGCGGCTGCGCGCCGCGGTGCCGTCCTCGGTGGGTTCGGACAGGACGTCGGAGAGGGCGCGGAGCTTGTCCAGCACCGAGCGGCGCGAGGCCTCCGTGGGGTGGGCGGTGAACACCGGGCGGACGTCGAGTTCGTTGACGAGGTCCTGGAGGGCCTCGGTGCCGGCGTGTTCGGCGATCTCGGTGACGGCCTGCGCGAGCCAGCCGTCCTTCTCGGCCCGGGAGCGCAGGACGCGGACGCGGTGTACCTGCTCGGCCGCGTTCACCAGGTGGAAGTAGAAGGCGAAGGCACGCACCAGACGCGTGGCCTCCTCGAGCGGCAGGGAGGAGAGCAATTCGCGGACCTGCTGCGCGACGTCGTCGGCGCTCCACGGCCCGGTGGCGTCACCGACGCCGCGCGCCGCTTCCTTGGACTCCTTGGTCAGCAGGCGCACCTGCTCGACCAGCTTGAGGAGCTCGGGCCCATGCTGGCGCACCAGGGACTGTCCCAGGAGGGTGGAGACCCGGCGCACGTCGGCACGCAGCTCCGGGGCCAGTTCCTCGCTGGGATCGGCCGGGTTCGGGACGGCGGAGGGCAGGGTCTTGTTCAACGGCATGGGCGCTTCCTCGGGACACGGGATGGCCAGTACACGTCGCTGGATACTGAGAGCCAGATCGGCTGGCTGCTGAGCATGTGATCTTAGCCGCAAGCCACCCCTCAGGGGAACCGTCGGCCGCCGTGCGGACCCTTCAGGAAGCGGTCTGCACGGCCTTGACACGGGGCGCGTAACCGCTGCGCCAGACGTAAACGAGCGCGAGCAGCAGTCCGCCGACGAGGATCACGGCCCACCAGGGGAAGCCCGGAATGGTCGGAAGCGCGGCGGCGGCTTCCAGATCCGCGGGAGGGGTCGGGGTGACCCGTTCACCGGTGACGAGGATGCGCTGGGAGTTGATGCCGAGCGGGGTGCAGGTCACCAGCGTGACCAGGTCCTGGCCCGGGACCGCCTGGAGAGGCTTGGTCTGATCGGGATCCACCACCTGGGTGTTGATCACCCGGTAGCTGATCACTTCACCGGCCACGGAGAGGCTGAACATGTCGCCCTCCTTGACCCGGTCCAGGTCGGTGAACATGGTGGCGTTCGCCAGGCCGCGGTGACCGGTGATGACGGAGTGCGTGCCGGAACCGCCGACGGGCAGCGAGGTGCCCTCCAGGTGGCCCAGGCCTTTGAGCAGGGTCTCGTCCGAGGTCCCGTGGTAGATCGGCAGGTCGACCCCGATGGACGGGACCATGAGGCGTGCCATGACGCCGGTGGCTGGGTCCTTGAGGATCGAGCCGTAGTTCAGGGAGCTGTCGCTGCTCTTGCCCTCGCCCGTGGGCAGTCGCTGGTTGGCGTCGAGCACGGCGCCGGAGGCGAGAGCCTTGTTGTAGGCGTGGGCGAGGCGGAGCTGTTCGTTCTCGCGGCCACGGTCGGCGTCCACGGACGTCGCGCTGTTGGCGATCACGCGGGACTGCTCGAGCTGGGAGAACCAGGAGGCCGCGGTGGGGTACAGGAGCACCGCCATCCCGGCCAGGGCGATGACGGCGACCACCACGGCGGCCACCGGGAGACGCCAGGTGCGGACGGGGCGGGCAGCGCGCCGGCCCCGGGCGGTGCCCGGGGCCGGCGCTGTGCTGGGAGCGTTCATGAACTCACCCGTTGGTGGTGGTCACCGGTCTCAGCGCTGTGCTGCGCGACGGCGGCTGATGACCAGCGCTGCGCCGACGGCGAGCAGGACCAAGGCGATGCCGGTGACGGTCAGCAGAAGCTGGCCCTCGGCGCCGGTGAACGGCAGGCTCACGGCGGGCTGCTGCGTGTTGGCGATCTTCAGCACGACCGGGGCGGTGTCACCGTTGGCCTTGACCGTGACCTGGGTCCACGGATCCTGGGGCAGGGTGTAACCGGCCGGAGCCTGGGTTTCCTTGACCCAGTAGGTCTTGCTGGTGACTTCGTTGTTGCCGACCCACAGGCTGATGGAGGCCTTGCCGTTGGCATCGGTCACGAGGGTGCCCACGGGCTGAGCGGCGTCCTTGGCGGTGTAGATCTCGAAGTGCGCGCCGGAGAGGGTCTTGCTCTCGTCCTGCTGGGCGTACTTGAGGATCTGCAGCGGGCCCCAGTTGGTGCTCGGCTTGTTGGTGTCGACCTTGGAGCCGTTGGTGTTCACGGTCGCGCTGTTCTTGATCACGCCATCGGCGCCCAGGGAGGTGACCTTGGTGGTCACCTTCGCGACGACGGTCTGGCCCGAGGAGAGCTTGGCCACGCCGGCCGGGGTGAAGGTGATGGTGACGAGGCCGTTGGACTCGGTGACGGTGTAATCGGTGCCGGAGGTGAAGCCGTCCACGGTGGCGGAGGTGTAGCTCAGGCGGGAGTCCAGCTGGTCGGTGATGACGAAGGACTTGTAGGTGTCACCGGTGGCCAGGGCGGGCACCGGGGCGTTGATGGTCCAGGTGACCTGGGAGCCCAGCACCGGAGCGACCGGATCGGCCACCTCCTTGGTGGGGGTGGTGGTGTTGATCTTGTTCTTCGGGTACACGTGCACGTCGTAGAGCCAGTTGCCGTTGCTCTGCGGCAGCGGCAGCGTCACCAGGAACGGCTGGGCCGGGGAGATGACGTTGTTGGTGCCCGGATCCGTTTCGGTGACCAGGTACACGGCCTGCGGCAGGGACTGGGTCACGGAGCCGTCGGCGCCGGTGGTCACGCTGACCGGGGTGCCGAACGCGTAGCCGTTCGCCGCGGTCACGTCCGAGGCCTTGACGCCCTGCAGGAGATCCCAGCCGGCCTGCGTGTGCAGGTCCAGGGCCTGGCCGTTCTTCGAGGTCACCGGGGTGATCTTGAAGGTCACACCGGCCAGGGCGTTGCCGAGCTGCGAGGTGTCGGTCTTCTGGGTGCCGT